>JAWOBF010000063.1:0-60007 GCA_046498225.1 Candidatus Aegiribacteria sp.
GAAACCGCGCAGGTTTACGCGTCGGTTTCGCTCGGTCGCTCTTGGTACATGAATCTCGCGGAAACTCGGCAAAGCCTCGTTTTCCTTAACCGCAGGCCGCGAGTTTGAGTCGTGTCGGGGGCACCAGAATTAATAAACGGAAGCTGAAGAAGCAGATAGAAACCGCGCAGGTTTACGCGGCGGTTTCGCTCGGTCGCTCTTGGTACATGAATCTCGCGGAAACTCGGCAAAGCCTCGTTTTCCTTAACCGCAGGCCGCGAGTTTGAGTCGTGTCGGGGGCACCATTCACCGTCCCTGCCTCCGTACGATTACGGTGCGGTCTCTATTGGGGTGCAGAATGAGAATTATTCCAGAGTACGAGCCTGTGGGCAGGCTGTACTTGAGCTTCGTCAAAAGTTTCTTCCACAGCAGGTTCGACTACGGCCGGACCATCTGCGACATCGCCCGGGAGGTTCCCGGGGATGTCACGGTGGAGATATTCGTGGCTGAGGACGAGAAGCCTCTGCTGTTGAAGATACTTGCGGAGAACGGATTGAGTGAAGACGGAATGGTCCTCAATCCGAACTCGCCCCTCCGCGGAATAATTGCGGAGTACTTTCCCGTGTTCTGCCGGGATGAACAGGGCAGGGGAACAGGCCTGCATTTCAGGAACGATAAACTGGACCTGGCGGACTATCTGCACAGGTTTTCCGGAGACATAATAGACAGCCTGGGTTTCCGGCCGCTGAGGATGGAGGAGAGTTTCGCCACCGCCCGCATCTCAGTCAACGATGATCTCTGTCTCGTCTCGGAGGAGACTGCGGACAGCGCCGCCGAAGCACGACTCGAGTTCTTCAGGAAAAGTTTCACCTCCCAGCGGTTCATTCCGGTTCCGCCTCTTGCAGGAGACCACACCGGGGACCTGGACATGTACCTGTGGCCGGTCAGGCCTAAGGTCTGGCTGGTATCGCAGTACCCGGACGGGACGCCGCAGGAGATTTCGGTGCGTCCGGCTATCGAAGCTATCAGGAATCACGGTCATGAGACTCTGATGATGCCGGGCCTGCCACGGATCGAGTACGATGACGTGAACACGATGCCTAATTACGCCAATGGCATACTGCTCAACGATAAGGCTCTCTGTCCATCGTACTCACGTCCTGAGGATGAAGTTGTCCCGGGACTGCTCGAGAAGCTCGGATACGAAGCCGTGCCTGTGGACTGCAGAAGGATAATCGAGTCCAACAGCGGCCTTCACTGCATCTCAAAAACGTTACCCTCATCCATACTGTAATCGGCCTGTCCGGCCGACATAATCGGTTCCCGGAGGGATCTGCGATTTGCGCCGGGTGGAATCACTCATATACTTAATACATGCAGAATTGTGCCGCGGAAAAGTACTCCAGGATATCCAGGCTGTACGATCTGTTCGAATGGCCGATGGAGAGGTTCGTCTTTCGAAGGCTTAGAATTGAGGCCGTTGACCGCGCCGAGGGAAGGACCCTGGAGGTTGGCGTTGGTACCGGAAAGAACCTGGAACACTACCCGGCCGACCTGGATCTGTCAGCCATCGATTTCAGCCCCGGGATGCTGGACGTGGCGGCGGAGAAGGCCGATAAACTGGGCCTTTCGAACCTGGATCTCCGGGAAATGGACGTGGAGGCCCTGGATTATGAGGACGATTCCTTCCAGACCGTTATCAGCACTTTCGTCTTCTGTACGGTGCCAGAGCCCATGGCGGGTCTTCGGGAGATCAGAAGGGTTCTGAAACCTGAAGGAAGAGCTGTATTCCTGGAGCACATGAAAAGTGACAGCCATCTGCTGAACTTCTTCCTTCACATCATGAACGTCTTTACCAGGTTACTTCTGGGCACTTCCATGGTCCGAAAGACACTGGACAACATTCAGGCGGCGGGTTTCGAGATTTTAACGGTGGAGAACCGGCTTTTCGATGTTGTGAGGATTATCGTGGCCGGAAAGGGCCCCGGCCGGATCCAGTCCGGCGATAGAGAGGAGAGCGGATGAAAAAGAACGGTGAAAGCGGCTTCCAGGAATTGCTGGTATGGTGTCTTCTTCTTGCCGTCACGCTGACATTCCCGGCAGACGAGTGTTCGGCGGAAGTTGCGGACTGGGCGCCATTTCCGGGGCTGGACGGCATCCTGCTGCCCGAGGGTTTCGGTATCGAGGTCTTCGCCCGGGAGGTGGACGGAGCCCGTTCACTGTGCCTGGGTGAGAACGGCACCGTATTCGTCGGTTCACGCGGAGCCGGAAACGTCTACGCCCTTGTGGACGAGGATGGCATTCCGGGGGCCGAGACGGTGCACATCATAGCCGGCGGTCTGGATTCGCCGAACGGTGTGGCCTTCCTGGACGGGGACCTCTTCGTGGCGGAGATCGGCCGCGTGGTAAGGTTCGATGACATTGAGGACAGGCTGGAAGACCCGCCCGAACCGGTAGTGGTCAACGATGCCTTTCCCCACTACCAGCTCCACGGGTGGAAGTTCATCTCATTCGGACCGGACGGAAAACTCTACGTACCCCTTGGCGCTCCCTGCAACGTGTGCGAACCTGATGATCCCCGGCTCGCCACCATTATGCGGATGAACCCTGACGGAACCGAACTGGAGGTTTACGCCCGGGGTGTACGGAATACGGTGGGGTTCGACTGGCACCCGGCAACAGGAGAACTCTGGTTCACGGACAACGGCCGTGACGGCATGGGCGATGATATTCCTCCCGATGAACTCAACCGGGCTGCGGGAATGGGATATCATTTCGGATTTCCCTACGTGCACGGGTCCGGCATCCCGGACCCGGACTACGGCAGCGGGCATGACCCTGATGATTACGTTGCTCCTGAAATGGAGCTTGGCCCTCACGTTGCCGCCCTGGGCATGAGGTTCTACGACGGAGAGATGTTCCCGGAATCCTGCCGGGGTCGGATCTTCATTGCAGAGCACGGCTCATGGAACCGCTCCTCTCCCATCGGTTACAGGGTGACCATGGTGATGCTGGAGGGGGGAAGCGCCGTCGAATATGAAGTGTTCGCGGAAGGCTGGCTCTCAGGGGACGAAGCCTTCGGACGCCCCGTTGACGTTCTGGTGATGCCCGACGGTTCCCTGCTGGTATCCGACGACAGGGCTGACATGGTCTACCGGATATTCTACAGGCAGCCTGACGAGTGAAAGGAGAGATGCATGGATATGAACCGGCGCAGCACCGTTGAATGTCCCGCCGGAAAGTGGACCACCATCATCTCGGGTTTCGGCATTGGAGCTTCCAGGACATATACCGTGGCTTTCATTCCGAAATACGATGAGGACGTGTCCGGCAGATACGAGGAGAACAGGTATATGTTGATCCTGCCCCGAAAATCCTCTTCCGGTCGTCTTGTGCCGCTGATGAAATTCTGCCGCGACCGTGCAGACACCTTCTACAGGGTTCGGGTAAGACCGGAGGACGACATCCGGGCCCGGTTCAAGCGGGGTGATGAAAATGCACGCGGCTGAGATAATGACCGTGATACTCCTTATGTTTTCAACCGCCGGTTCCTGCTTCACCGCCGATGAAGCGGACCGGTTCGAGCGCCGGTCCGATGTAAGGGCAAACCTGCATGCGGCCTTTGACGTGATATACAACGGGGAGAAAGAAATACTGGATTTCAGGCTCACGGACCTCCAGGTGGCATTGCTGGACGGCTGCCAGCTGGCAAAGCTTCGAAACGCCGTTTACGCCAGGTACGGCCTCATTTTCGTCAGCGATGATGTAAGGGAGCACTTCCAGAGTTTTGAATGGTACCGCCCCCTGCACGAGGACGTAAGCGATGAGCTTACCGAGACAGATCTGTGGAACATCCGGCTCATCAGGCATTACGAGGACAGGCTGGAAGATGACGGTTCCGGCCCTCCGGAGGGAACTGACCTTACAGGTTTCTGGCACGGCAGCCCTTCGGTGGGCTCCGGCTATTCCGACCTCTTTCTTCTATTCGATGACGGTAACTTCGCCTACCGTGAGAACAGCATGGACGGCTCCAGAAGGCTCAGGGAGCTTTCCGGCCGCTGGCGGGTGGAAGGCAGCCACCTGGTCCTGGAAGCTGATTCGGCCGTTTTCCTGGAGGGTGGAGAAATAGTGGAGCCCTACGCGTCCTGGGGCTCGGAGTACGTGATAGAGGGCGCCGATATTGCGGGGAGAAAGCTGATCGGAATGGAAGCACTCCGCCTGCCCATGGACGGCTACACCTCGAATTACGCGGAAAGTTCCGGCTCTGCGGACTTTGAGCATCTTACCGTACCCTACATGCGCATCGGAATCGGTGGCTACTGGCGGATAGACCGGGACCCGGATATGGAACGGCTGAACTGAGAAGGCCGGGCCGCATAATTCTTCTGAAGGTGGTGACAATGAAGCAAATGTCAAAGGGATCCTGCGGAAAACCGGTTCGGCCATGAAGGCCATGCGGCTTCATGCGGTAGAGGATATGGGAAGGAACCCCGAGCCTCTTTCCCTGGACGACGTTCCGGTGCCGGAGCCCGGCCCGGATGAACTGCTTCTGCGTGTGCTGGCCTGCGGAGTGTGTCATACGGAGCTTGATGAGATAGAGGGGAGGACCCCGCCCCCGGAGCTGCCTGTAACTCCCGGGCATGAGGTAGTGGGAAGGGTGGTGGAAGTCGGCGGAGAAGCCGACCCGTCCCTTGCCGGTTCCAGGATGGGGGTGGGCTGGTTCTACTCCTCCTGCAGCGAGTGTGAATACTGTCTCGAAGGTAACGAGAACCTGTGCGGCGATTTCCGGGCCACGGGCAGGGACGCTGACGGAGGGTACGCCCAGTACATGACGGTTCCCCGGAGGTCCGCCTTCCCCATACCAGGCCACCTGACCGCCTCCGGCGCCGCTCCGCTTCTGTGCGCCGGGGCTGTTGGCTACAGGTCCCTCCGGCTCACCGGGATCGAGGATGGAGACAGTGTGGGACTCACCGGTTTCGGAGGCTCCGCCCACCTGGTCCTGAAGATGGTAAGGGGCAGATTCCCGGAAAGCGACGTGTTCGTTTTCGCCAGGGATCCCTGCGAGAGGGACTTCGCGCTGGAACTGGGCGCGGTGTGGGCCGGCGACATCCATGAAATATCGCCCGTCATGCTTCGCGCCATCATCGACACCACCCCGGTGTGGAAGCCCGTGGTGGAGGCGATGAACAGCCTGGCTCCCGGGGGACGGCTTGTGATAAACGCCATCCGCAAGGAGAACGGGGACAGGGAATACCTTCTGGAACTGGATTACACTCGTCATCTGTGGATGGAGAAGGAGATCAAGAGCGTGGCCAACGTAAGCCCGCGCGACATATCGGAGTTCCTGGACCTTGCGGGAGAGGTGCGAATTCAACCGGAGGTAACAGAATATCCTCTTGAGGAGGCCAACCGCGCCCTTGCAGCTCTCCGGTCCGGGGGTATCAGGGGGGCAAAGGTCCTGAAGATGACCTGAACCGCCGTCCCTTCGCTCCACCCCTCACCCGGGTTTCGTGCTGCGGCGGCCAGTGTTACTACTTTTTGACAAGGCGCTTTGCTATGTTTAGTTTTGCGTTTCTATCAACACCAGACACATGGAGGGAAAAATGCGTTACGTTACCGCTCTTCTCTGTTTTGCGATGCTGGCCTTCGCCGGAATCGACGGGCAGACCGGTTCTTCCGCCCCGATGGTCAGCCGGCCGGTCCAGGGAACCGACGATATCAGTTTGACCGTGGAGAACACTTTCGACCCGGTCACAAAGGCGCTGGGCCTGGACATCTACGAGGACGCCGCCGTTACATACGTCCTGGGGACCAACAACGTTGATATGATAGTACAAGCCTACGATGCCTACTCCGGAGGCGCGCTGGGCAGCCTTCCCCTGGACCCCGCAAATTCCAGCTGTTTCGGAGTCGCCTGGAACAACGACCCGGTGGATGATACCTACTTTACCTCGGACTGGGGCAGCAGCAACCTGTTCTACACCGAGAACTTCGGAGTCAGCTGGAGCACATATCCCAGTCCGGCAGGCAGCGCCGCCCGGGGCATGGACTTCGACGGCACCGATTACTGGACCACCAACGGTACGGGTGGCGGTCTCTGGAGGTTCCAGCCCGGTGTGGGTGAGAGCAACCTGTCCATTCCCGAGATCACCGACCAGCCCAGCGGTGTTACCACCTTCCCCTACCAGGGAGACGTGGGTGTGGCGGTTACCGCATATAACGTCCACAGTATCTGGTTCTACGTATGGGACAGCACTTCGCTTACCTTCCTGGGTTCGGCACCATGTCCTCTGCCCTGCGGATCATCCTACGGACTGGCTTACAGCGCCAACACGGACACCATCTTCTGGAGCTACCGCGATACCGGCAACAACTACAAGATATCCGAGCTGTCCTTCGACATCAGCGTAGCCCTACAGCAGGATACCTGGGGGTCCATCAAGTCCACGTTCTAGCCTGCCGGTCCCGCCGGAACATTCCTGAGAACTTAGCCCGGGCGCAATGCCCGGGCTTCTTCGTTTCGTGCGCCCGGCAGCGCCCTAATACATACTTCCCCGCAAGGAATTGCATATATTCGTCAGAACCGTGAACCGGAGGTTTTATCGATGTGCGGCATCAGCGGCATAGTTTCCAGCAGCCTCAGCAGCGATGAACTCATGGCGAGGCTGCGGGAGATGGGTTGCCTGCAGCGCCATCGCGGCCCCGACGACTCGGACGAGAAGGTGTTCACTGTTGGGAAGGCCAGGGTGGGGCTGGGATTCGTCAGGCTATCCATACTGGACCTGGAGACGGGTATGCAGCCTGTCGTGTCGGAGGATGACGGGTGCGCCATCATCTGCAACGGCCAGGTGTACAACTACCTGGAGCTGAAGGACGAAGTCGTATCGGAGGAGTTCGTAACCAGGGGGGATATCGAGGTAGCCCTGCATCTCTACAGGAAAAAGGGGCTGGCTTTTCTGGATTCCCTGAACGGGATGTACGCCGGAGCCGTGCTGGACCCCCGGAGGAAGAGGCTGGTCCTCTTCCGCGACAGGTTCGGGATCAAGCCGCTCTACTACGCGCACAACGGAGGGAGTTTCTTCTTCGCCTCCGAGATAACGCCCCTTCTCCGGGGCAGCGGCATGGTCCCGGAACTGAACCGGGAAGCCCTTCCCGTCTACTTCTCCTACCGTTACGTTCCGGGGAGGAACACCATGTTCCACGGCATTCACAGGCTTCCTCCCGGCTCCTTCATGATATATGACCTCGAGAGGGATTCTTTTGAGGTTCACAGGTACTGGGAATACCTTCCCGAAGCCGCAGGCGCTACCATGGACCTGGAGCAGGCGGAGGAACGATTCATGCAGCTGCTGCGGGACGCGGTAAGGATACGTATGCGGTCTGATGTGGAGGTAGCCAGCCTGGTTAGCGGAGGAATTGATTCCTCCTCCGTCGCTTCCCTGGCGGCTGTGCTTCAGCCTGAACTGAAACTCTTTACGGTATCCTTCGACGATCCCCTCTACGATGAGCTCGACGATGTAAGAAACCTTATGCGGGATATGCCCGAAGTATTCGGCGGGGCTGAGCTGATAAGCCGCACCTGCGGGCCGGATTCGCTGAAGGACCTGCCCGAGCTCATCGGATCGGTGGAGGACTGCATATCCCTGGGAACCATCCTGCCCACCGATCAGGTCTGCCGCCTTGCCTCCGAAAGGGTGAAGGTGGTGCTCACCGGAGAGGGCGCGGACGAGGTCTTCGCAGGCTACAGAAAATTCCTTCTGGAGATGGCAGCCGATGAGATGGGTTCCATGTCACCGGCTGAAAGGAAGCTGCTGATGCGGGATTTCCCCGAACTGGAAAGCTACCTTGCGGCCAGGGCCCCGGACCCCTCCGTGAGGTTCATTCAGAGCGAACTCCTTTTCAGCCCCGAGGAGCTTTCGCGTCTCCTCGGAAGCAGAACGGAAACGGTTCCCTTCCCGCGGGACGCCATGCCGGACGTGACGGAGGGGATGCACCCGCTGAACCAGCTGCTGGCGATGGAGTGCAGGTCACGGCTGCCGGATTACGTGGTGCTGAGGCTGGACAAACTCTCCATGCGCCATTCCCTGGAGACCCGTACGCCCTACCTTGATTACAGGCTGGCGGAATTTGCCGCCGGCCTGCCGGTCCGGCTCAAGGTTAACCTTGCCTCCAGAATGGGCAAGTACATCTGCAGAAGGGCCCTTGCCAGGTATGGTGTGGTGAACAGGGCCACCGCCTTGCGGGGGAAGAAGCCGTTCACCATTCCCATGGCGGCCTGGCTCCTTCGGGGCAATGACCTTCCAGATTTCGTGGGGGAGATCCTTCGGGGCGGTTCCCGGAGCCTGGCGGGATACCTGGACATGGAAATGGTGGAAGAGATGTGGAAGGGCGTCACCGCCCGGGGAGTGGGTCCCGATACGCTGGTATCAGAAGCCGACAGGGTATTCGCGGTTCTCACCTTCGGCCTCTGGCTGGAAGAGTTCGGAGCATGAAGGAAGGGGGAACCGCAGTTTCACAGGAGACCCTACGCCGGTACGCCCGCAACCTCCTGGAAATGGTTCTTTCCAGGGGGAATGACCTTCCCAGGAGCTACGGGTTCGAATACGAGTTCCTTCCGGACCGGATACTTGCCCGCGATGACATGTCCATGCTGGAGGACTTCCTGAAGTCCAGGGGATACGAACCTGTTGAAGGAGTATATGTCAGGGGTCCCAGGCAGGTGGTCTTCGAGCCGGGGGGCCAGATAGAGTACCTCAGCCCGCCTCTCAGGGCCGATGAGTCAAGCAAACTGAATGAAGTAATGGGCTGGATAGCCGGAATGAACGAAGATATCCGGCGGGAAACCGGAATAAGGTATATCGGCACCGATTACATTCCGGGAAGGTACGACGCCCCGCTTCTTCTCACCTCCCCCAGGTACGCCAGGATGCATGAAAGGTTCAGGAAGGTGGACGCGAGGGGGCTGGAAATGATGAAGGGGACCGCTGCCATTCACCTTCACGCCGCCATCACCCGCCCGGAAGACCTGGGGGTTCTGTACGCGGAGTTCTGCAGAATGTCCACAAGCGAAACTCTGGGAATGTCCGCTGAGCGAAGGAGTATATGGGACAGAACGGACAGCTGCCGTTGCGGCCTGTCCAGCGCTCAACCCGGGAATAGTCCGGAGCTGATACTGGAATGCATAGTGGAACAGGCCCTTAACGCTGTGGAGCTGCGGACCGGCAGGGTCTTCAGCACTCTGAAGGACAAGGATTTCAGCGACTTCCTGGACCATCTGACCACCATGTTCACAGATATCAGAGTGAACGTTAAGGGGGGTACCCTGGAACTGAGGACTCCTGACAGCAGGCCGCTCGAGGAGTTTCCCCGAGCCTGGAATGAATTCGTGAAGCGCTGCGAGAAGGCTGCCAGTCCTCACCAGTGATTGCGATCCTCTGCAATTCAGAGAAATGGAAATACCACATTCAGCAAAATCCGTTACAGTGACCGGTCAGTGATGCGTGCCTACTGCTTTTGGAGAATGCCCTTCTCGATCAGGTACTCCGAGATCCGGTCACTTGCGATGCTGCCGGCAAGCTCAGCGCCCCTTTCAGTCATGTGCATGGTATCGTAGAAGTATTCCTCTGAACTCGGCATTCGCGAAGCCAGGTCGATGACCTCTACATTCTCCTCCCGGCACACCTCCTTCAGATCGGAATTGAGGGTCTGGAGCATGCGCCAGTATGAGGCCGCGGAAATGGGCATCTGACCTTCTCCCGTCCACATCTGACATGCCAGGACACTCCGCCAGTGTTCCGAGTCATCGTAGAGGATAGGCTGGGTCATGAACACGGGCAGGATCTCCAGGGCCCGGCACTCGCTTATTATTGTCCTTATCCTGTCCCTGTAGAAGTCCGGATCCTGAAGGATATCGTGCAGGTCATCCGGAAGCGGTTCCTCCTCAACTGTCAGCTCTTCCTCGCTGTAGTAGGGGTCCACGGTGCCGGTTATCACCTCTGCGCCTTCGATATGGATCTTTTTGATTCTGTAGAGGAGCTGAAGGATCATGGACCTCCTGAAGAGCCACGGTCGCAATCCCGAATCGGGAAGTCGCTCCATGTAAGAGGGTGATCCCCTTAAAAAGGGGCCCATATCATTCGCTCCCACCAGGAAGAGGGCGATGTCGGGCCTTATGGAAGAAAGGACTTCCTTGACGAAAAGGGCATGAGTTTCCGCCGAGTGCCTCGGTATTCCCGCATTCCCCACCCAAACCTCGGGATCGATCCTTCTGAGCTCCTGCTGGAGAATGTACGACCATGTGAGGCTGTCATCGAGATAGTAGTTCGCCGTGGTGCTCCCTCCGATGGTGACTATGGTCAGGTATTCGTCCCAATCACGTGGAGGTTCCTCGCCACGGAACCCCCATTTATTTGTCGTCAGCATTCCTCCGGGAGTGATGCCCGGCAGATTCACCTGAAGCTCCACTCTCTGGTGCGGCCTCAGCCCGAATCTGGGGTCGAAAATACTTCCGGGCAGCAGTATCCGGAGGATGACATCCGCGACTATCAGAGATATGGCCAGTGATACGGTGAGCATGAGCGTACCGGTTATAGTCCTTCTGAGTCGCCTGCCCTCCTGGAAGGATATGAACAGAAGGCCCGGAACGAATGCCAGGATGAAGATGCCGATGGTGAAGCCCGTCCTGTCGAAAAGCGGGAATGGGAAAAGGAACCAGACAAGGAAGAGCAATACCGGCAGGAAAACGGCCATGAGCCCTCCGGCAATATTCGGCACTTTCCGGAACAGCCCTTCCCCGCGAGCGAGAACAGACCTGTTCACAGCGGCCGTGATTCCCGTGAGAAAGATCAGTGTGAACAGCACTATAAGCCCTGTCACCGCCGGGGACCATTGTCCGAGGACGGCACCTTGAGAACTTCGGGAGGTTATCAGGGCATGAAGAATAAGAAGCGTGGCTCCGCAGCCGAAGAGAATTATCAGTCTTGCAAGGACCGGGTTCCTTTTTGACATTCGCCGCCTTCTTCTGCGTCAGGCTGTAAGGTTACGGTTTTGAATGGGTTCAATACCTGATGAACCGATACTAAGATAATCAGTATCGGATATTCCACCAACCGAAGATCCGGTCTCATTGACAGTCCGTTGTGGAATACCCCGGCATGCTGTATCATTTATCCTGGTCTTTTGCCGGAGGGAAACTGATGCTTTTACTGTTCTGCCTGCTGGCTGTATCCTATGTTCCAGAAACAGGTTCCGATTACGAACGGAGCGCACCCATCGTTATTTCCGTCAATGATACCACAGTTTCCTATACCAGACCGGATTCCGCTTCCACGTTCTTTGCCCGGCTGCTGCCGGGAGATGCAGTGATCGTATCCGCGATCAGTTCATCCGGCTGGCTGGGCTTCGATCCCGGAGTGGCCCAGGCAGGTAATGTCGGAGTCTTCCGCTGCAGATGGGTGCCGCCCGATGGTGGTTATGAACTGCTCGGAGATACCGCGGCACTGTCTCCATCCTGGACCCCCGGCGCCGGTATCCCGTATGCCATGGCTCTGGAAGATACCCCCGTCCTCAGTGGACCGGACAGCCTGGCCTCGGTGACGGACACATTGCCGGCTGGTTCCGCCGCGGCCATCATCGAGCGCGCCGATGAATGGTACAGGGTTGATCTCGAGCAGGGGCCCCTCGAACGTTGTGTGGTGGGCTGGGTGCGGATGGAGGGGATTTCCGTCAGCGAAGATCCGGCTCCGGCGGTGCATCCCTGAGAATTGAGAGACTCCCAGCGAACTTCGTCAGTATTACGCGGTAGGCCGGGGAGTAGCTCTCCCTGTATATGGCAGAATGGTGAACGGCTGGGTATCCTGATCTTCGCATGGTATCCATATACCCGGCGATATCCCGCAGGGCCGGTGTAAGAAGGTGTTCCCCCGCCATACCGGTTATCCATTCACCGTATCTCTCCAGTCTGGCCCTTGAGCCCCTGTACTCCCGCGAGGTTCTGAGGAAGGCTTCCAGCAGGACCTCCGGGTTTCCTCCTGACGCGAGAAAGGGTCTCAGGTTGATCCTGGCCATGTTCCCGCTGTCCGATATCACATCCAGAACAGGTTCGGACGGACCTTTGGAGAGTTCTCCTATCTCTCTCATCAGATACTCGCGGACGGCGTCGGTACTGCCCGTGCTGTGCCGGTTTCCCATGGCGGCCTGGTACAGGAGTTTGTAGAGGTCGCTGCTCTCCATGAGGGGATACCTCGAAAGGTGGGAGCTGACCACCCTTATGAACCTGGTTTCGTTTTCGCTCTTCACGATGCCCCTCTCCAGACCGACACAGTTCAATATACGTCAGCCGGCCGGACGGGAGAAGTATGAGTATCCGGCCCGGCCTTGACGTTTACTTACTGGTAAGTAGAATTGATACTCACGATATTTCGATAGGAGGTGCGCCCGGGTGGAAGGTGACAACAGGAGCAGGCTTCTGGAGGCAGGAGTGGAACTGCTGTCGGAGAAGACTTTCTCGGAGATATCCATGGATCAGGTGGCTGAGAGGTCCGGTGTCTCCAAGCCCATGATATACTATTACTTCGATAACAAGGAGGGCTATTACAGGGCGGTTGCCGAACACCTGCTGAAGATGGCCAGGTCCATGATGATGGAAATATACGACCCGCGAAGAAGTCTGAGGGATAATCTTGTCAATTACGTCAGCTTCAGGTTGAGGTTCGTGGAGGAGAATCCTGGCATCACCAACGCTTTCATGTCCGTTATCACGGATCCGAACATAGGGCTTCTCATAAACGAGTTGCAGCAGGAGTTCGATATAATGAGGATGGAGTTCATAGACCCCATGTTCGACAGGGCTGTTGAGAAGGGTGAGATAAAACCCGGTGTGAACAGGATGATAGTGATGATGATGCTGAATTCCCTCCTTGTCTCCCTGACAGTAAAGATGACACACAATCTGTGCGGTAAAGAGGAATTGGACCCCGAAGAGGTGGTTGATATCGTATTTTATGGTATCTCCGCGGCTGGAGAGGAATAATGCCAATATGAGAATATTGATGATGGCGGTGCTGCTGGCGGCTTGCTCCGCGATGGGGGTAACGCTGCAGGAGGCCGTGGGAATAGCGCTGCAGAACAGGGGGGACGTCCAGTCAGCGCTGATGTCCTACCGGAGTGCCGGCTGGGAGAGCAGGAATGCGGACCTGTGGTTCCTGCCCCAGGTCAACGGTCAGCTGGCGTTCTCGAAGAACTACGACGTCCAGGAATTCACGATACCGGGAATGGGCGCCATCCCGATGGGGACGGAGTACACTTCCATCGCCGGTATTTCCGTGACCGTACCCGTATTCGCGGCCCAGGGTCCTGCGGGTTCCAGAATGGCGTCCAGGGCAGAGGAGATGTCCTTCCACCAGGCCAGGGCCACGGAGATGGATGCCGTCGTTCAGGTTGTCCGAGCTTTCTACGGGGTGCTCCTGGCCAGGGAGATGATGGATGTATCGCAGGAAGCGCTTGATATCGCCGAAGAGGGATACAGGCTTGCCGAACTCAAGTATGAAGCAGGAACCATATCCCGTTTCGAGCTTCTTCAGAGCAGGGTCGCCTGGGAGAATCGGCAGCCGGATCTGATAGCCGCCGGGAACGCCCTCGAGAATGCCTATTCCGGATTCGCGGTGGCTCTTGGCATGGACGTTGACGATCTGCTCCTCATCGACGGCAGCCTGGATGACCAGCCCGGTTTCAGGATGCCGAAGACCCTGCAGGAAGCCGGATCAATGATGATCCAGAACAATCCCGACCTTCAGACCGCCGAGTACATGGAGCTTGTGGGAGAAGCGGGAGTGGACATGGCCAGGTCTTCCTTCATGCCCCGCCTGGTCTTTCAGACCGATCTGAACTACCAGGCGGCGAGGGATGACATGGAGTTCGAGATCGATGACTACGAGAGGAACCTGACAATCTCGGCCGCCCTTCAGGTCCCCCTGTTCAACGGTTTTTCCGATATTTCCGGCTTCAATTCGGCCAGGGCTCAGAGGACCGCTTCCCGAGCTTCGGCAAGAAGCATTCGCCAGGCCACAGAACTGAAACTGGTGTCATCCTGGAACGATCTGCAGGCTGCCCTGGAGAACGCTGACGCAACCCGCTCCACGGTTGAACAGGCAATGGAAGGGGCTGAGATAGCCAGAGTTTCTTACGAGGCTGGAATGATAACAAGGCTTGAGATGGACCAGGCTTTTCTTGCCCTGACAACTGCCAGGACCAATTACGCCAGAGCGCTTTACAACCTCAGGACGGCTGAGGCCGGGCTGATGAGGGTTGTGGGAGTAATGGAAGGATATACCGATGAGTAGCTTCAGGATAATCTGTATTGCCGTCCCCGCTTCACTTGCCCTGCTGCTTGCGGCGGGATGCGGCTCCCCCCCGCAGGCACAGCAGGAAAAGCCTCCGGTAAGGGTTTCCGTAGAGGTGGTCGAGCCCACCGAGATATCCAGTATCGCTTACGCCAGCGCCAGGGTGGAAGGGCTGGAGGAGGCTCTCATTTACGCCATGTCCCCAGGCAAGGTCGAGGAGGTACTGGTTTCCGAGGGTGACAGCGTAACAGCGGGACAGAGGCTGGTCCGGCTCAACACAGACCAGCAGGCAGGAGCGGCAACGGCCAGCGCCGTTGCCGGCGTTAGCGCCGCTCAGGCCAATCTGGACAATGCCATGAGCAACTACAGGCGGATGCAGTCCCTTTACGAGGCGGGCGGAGCCAGCGCCCAGCAGCTGGAGGCTGCGGAAGCGTCAGTGGAAGCGGCCCAGGCGCAGTTGAGCCAGGCCAGGGCGGGGTACGCCCAGGCAAGGACCTCCAGGGAGAACTCATGGATAATCGCGCCCTTTGACGGGCAGATAGGAAGGATATGGGCAAGGGAGGGCAATTCCTCATCCGGTACCCCTCTGGTTTCCATATCCAACAACTCGGCAATCGTCGCCAGGATACTGCTTCCCGAAAAGGACCTGCTTGCTCTCAGGCCGGGACTTCCCGCCTATATAACAGTAAGTTCTCTGGACAATGAGTCATTTCCCGGAATTGTGACTTCCGCTTCGTCAAGTGTGGACCAGATGAGCGGACTTGTGCCGGTCGAGGTCAGGTTCGACGAGACAAGGGGAAGACTTCGTCCCGGCATGGCGGGCAGGGTGGCCGTACTTACCGAGACCCATGAGAATATCGTCGCGGTGTCCGAATCGGTCCTCAGAAGGACCCAGAGCGGTTTTCAGGTTGTAGTGGTGGAAAACGGCAGGGGTATAATACAGGAGGTCCAGGTCGGAATATCCAGTGAGGGGAAGGTCCAGATAACCGATGGACTGTCCTTCGGTGATTCCCTCGTGGTCGCAGGACAGTCGATGCTTCAGGACAGCGCCAGAGTGGAAGTGGTGGGTCAATGAAGCTTCCCGATCTTTCCGTAAAACGAAGAGTCACCTTCCTGATGCTGTTCATCGCCGTGTTCGGCACCGGTGTCTTCGGACTTACCCAGCTGGGTGTGGACATGTATCCGGACATTGAGTTCCCCATGATAATGGTGCTCAGCAGCATGGAGGGGGCGGGTCCCGAAGAGATGGAGAACCTGGTTACCGACCCGCTGGAGCAGGCGGTGGCCAGGGTTTCCAATGTAAAGAAAGTCACGTCCACGTCCAGACCGGGTATAAGCGTGGTCACAGCGGAGTTCAACTGGGGGCACAGCCTGGAGCAGGCCGAGACCGACGTCAGAAGGCAGCTGGACATGTTCAGCGCGGTGCTTCCCGAGGATGCCAGCGACCCGCTGATATTCGCTCTTGATCCAAGTATGCAGCCCGTTCTCTATGTGGGGTTCAGCAGTGAGATTCTGAACGATTTCGATCTGAGGACACTCATTCAGGAAGAGATAGAGCCTCTTTTCAGCCGGCTTGACGGCGTGGGTTCGGCTGTCACCGTAGGAGGACGCGAGCGCCAGATCAATGTCCGGCTGAAGCCCTCCGCCATGCTGGACGCAGGTGTGACCGCCTCCCAGATAGCAGGCGCTCTCGCCTCGGTGCGGAACAACTCTCCGGCCGGAAGGATCGATTCGGGCGGCATGAACATGAGCATCAGGATAGAGTCCGCCTTTCACAGTGTGGAGGAGATAGAGCAGCTGGCAGTCGGAATGAGCAACGGAGCGCCGGTCCTTCTTCGCGACGTGGCATACGTGGAGGACGGGGAGGCGGAGGTTCTCCAGTACGTCCGGTTCAACGGTGAACCTTCCATCTCCATGTACATGAACAAGAGGTCGGACGCCAACACGGTGAATGTCTGCGCCAGGATACGGGATCAGCTGGACAATATAAGGGAGGACTACAGGGGAATGCTGACCCCTGTTATACTCTTCGACCAGTCGGAGTTCATAGAGCAGTCCATAAACAACCTGGGCAATACGGCACTTCAGGCGAGTTTTCTGGCCTTCCTGGTTCTCCTGTTCTTCCTCCGCTCCTGGCGGGGCTCCTTCATCGCCGGCATCTCCATACCCATGTCGGTCTTTGTCACCTTCGGCGTGATGCATTTCACCGGCGTACAGATAAATCTGATCTCTCTGGCCGGTCTGGCTCTGGCGATAGGCCTTCTGGTGGACAACGCCATTGTGGTGCTGGAGAATATCTTCCGGCATCGTGAATCGGGTGAGTCGCAGTTCGATGCCGCCGTCAACGGGGCCGGTGAGGTTTCCAACGCGATCACCGCGTCCACCCTTACCACGCTGGCGGTCTTCCTTCCCATCCTTTTCGTTCCGGGTCTGGCCGGACAGCTTTTCAAGGAGATGGTGCTGACCATAACATTCAGTCTTTCGATATCACTTTTCGTAGCGCTGAGCCTTGTGCCGCTGATATCATCATGGGTACGGAAGCTCGTGCCTGTGCACAGGCCGAAAAGCATCGCGGACAGGATGAAGGGAATGATAGACCGGCTGGAGAAGAGATACAGCCGCCTGGTCTCATGGGCGGTCAACCATAAGAAGGTGGTTCTCATTTCCACAGCCGGCGCATTTGTCATTACCATACTGATGCTTACCCGGCTTCCCTCGGAATTCTTTCCGGAATCCGATGACAATTTCATAATGATGGATGTGACACTTCCCGTAGGGTCCAGCCTGGAGAGGACCGACCGAATGGTGCGTGCCCTGGAGGATTCCATCCAGTCCATAGTTGACGAGGACGACCTGATGGCGGTGTTCAGCACCGTAGGGGAAGCGGAAGGAGTAATGGCGATATTCGGCTCCAGTGGATCGAATGCCGGAATGGTGCGGATCAGGCTGACGCCTTCCAGTCAGAGGAGCACGTCCATGTTCGAGTACCAGGACCGGATAAGAGAGGTTCTCAGAGGGATGCCCGGCGTAGAGTACTCCTCCGAGGCAGGAATGTCAATCATGGGCGGGTCGGCAATAGAGATAACCCTCTACGGCGATAACCTGGAGGAACTCTACCGGAAGGGCGAGGAAATAAAGGAAGCCATCTCCCGAATAGAAGGCGTGGCCGACCCGACAACCTCAATGGAAGACCGTATTCCCGAGTATTCCTTCGTACCCGATCCCGTGAGAGTTTCGCTGATGGGAGCTTCACGGTCGCAGCTGGCCACGGATGTCAGGTACGGATTTCAGGGAACCAACGCCAGTGTATTCCGTGAGGATGACGAGGAATTCAATATCAATGTCAGGCTGCCGGAGAACCTCAGAGATTCCAGGGAGGACCTGGAGTACGCGGCGGTCCTGGGAAGACCGCTCATTTCAATGGGGTCGCTGGAACAGCGCATGATCTCGAATGTCATAACCAGGACCAACCAGGCAAGGATGGTGACCATATCGTGTGACGTTTCCGGCGGCAGGTCCCTGGGTGAGGTCTCCTCCGATGTAATGGCAACACTGAGGGAGATGGACACGGGAGGGTACAGGTACGAGATGGGGGGGGAAATGGAGGACCAGAGGGAGACCTTCATGTACCTTGGAATAGCCATCATCGTTGCCGCGGCCCTGGTCTACATGGTCATGGCGGGCCAGTTCGAGTCCTTCCTTGAACCCTTCATTATCATCTTCACCCTGCCTCTCGCATTCATAGGCGTGGTGCTGGGGCTCTTCATTACGGGTACGCCGCTCTCGGTGATGTCCATAGTCGGGATGCTGATGCTGGCGGGAATAGTGGTCAACAACGGAATAGTGATGATTGACTACGCCAACCAGCTGCGCAGGAAAGGCAGAGACATAATAGAGGCGATAGTGGAAGCCTCCACCACCAGGATGCGCCCCATAATGATGACGGCCACCACAACTATACTCGCCATGCTGCCCCTGGCCCTTGGACTGGGGGAGGGGGCCGAGAACTGGTCACCCATGGCCATCACCGTCATCGGGGGGCTGTTCGTGGCCACGGTGCTGACACTGGTTGTGGAACCGTGCATCTACGTGATATTCGGCTGCTACAAGAGGTTCAGGAAGAACTCAGAATGAACTGATATTACAGGTCTTCAGAGGTTCCCGGAGGCTGACGGTCTTTCCGGGAACCTCCTGAGGCAGTAGATCTCGTTCTCGTATCGAACCCTCTCCATCAGTCCCTTATCCGTAAGCATGGACAGGATGGCCTCCGGGTCCTCCTCTTCCGAGAGGAACTTGAGCACGGCTTTCTCACGCATGGGATGAACGGACAGAATGCTCAGCAGGTCGGAGACCGGGTCACCGGTACGGGTAAAATCCTCCCCTTCGTAGTGTATCATGTATCGGACCTGCTTCAGATATCCGCTGAGGATATGATAGGCGGTATTTATCTCAGCTGCGGATGGCGCCATTACCCAATCCTCCGCGGGGGGGCGTGTTGGTACGGAGATATAGGCGGTATCAGGATCTGCCCGGGCGAGGAACTCACCGGTGACCTCCAATTCATCCGGTGATGAATTCAGCCCCGCCACCAGCATCGTTTCTGTCACCAGCTCTCCTGAAAAGCATTCGGAGAACTCCAGTATACCTTCCAGTATCCGGTCCAGGCTGAGTTCTCCATGGGGTCTGTCCACGGCCCGCCATGTACTCTCCCTGGTCGAGTCCACTTTCAGTGATACCCAGTCTGCCTTGGAGAGAGCCTCCCTGACATCCCTGTTCCATACCAGCGATGAGTTGGAGATGGCGGCGGTGGGTATTCCGAACCGTTGAAGACCATCCAGCAGCATTCCCAGGTTGATGTCCAGGGTCGGCTCGCCGTCCGGGACTACTGTCAGGTAATCCACCGCCGCGCCAACAGCTTCGGTCTGCCTGAGCTTTTCCTCCACAGCTTCCAGTATCTCCGCCGGCCGGTGGAAAGAACGCCTGGTTACGGACATGCCGGTGGTCCTTCCAACCTGGCAGTATACACAGCTGTAGGTGCAGTTCTTTGGTGGAATGTTGTTTATGCCGACGCTTCTTCCCAGTCTGCGTGAAGGGACCGGACCGAAAACAAGCATTATCGTCCTTCTTCTTCTTTGCCGGGACGTTTCATACGATTACCGTGGGCCTGGTAACTCCTGCCCTTATCTGGGTCCTTCCGGACAGGCAGACGGAACTTCCGATGGAGTTCCGCAGGAAATCCGCGCAGTCCTCATTCATGCGGAAGTCACCGAAACCGGCGGTTAGGACGATGGTGAACGGAATATCCTCATCTCCGGTCACAGCCACCCCGAGTTCCCTTCCCGAGTACTCCATCCACCGGGTGGCGGATATCGATGGCGTGATGATCCCGTTCACGCCCGTTTCCGCAGCGCGTCTCAGAAAAGCGCCTGTGACCGGGACCGTGGAGAATACTACACTGCCCTTCTCCATCTCTCCATTCTCGATGTCCGCCGCTTCCCGAAGAGGACCGCTGGTCTCTCCGCCGAAGCCGATTATTCCGTTGAGCATGGTCCCCGATCCTCGAATGAGGACCATCTGGTCGGGTATCACCTCGGCCACCTCTCCGTACACCCGGGATATCATCCGCACCGGTTCTATGTCGAATTGGACCGTTACAGTGCCCTTCTTCCTGTCAATTTTCCTCAGCACGCCGCTGGTGGGAGACTTGACCATTGAGGTCTTTCCCCTGGAGATATCGGACGCAAGGAGCTGTCCGGCCTCGACGAAATCGCCGGGCTTCCGCTTGAGGTATCCACCGATGTGTTTCGGTTTGATGTTCAGAGGACCGGCAATATCCACCACATGGGGTTTCTCATCGTAATCCTGGACCTCCCGCACTACGATGAGGCCGTTCTTCTCGATTCGTGTTACCCTGCCCCTTACGGGCGAGTGAAAGGTGAAATCGAATCCGGCCAGACCTTCCCGGTGGATCTTGTAGAGAGGGGCGTTGAGAGTGACCCTGTCGCCCTCCTTCACAAGGAGTCCGGTCCTGATCTCCTCCGGAGTGAGATGCCTGTCGTAGCCCGGTATCTTGTTGAGATCGATTATGTAGAGTTTCGGAGGGTCGTACCTGTTCTCTCCCAGGAGCGTCCCCGGTTCCACTCTGTCACCCCTTTGGACGTGGACAGTACCGCTGTAGGGCAGTCGGTACTCCTTCTCCCATTCGCCGGTTTCAAGCTCACCCTGCCTGGGTCTGATGGAGCTGGTGAGACTCGATGCGTCGGTATGGCTGAAGACCGGTATTCCCCCGTCGGAGAGGGGTTTTTCCGATCCGCCTTCACCCCGGTTCCGGCAGTCGATCAGGACCGGCAGGTCCGTAACCAGGTTTCCTTCGAAGTTTCCCAGCGAGGCGCCGTCCTCCAGCGTGAACTCAAGGTCGCCGCCTGATTCCAGGTAAACGGCATCACCGTAGTTCAGCTCCATCGTTTCGCCGGAGTCATTATTCCTGACGGTCACTGCTCTGTGGCCATCCTCGAATTTTCCGAAGGGGGCCGCCACCCAGCCGAGGATCTCCAGGCACTGGTCCCGGAAGAGTTTAAGCGATGTATCCTCGTCTATTTCAGATAACACTCCCAGGTGAGGGCTCCTGAAGTCCCTGTCGACGGCCAGCCTGGTCATACCGTACGGTCTGAAGCCCTCGGCCAGCATCCAGAAGGCTTCCGTTGCCTCGGCGTGGGAGATGACCCCGCCGGAACCGATGACCAGATCTATGTCCGACAGGTTGAATGAACTGCTCTCCGATGTCAGGAAGGTCTCCTCGAACATCTTTCTGTTCCGGGCCTTCATCCTGTCCAGGAAGCCCAGCCTTTTGAGCTGGTAGCATGTAGCAAGATGCTCGTCCCAGGAGGACTGCATTCCGCAGATCGCCGCAGCCTGTTCCACCAGCATCTCCTCACGGCCGCGCGGCACGTAGGTGGGGGCTATGGTCTTGTTGTAGATGTAATCGCGCACCCGGTCCTCATCGAAGGACCCCGGGAGGTATTTCCGGAGAAGTTTCATACCCGACCGGCGAAGGATGTTCGCCATGGAATAGCTCATGCCGGTGTTGGCCGCCACAGTGCGGTTGTACTCGCCTGTGATGCATGAAAAAATGTCGGTGGTGGCTCCGCCCATGTCCATCATCAGTACATTCTCGCCGGTATGTCCGCTGTACAGCCTCAGCATGTTCTCCACGCCCGCGGGTGTCGGCAGAATATCGGATATCACGAAGTCCTTGAGTTCCGAATAACCGGGAGCCCTTTCCATCACGTTCTCCATGAAAAGCCTGTGGACCTCGTTCCTGGCCGGTTCCATGTTCATTTCTTCCATGGAAGGCCGCACGTTGTCCACTATGTGAACATCGAAGTTGTCCTTGAGAACATCGCCGACGAATGATCTGGCTTCCCTGTTGCCGCAGAAGACAAGGGGGATCTTCATGTCCTGCCTGAACTTGGGCTGAGGGTCGGAGAGGGCCAGCAATTCCGCAAGGCGGACGACCCCCGCTATGGCCCCCCCGTCGGTCCCGCCGGCCAGCATTATCATGTCGGGATGAAGGTCCTGAATTGCCCGCATCTGCTCTACAGCCTGGAGTTCGTCATCTATGGAGATAACTCTCAGAACCACCCCTCCTGCGTTGCTCGCGGTCTTTTCCGCTATCCTTCCTGTCTCGACGGAGGTCAGTCCGAAGACCAGCATCTGCAGGCCTCCCCCGGCCGAACTCGTGGAAAGGTAGGGAACGGCGGGCATGCCCCGGCCCCTCGAAAGCTTCTCCCCGGTGATGGATTCGAGCTTTCTCACAGATCCGGCCACTCCTATGCACACATCCTCCTGGGGTTTTTCAACGGTTGTGGGAACATCCGCGCCGGCTACGGCACTCAACCCTCCATCCGCGGTCCTCTTGAGGAGAAGGGCCTTGGTGGTCGTGCTCCCTACGTCGGTGATGATGAGAAATCCCGGTTTTCTTCCGGCTCCCTCGAGGTCTCTGTTCAGTACTCCATCTCTCATGGGAATGCACCTTTCGTGCGCTTGAGTGATACTCTTTTTATATCCCGCCGACGCCTTGATTGTCAAACGTATCGTGCACAGTGACCGGCCTGACAGGCGAACACAAGTTAAAGATTATTAGAACTAATATTTGAATTTTATAGCTATAATAACTATAAATATTGTTATAAACGGTCAAATAAGTTAATGAATTCAGGTGCGTCCCTGATGTTGCCTCGATGTTGTCAATGTATAATCATTGTGTATTCAGTGTACCCCTGTGGCACATGCACACCCCCCCAGAAGGAGATGATATGGCTGTGGTATTGGATGGAACCGGTCTTACTCTCGAGAAGCTCGTCAGGGTAGCCAGGCACGGAGAGAAGGTGGAGCTTTCGAAGGAAGCCGAGGAGAGAATAAGGTTCTGCCGGGGAATGATACAGAAGAAGCTGGACGAGAAGGAGATAATGTACGGCGTCAACACCGGCATCGGGGAGTTCTCCGAGACCCTTCTCAGCGACGAGGAAGTGAAGCAGTTCCAGAAGTACCTGGTCTACAACCATGCCGCCGGCATAGGCGACCCCGCCCCCCTGGAGTACGTCCGGGGCGCCATGGCCTCCCGGATCAATGTCCACGCCAAGGGCCATTCCGCCCTGAGGCCGGAGATGACCGGGATGCTGGTGGAGATGCTGAACCGCGGCGTCACCCCCTTCGTATGCCAGAAGGGCTCCGTGGGCGCGTGCGGCGACCTGGCCCCCATGTCCCAGATAGCGCTGGTGGTCATAGGGGAGGGCAGCGCCTACTACGAAGGCGAACTCCTTCCCGGAGCCAAGGCGCTGGAACGCGCCGGCCTGAAGCCGGAAGTCTTCCATGCCCGGGACGGGCTGGCCATGATCAACGGCTCCAACCTCCTGAACGCCATGAACGCGATCCATCTCTACGACATGAACAGGTGGCTGAAGCAGGCGGAGATAGCAGCGGCAATGAGCCTTGAGGCTCTGATAGCGAATTTCAAGCCCTACAACGAGAAGCTTCACAGGGCCAGGGGATTCTCCGGGGCTGTCCGCACCGCCCGGGCCCTGATGAAATGCATCGAGGGGAGCGGCCTCCTGGAGGGAGGCAAGAAGAAAGTCCAGGACGCCTACTCCATGCGCAGCACGCCCCAGGTGATAGGCGCCGCCCACGACGCGCTGGCCTACGCCAGGAGCCAGGTGGAGATAGAGCTGAACGGTGTGGGCGACAATCCGGTGTTCTTCCCGGAGGAGGACCTGGTCCTCACCGGGGCGAACTTCCAGGGCACCCCTGTATCGCTGCCCATGGACATGATGGGAGCCGCCATCACCATGGTAAGCGTGATGTCCGAGAGAAGGCTGAACAGGATACTGAACCCCGCGCTTTCGGTGGGGCTGACCCCCTTCCTGGCGGAGAAACCCGGCCTGTACAGCGGCCACATGCTGAGCCAGTACACCGCCGGCATGCTCATCGTGGAGCAGAGAGCGCTCTCCCTCCCCTCCTCCTGCGCCTCCATACCGGCGGCTGCCGACCAGGAGGATTTCGTGAGCATGGGAATGAACACCGCCATTCAGAACCACCAGATACTGGAGAACGCCTGCGGCATACTGGGCATAGAGTTCATAGCGGCCGCCGACGGCCTGGACCAGCGGGACCACAGGCCGGGCAGGGGAGTTCAGGCGGCATACGACGCCATAAGGAAGCATATAACCCACCTGGGAGAGGACAGACCGCTCTACCCGGACCACACCAAGATGGCCGAAGTGGTCAGGTCCTGCGAGATACTGGAAGCTGTCGAGGCCGAGGTCGGCTCACTGGAATAGGAGATAGAGAATGCGTCGCCTGATGTTACTGTTCGCTGCGGCTTTGATATTCGCGCCGGCCCTGACTGCGGTTCCCGAGGGGATACCCATTCAGTACATGGATTCCCGGGGCAGGCTTCCCATGTCCACCGTTCGAAGGATGGAGATGACCGGGGACAGGGGCCCCTACACCAGGACCGTGTCTGCCGTCTCCATGGCCGGCGAGGCGGACAGTCTCGTAGTGCTCCTTGTGGAGGAGGCTTTGAGCGGCGATATCGGAAGCGCCCTCACCACTTACCAGTCTGATCTGGAGAACGAGGGGTACGCCGTTGAGGTCTGGCTCATATCCGGGGGTACCGCCGCTGACATAAGGAGTGACCTCCAGGCGCTCTACGCCGGGGGAGACCTGGCGGGAGCGGTCTGCATAGGCGACATCCCCACAGGCTGGTACGACGGAGGGTACGGTGAATACCCGATAGACGCTTTTCTCATGGACATGAACGGAAGCTGGACCGACAGCGACTCGGACGGCCTCTACGAATCCTACAGCGGCGGCGCACCGGAGATATGGGTGGGAAGGCTCACCCCCACCTACCTCACCTTCGGGAGCGCGGCCGATCTTCTGAACGCCTACTTCGCGAAGAACCACGCCTACAGGACCGGCGGGCTGTCCCTGCCGGACCGGGCCCTGGCCTACGAGGAGGCGTTCACCGGCCTTACAGGATACCTGCACGACCTCTACTCCACGGTGGTGACGAAGAACGACCCGTCTTCCACCAACGCCGACGATTTCAAGGCCGAGCTGACGGCCGGCTACGAGTGGGTTCATCTCATCTCCCACTCCAGCCCCTGGGGCAGCAGCTTCCATGACGGGGCCCCGCCCTCCGGAGGAGGGACCCTGAACAATTTCGAGGTTCCGCCCCTGGACCCACAGGCTTTCTTCTACGTCCTGAACTGCTGCTCCAACGGCAGGTGGACCGAGGTGGACAACCTGGCCAACAGCTACATATGGACCGACTCCTACGGCCTGGCGGCTCTGGCACAGACCAGGGTGGACTACACCAATAATTTCCAGGAGTACTACCAGACCCTGGCCACCGGCAGCTGCCTGGGCGAGGCCTTCAGGAACTGGCTGGCCAACAACATGTACATGGAGGACGGAGCGGTGCTCCTGGGAGACCCCACCCTCAGGCCCAGGCTGGGAGGCCTGCGGCACAGCGGGGTCGGCGGAGGGACCGCGCCCGCCCCGGAAAGCGACTCCTGGCTCGCCTTCGACATCTCCGACGGCCTGCACACCCAGGGAAGGGTGGATACCTACCACGACCCCTGGTCCGGTCAGATCTTCGCCGTCTGCGGGACATCGGACCCGGTGAGGGCCAACATCATGTCCACCTGCTTCGACGGTGATTCCTGGGCGGCGCCTATACCTGTCAGCAACCATGAATACTGGGACTGGCACCCCACCGTGGGGGGCGACGGCCAGGGCAGCGTCTGGACAGCATGGCAGAGCATGGACAACAACCACGAGGGCTACGACATATACGTCTCCAGGTGGAACGGCTCGGCCTGGGTGGACGAGACCATCCTCACCGACGGAGACCCCTTCGAGGTAGAGCCGTCCATGGACGGAGGAGACGGTCACGCATGGCTGGTCTGGCAGAAGTGGCAGAACGCCTGCACGGATATTGAAGGCGTATTCTGGACAGGTTCCGGATGGTCGTCCGTACAGACCCTCTCATCCGGGGATGGGGCCGAGAGGCACCCCGACGTGGCCCGGGGAGGGGACGGCTTCGGCCTGGTATACCACGCGAAGAGGGACGGAGACTGGGTCATCTGCTTCCGGGACGCTCCGGATTCCGGCCCCTTCGGGTCGGAAACCGTGATATCGTCCTCCGGGTCGGGCGGCAGGTACGCGGACCTCACCAGCGACGGAAGCCAGTACTGGGCGGCCTGGCAGGACGACGGCGGAGGAATAATGGTCTCCCACGGCTCCGGTTCCTCGTGGTCCCCGCCCGAGATGGTCTCCCAGGCTGAGGGCTGCGTGAGACCCTCCATCGCGTCATCTCCATCGGGGGAGATAATGGTGATGTGGACCTCCGGGACCACTGGGCTGCATTACAACACCTGCGTCGGCGGTATCTGGCAGGGGTACGCCGCCGCCGTCACCGAGGACGCGGTGGACGACGTCTCCCTGGCCTTCCTGGATGGTGAGGTATGGGGTGTGTACGGCAGAAGGGACACGGACCTGCAGTGGGATCTGTGGGCATGTACCCCGGACCCTCTGGGTACAGGTGGAGGATCGCAGTCGCCCGAGGAACTCTCCATCTCGGTTGCCGGGACCAATCCCTTCCACGGCAGCGCCGTGCTGAACATCTCCGGCCGGTCCGATGTCAGGCTGCGGATATACGACCTCAGCGGAAGGACCGTCCTGGATGCCATGGTCCAGCCTGGACTGTACACCTGGAACGGAACCTCCCGCGGCGGGCAGGAGGTGCCGTCGGGCGCCTACTTCGCCGTTGCCGGAGGGAACGGAGAGACGGACACCTGCAAGCTGATAAAGCTGTAGGGTCAGGTCTTGCATTTGAGCATTATTGTTATATTACTATTAATTACTATGTGTAATATCAATATTATCGTAGAATACCTGTCAGCGGGGATCATTCCGGTCCTTCCGGGGTCATCCCCGCCCTTCCCATCTACCGGAAGAACGGACGCTATTCGGCTTCCCGCTGCAGGCCCAAGATGAAACTGCTCCTGCTTGTCCTGGCG
The DNA here is from genome assembly GCA_046498225.1 of Candidatus Aegiribacteria sp. Classification (GTDB taxonomy): domain Bacteria; phylum Fermentibacterota; class Fermentibacteria; order Fermentibacterales; family JCC-6; genus Aegiribacteria. The sequence goes on from JAWOBF010000063.1 coordinate 26,903, forward strand.
GGCCTTACTGCGGCGGGTTCTGCACCATGTTGTTTCGCCGAAAACATGTATCACACGCATGGACATGACTTCGAATACCGGAACGGCGGGCTGTTCCCGGTGATGTGGGACCTGCGCAGCGCCTGGTTCCAGCTGAAGATGTACGGAGACGCCTACCTCTCCGAAGGCTCATCCGAGACATACGCGGACAGCGTTCTTCGGGGAGTTCTGGAGGAGGCCGGGGATTCCGGCATCAACACCATCCTAATCCGCGACGAGGTCCGGAGGGACGTGACCGGAGGGACGGACCACCTTTCACAGAGGGCGGGTCTGGTTCGGGACATGGGATTTCACGTCATGCTGGGAGGTTTCAGGGACGTTCTGGAGTACCATGAGTACAACCTGGAAGTGATGGAATTCCTTGAGGATTATCTGTCCGCTCCGGCGGACCTTCCCGGAGATGTCATCGGAATACACGGATTCGACGAGATAGACGGAAAGTACGACGGGCTGCCGCCGGGGTCGGCCCGGCGGGACACACTGAGGTCGAGGCTTGTCCGGTTTCACAGTTGGAGCAATTCCCCTCCGGTGCGGAGGCCCTTCGGCTCGTTCATGGCAAAGCCGGCGTTCCACGTTCCCACCCTGGCTGGTGCCCACGCGGACCTGTCCACGGATTTCCCCCACCACACCACCTTCCAGTTGTGCGCACTTCTCGATTTTCCCATGCTCGACTGGTATCCGTGCCGCGTGTGGGAAGAACGCTGCAACATTCCCTTCCACCGGTACGATCTGTGGGGAGCGACGGACCTTCTTCCCGCCCCCGCGTCCTCCGGTTTTTATCACGCGTACACCACCCGGGACGAACTGTGGGCCGTTGACGGACTGGGAACGTCCCGTCCGGTGTTCCGTGTCTTCTCCGTGGAGGACGAGGACAGGATAGGGGTGCCCCGCCTGGTGGAAGACATGGACAGCCGAATGGAGATAGGTCTGGACGGGTATTTTCTGGCGGCTTCCAGCGATTCCCGCTCCTCTGATATCGGTGACCGTTCCGCACTGGAGCACAGGATGAACTCCGCGGTGGTCTTCTACCACAGGGGCGGGCCGGCAGGGCAGGCACAGGCAGTCTACCATGACGGAGACCGGCTGGTGATGGAAGAGATGCCCATATCCACCTCCGATGCGGGCACCGTGCTGTTCTGCGTGGGCGAGGACAGTTACGGTACGGTCCTTCCGGCGGACGGCGGTGGGGGTGGCATTATCGGCAGGGGAGACCTGAGGGTCCTGTGGTACGGTGAGGATGGCTCCGTAAGCATCTTTGGCCCCGACCGGGAGACGGGCACTGGCCTCGAGGAACTTGCGGAGATGGTGTACGGGGGGGAATTCTCACCTTCCGGCGCCGTGTGGGGGTGTTTCTGGAATTCCGGCGGCGGAAGCCGAATACATGAAAGCGGTTTCGTCCTCTACGATGACTCCGGTGATTACATTACTGTCATCAGTGAGGACGGCCGAGGCTGGAGGATCTTCGATGACGGCGGCGCCCCCTTCGGCGGCCTCTTCGGCAGCCGGGCAGGCCCGGGAGCAGTAATGGCTTTCAGGACCATGGATTGGCGCCCTTACCTCTCCGCTTCGGACGTTCTGGTCTCTATCGTGCAGGAGGACCGCACCCGTCATGGAAGGCCCCTGCTTCAACTGACCGGGGGCAGGCAGGGCTACAGTTTCGAACCTCCCGGCCCTTCCTCGGAGGTATATCTTGAAGGCATGCACCCGGGGTCGGCCTCCAGTTACACCCGGCTGGCCTTCAGGCGCCGCGGCGATGAGAAACTCCGGGTCTGGGCTGGAGGGGAAGGTGTCGAAACACGCTTCACCTCGAATTTCATCGATCTTTCCGAGGTATGCGCCCACAGGTCGGCCATCGGCACTACCGGGAGTTCATGGGACGTGTTGGGTACCATGCGGCTGCGCTACACTCGAAGGCAATGGGTGAACGCGATTCTCTTCAGGAATGATGAAATGGGTCTTCGGGGAGGAGAAATAGCAGATGGATGGTATACCGGCGAAGCGAACGAGGCGTCTCTGGACCTTTTCTTGGATAACCTCGGAAGCCCGGGAGCCGGCCATCCCGCCGCCGGTCATTCACAGGGGGCATTTGACCTGGAATTCCAGTACGGTGTAAGCATGACCCCGGGGGATAACTGCCTCTTCGCCAACGTCCAGGCCTTCGGAAGGGGCATCTGGGGCAGGTTCTCTCCCCCACCGGATACACTGCTGTACATGACCGTCTCCCCCATCATTCACGGCTGCCGGGGTATCAGTTTCTATGCGCTTGACCTGGCCATGATGAGCGGTCCCGCCTTTCCGGAAGGCGGGAGCAGCCTTCACAGGGCGCCGAACCCGCTTCTGGACTGGAGACCCGGGATCGAGGGGGATGATAATTCCGACATAATAGGCAGGGTCCATGAAGTCGCCGCCGTACTCACCGGAAGCAGCGGAGGACCCGATTACCTCTCCGCCCTGGTGGATCACGGCTCCTACACCGTCCTCGATACTGAACACGCGATGAACGGCGCGCCCGATGAAGGGCTGAACTTCCTGGCCCTGGAGGAGAACGCTTCCGGTGATATCCTTCTGATGGTCGCCAACGACCTCGGGCTTCCCCCCGCCCATACCGGTACCATCGTATTCCGGAAGTACCGGGCGGCCGATTACGGACCGGCGGTCCACCGCGGAGGGTGGAGCGGCTTTGCTCCGGCGGAGGGAGCGGACGGTCCGGACGCGCAGCTTGCGCTTGATTTCACGTCCATGCCCGGGCACAGCGTCAGCCTTGTCTCCATTCCGAAGAACTGATCGGACGAGGGTCAGTTTTCCGGCGGTATCTCCCCGGCCTTCCTGAGAGCTATCTTGGCCGTTATGGGTCCGATTATCTCGAACACCACGCAGGTGGCGGTAACGGTTGTCAGAACGGCGGTCCCTATCGCGGCGCCGCGGTCGCCCAGTGCCGAGAAACGTCCCGCCGTGGCTATGGCCAGGCCTATGGCGACGCCCGCCTGGGAGAGAAGGCCTATACCGAGATATTTCCTGAGGACCGGTGAAGCTCCGCCCACCTTCGCGCCAAGCCCGGCTCCGGCTATCTTGCCGGCGGACCTGGCGGCTATGTAGACGATGCCCAGGACTCCCAGGGAGGGCAGAGCGTCAAGCTGCAGGTGAGCCCCGGCAAGGAAAAAGAAGAGAATGAATATCAGCGGCATCAGCGGCCTCAGCCTGGAGGCTACCGTGCTGGTCTCGCTCCTGGAAGTGTTGGAGAGAACGAATCCCACCGCCATGGGAGCCAGTATGGGCGAGAACCCCAGGGTGAGGGCCGCTCCCACCGAGAGACAGACAAAACCGAAGGTAAGGGCCGGTATCTCGTCATGAATTCGCAGTACGGATACCAGCTTCGTGTAGATGAGACCCAGGACCGTTCCCGCCGCCACTGCGGTGATAATCTCCAGCAGCGGTTCTCCGGCGATGGTCAGGAAGCTGGCTGACCTGCCGGCCTCGGCGGCCAGGATGGAGCTGGCCGCGGCGGAAGCGAAACCGAAGATCAGCACCGCTATGCCGTCATCGAACCCCACAACGGCATACATAGCCTGCGTGAGTTCACCCCTTGCCCGGTACTCCTGAATGACAGCCACCGTGCCTGCCGGGGCGGTTGCCGGAGCCATGGCGCCGAAGATGAGCGCGAACGCCCAGTCGCCGGTAAGCAGAAGCACCGCGCCGGTAACCAGGATGAAAGCCATCATGGTCTCGAACAGGAGGATTGCCGTTATGCTCCTGCCCATTCTCTTCAGGGTCCTGAGGTTCAGCTCCGAACCTATGCTGAAGGCGACGAATCCCAGGGCTATATCGGGAATGAATGAGAGACCGGTCAGAACTTTATCATCGTAGATGTTGAAAAGGGACACTCCCAGCAGCGCACCGGCTATCATGTAGCCTATCAGCGAGGGGAGTCCGGTCTTTCTGGCCGCCTTTCCCGTGTACAGCCCGGCAATTACGGCGAATCCGGCCAGACCGATCAGGGAGAGTTCCACTATCAGCTGTCCAGTGAGCCGTGAAAGGACTGGAGGTTCGATACGGTGACCATCACGTCGTTCCGGTTGGAAAGCGGTCCGCATATGAACTCGATGTTCCTGATGACGGCGTTTACCAGTTCCTCTCTTACTACAGATACTATTATTCTGTTGAAATGCTGGATCTCCGTGTTCCAGAAACTGGCGAACAGGGGAATGTTCCTGAGAAAACGGGTGGACTCGTCGGCGTTCATGACCATGGAGGAGGAAGTCTCCATACCGGCGAAGACCTGCAGCACGTCATCGAACACAGCCTCGTCCTGAATGAAGACGTGAAGCAGCTTGCGTTCCTCCGGCCGTCCTTCTCCCGCTTCCGGGGTCATCCTGTTCAGAAGGACCCGGGCGGCTTCCTCATCCGTGGAACAGCTTCGCAGTGAGTCCCTCATCGCGCTGTCCCTGAACGACTGCGCCAGGGTGGAGAGCATCTTGAGATGGACCCTGGGCTCCCGCTCAGGACCGATGATGAAGGGGAACAGGTCCACCTTTTCTCCGTCGGCGGAGTTGAAGTCTATCCCTTCGGGCAGGATGACCAGCCCGGCGATGAACCCGTCCATTCCCTCTATTCGGCAGTGGGGTATCGCTACTCCGTGCCCGCAGGCAGTGGTGGACAGGTTCTCCCGCTCCCTGAGAGCTTTGAAGATGGTCTCTTCGGGAATGTCCTGCGGCCGGGCTGACGCCAGCCGGCTGACGCAGCGAAGCAGTTCCTCGCCGGACTCCGCCGAACAGCGCATGGATACTGTATCCGGCCCGAATATGTCCGAAAGCTGCATGATAACCTCCAGGTTCGTATGCCGGTATCCTCTTCCGGATCACCCGCTCATTATTCCCGTTATCACTCCCGGCAGTTCATCGAAACTCTCAATGGTGGAAACCAGCCCCGGGTCGATGAAATCCTCCCTCTCCGCCGCCCAGGTCCGTTGGCGCATCAGGTGAACGGCATGAGACCCTATGGAAAGTGTGGGGTTGATGTCCGACCGGGGGCTGTTCCCCGCCACGATGCATCGCTCCGGGGGAATTCCGGCGGAGTTCAGTATCTCGGTGAGGGAATTCGCGCTCTTTACGTCCACTACCCTCAGCTCATCTACCAGGCCCTTCAGGCCGGACCTTCGAAACTTGTCTTCCTGGTGGTCCCGCTCTCCCATAGTGTAGACCACTTTCCGCAGAGGAAAGCCGTCAAGGGCTTCCAGTGTCTCCGTAACCCCGGGAAGAAGGATGACCGGGTGCTCCAGCAGGTTCCTCTCGATATTGTCCATCGCCTTCAGAACCCATGACGGGACCTCCGGGACCAGTTCCAGCATTATCGTCCTGAGAGTGTCCATGTACGGGCGAGCGCCGTATCCGGTCACCGACAGCCTTTCCACATCCCTTCGGTGGACCGTGCTTCTGACCTTTTCCTCGGAATGGCCAACTGCGCTCATGAGGCTCAGGAAGTCCTGTTCAGTCCTCTCGAAGAACAGGGCGCTCTCCCAGAGCGTATCATCGGCGTCGAGCAGCAGAAGGTACCGGTCACTGTCCATGAACATCCCCTTTCATCGATGCACGGAATATACCACCGTACTCTGATGCATGCACGGCCGCGTCGCGTTCCGCAGGTTGACCGAAGGGGGCGGTATGTGCAGATTCATGTTCTGTAAGTACTTGTTCCATCAGGATCGAACAGGGGAGGCTTCATATGTGAGTCGTACATTTCCAAGCTGCAGGTTGTAGTTAAGACCCTCACCCAATTGGAGTTCAAAATGGATAGACTTCTGAAGTCTGCGCCGGTTCTTTTTTCACTTTTACTCATAGTTCTTGTTTTCGGCTGCGGCGGTGACGGAGAGAGGCCGCGGAACGAAGCCGGCGCCGAAGTACCCGTTCTCAGGGTCGGCTACTGCAATCACGACCACCATTCCGCCGTTTTCGTCTCCGCCCTCAGGGGGGAGGAGATGAGGGACGCCTACGGTATCTGGCTGAAACCCCTGGGCGAGAACTTCTATGCTCTGATGGAGGACGGGGAACAGGTGCTGGAGGTCGAGTTCGTCCAGTCCCAGGGAGCCATAAACGTACCCAATAATATGGTAGCCGGCCTTTTCGACATCGGTTTCGGAGGGGTTATCCCGTTCGCCGCCAGCGCCGACCAGGGCAGCGGAGTAAGGATAGTAAGCCCCCTTCACAGCAGGGGGGACATGCTTGTGGTCGCCGCGGACAATGATGAGGTCACCGACTGGGACAGCTTCATTCGATGGGTTTCCACAACCGATGAACCCGTGGTCATCGGTTTCAAGAGCCCTAAGGCCGTAGCGCTTCTCATATTCCAGTCCGCCCTCAATGAAGAGGGGATAGCCTGGAGCATGCAGGGCAATCCTCAGCCCGGGTCCCGAATACTCCTGTTCAACGCTCAGGGTGAGCCGAACCTGAACCCGGCTCTTCAGAACGGCACCATCCACGGATACGTCTCCAACAATCCCTCCTGCGCCATGGCGGAACACAACGGTATCGGAAAGTGCGTGGCCGCACTTTCGGACCTCCCGCCGGGGGACTTCGCCGACCATCCCTGCTGCGCCATAGCTTCCACCGTTACGGCAATAGAAGAGAGACCGGAAGATATCGCCGCCGCCCTGCGTCTTTTCGCCGCCGCCACCGATTACATCAACGAACATCCGGAGGACGCTGCGGAGGCCGCCGCTCTCTGGATAGGCAACCCGGTGGAGGTGGAGCTGGCCTCCATGGCCACAAGCGGGTACGGCATGGAGGTGACCGGCGAATGGCTGGACAACATGGAGGTCATTATCGGGAACATGCGGGAGCTGGGAGCCTTCACCGGTCCCCTCTCCCGGCCTGACGGGGAAGCGCACAGGGAATTCCTTTACGATTTCTCCCTCCTGCCTGAAAAACCGGAGTAGACCCATAGGCTCCCCCGGACCGGTCAGACGCCTGCTGGAACGGGCCGGAAACGCTTCCGGCCGGCTTTCGGGATTTCTGCTGCCGGTACTGCTGGTGCTCTGGTGGGGCCTGGCCACCCGTGGAGCCGGAGAGACCCTTCTCCCTTCCCCCGGAAGGGTGCTGCAGGTTCTCCTGCATCCGCTGACGGACCAGTTGTCCAGCGGGTCCCTTGCCTGGAGTTCCCTGGTCAGTCTCACCAGGGTCGCCATAGGATTCTCGCTGGCCGTTATGGCGGGTGTTCCCCTGGGTCTCCTGATGGGCGCTTCTTCCCATGCCAGAAAACTGCTGTCCCTCACGGTGGAGATGGCAAGGCCTCTGTCGGCCATAGCCCTGCTTCCGCTGTCCATTCTTATCTTCAGGTCGCGGACCTTCACCCAGGTCCTGGGCTTGACCGGTCTGATGTACAGAAGGAACCTCCTGAACGAGATGCAGCTGGGAATGATATTCATACTGTTCTGGGGCGGTGTGTTCCCCATCATTCTGGGAACCATGCAGGGGGTGAGGAGCGTAAGGAGAATACACCTGGAAGCGGCGGGAGTTCTTGGAGCCGGAAGAATGCTGACCTTCAGGAAGGTTCTGATACCCTCCGCCCTTCCCGACATCTTCCACGGGCTGAGAATGGGGATAGGAAGGTGCTGGATGGTCATCATCGCCGCGGAGATGCTGCCGGGGACAAATTCCGGCATCGGTTACATGATAAGGTATTCCTACCAGCTTTCCAGATACGACATTATGCTGGCCTGCATCATAGTGGTGGCCCTCATAGGAGCGATTTTCTCCAGGGGGCTGGAAGCCCTGGGGGAGGGTTCACTTGTCCTCAGAAGCAGGGAGAGATGAGATGGAGAAGCTGGTTGTATCGAATCTCTCGAAAACCTACCGCGACACCACCGGTGAGGTCCACGCCCTCGGACCGGTGAGCTTCGAGGTGGAGACAGGGGAATTCCTCTGCGTGCTGGGCCCCACAGGCTGCGGCAAGACAACCCTGTTGCGGACCATAGCCGGACTGGAAGCCCCGGACAGCGGCAGTGTCGATTTCCCGCGGGGAAGGAGGGACGGAGAGCCGGTTACCGGTTACGTGTTCCAGCAGGGAGCCCTGTTTCCCTGGATGACCGCACGGTCCAATGTGGAATTCCCTCTCATTGCCGGTGGAATGGAAAGACCCCGCCGAAGGCTGAAGGTGGAGAGAATGCTGGAGATGGTGGGTCTGTCTTCCTTTGCTGATTCCTATCCCCACCACCTCTCCGGAGGGATGCAGCAGAGGGCGGCCCTTGCCCGTTCCCTGGTGATGGAACCGGATATTCTCCTGATGGACGAGCCCTTCAGTTCCCTGGACACCAGGACCAGCCAGCAGCTTCAGAACAGCCTGAGGGAACTGTGGAAGCAGGAGTCCACCACCGTGGTCTTCGTCACCCACAACATCGAGGAGGCTGTATACCTGGCGGAGGAGGTGATCGTTCTGGGGCACAGGCCCGGAAAGGTGGTGAGGAGGGAGAAGATAGACCTGCCGGATCCCAGGAACAGGCTCTCGAAGCCTTTCACCGAATACCTTGTATCCCTCAGGCAAACCTTCGAATCACTGGTGCTGGAGCCCTTCTGCACTACCTGAGCGTGAAGCTGTATATGACCGATGTCCACACTCCAACGGCAACCCCGTCATCCCGCTTTGCCGGGGACCACCTGCTGAGCCTGACCGCCTCGAGGGCTGCCCTGTCCATGCTGGAAAGTCCGGAACTCTGCACCACCTGCGCTTCCAGTGGTTCTCCCTCGGGGGAGATGAAGACCTGCAGGGTGACCCTGCCCTCTACTCCCGCCTGCCGTGCCATCTCCGGATACTCCGGAGTCGGCCTGTAGGTGCACACCGGAAGCACGCTGTGGGGTATGAAGGTACCGGGTTCCGGAATACCGCCGTCGGGCTCCGGGTCCGGCTGAAGGACGTTGGGGTCGGCCGTGATAGCGCGTCCCAGACCTGCGGTGTCCGTATCGGTGCTTATCACCAGGTCCGGTTCCACGACCCGGGGTATCTCGGTGCGGATTATGTTCTCCACGTCCACCGGATCGTCCTCCGGCATCTCCGGGGGGACCTCGTAGAGTTCGCCGGGGTCGAAACCTCGCATCTCATCGTTTGCCGTTCTCGTGGAAAGCCTTCCAACCGATGATCCCGGCACCGCTTCGAACACGAGAACCAGGAGTACGAAGCTCCAGAGTATTCCGTAATCCATGGAACCGGCTCTGCTGCTGTGCTTTTCTGAATGTCTCATTTTCGCACCTCCTTCACCCATGGTACATTGCAGCCGCAGATTTATTCCCGGCGCCTCAGAAGTAGCGCCAACGGCCGGATTGGATTAAATTACACCCTGACGAAAACCTGGAGGGATGGTCCGGTTGTACGATAAGCTCGAATACGATCCACCTGCCATACTGGTGCACGGAGTCCTGGAGGACAGCGAGGTGGACTCCGTAAGGGAGTTCATAGACGCCCACAGGCGCCGGCTGCTGGATTCCGGGCAGGCAAGAATAGATTTTTCGGACAGCACCGGCATCGACTCTGTGCCGGCGGTCATCATTCATGGTTTCTGCAAGGAGCTGAAGAGGGCCGGCGTCAGGGTCAGGCTGGTGAACCTGCCGGACCATGTGGAGAACATCTTCCAGTCGCTGGAGAAGTTCGATTCCAGGCCGGAGCCCGGCCCCCGCCGCCACAGCCTGAAACATCTGTTCGAGTCGTACGGGGAGAACGGCCGGGAGTTCGCGATGATGGTGGCTTCCATGCTGGGCTTTCTGTCCAGGACCATGGGTGATTTCTTCTGGCTCCTTCTGCATCCCATGCAGGTGAGATGGCAGATGGTGCTCTACTACATGGAGGAATCCGGCTACAAGGCCATACCCATCATCGTCCTTCTAAACGGACTTCTGGGAATAGTCCTGGGATACCAGGCCGGTTACCAGATGAGGATGTTCGGGGCCGAGACGTTCATGCCCACCCTTCTCGGGTACAGCATAACCTGGGAGATAGGTCCCATGCTGGCGGCGGTACTGGTGGCGGGGAGGTCGGGCTCGGCCTTCGCCGCCGAGATAGGTACCATGCAGGTCAGGGAGGAGATCGACGCCCTCCGTGTCATGGGTTTCGACGTGTTCAGCTACCTTGTCACCCCCAAGATGATAGCCCTGCTCTTCGTGATGCCCTTCCTGGTGTTGCTGGCCAACCTTTCCGGTCTGCTGGGCGGTATGCTGGCCGGTACGATGTTCCTTGAGCTTTCCTCCTCCACTTTCATAAAGGAGCTGGGGAAGGCCCTCATACCCCTGGACATCATCTGGGGAATGCTCAAGAGTGTCGTGTTCGCCGTGATAATAGCGAATGTGGGAAGCTTCATGGGCATGAAGGTCCGGGGCGGCGCCTCCGCTGTGGGACAGGCCACCACCGCGTCCGTGGTCATCAGCATATTCACCGTGATAATGGCGGATGCGCTTATGTCGCTGCTGTTCATTCACATCAGACCTGGAATAGCGATGTGATAGTGGATACCGTAATGAAAGTGGAGGACCTGCAGGGCGGCTGGGGCGAGCAGATGGTGCTGGACCGGGTGAACCTCACCGTCCGCAGGGGAGAGATACTGGCGGTGGTGGGCAAGAGCGGCTGCGGCAAGAGCACACTCATGCAGCACATGCTGGGGCTGGTCGAACCGTGGAAGGGCAGAATACTCTTCCGGGACGTCGACATCTGGTCGAGTCCGGAAGCTATGAATAACGCCAGGAGGAGATGGGGCGTCACCTTCCAGTCCGGAGCGCTGCTTGGCAACCTCACCATTCTGGAGAACGTGATGCTTCCCCTGAAGGAGTATACGGACCTCTCCGAGGAGGAAATAGCCACAGTGGCCTACAGCAAGCTGGATACGGTGGGCCTGGCGGAATTCGGGGACTCCAGTCCAATGGAGGTTTCCGGGGGAATGCAGAAGAGGTCGGGCCTCGCGCGGGCCATGGCCCTGGACCCGGAAGTGCTTTTCTTCGACGAGCCCTCCGCCGGCCTCGACCCGGTGACTTCCTCCCATCTCGACTCTCTGATAAAGACCATAAACCAGTCGCTTGGAACCACGGTGGTCATTGTTACGCATGAACTGGCCAGTATATTTGCTATCTCGGACAGGGTGATAATGCTGGACGAGCGTGAACATGGAATAATCGCCGAGGGAACTGCGGAGGAACTTCGCGACACCAGCGGGAACAGAAGGGTCAGGGCGTTCTTCAGAAGGGAACCATCGGAGGAAGAGGAGGAAAGCTGACATGTCCATGACCGGTAACAAGTTCAAGCTGGGCCTGTTCTTCTTCATCGGAACGGTAGTGTTCATCGTGCTCATAATCTGGCTCACGGGAGGTTTCCAGGAGAAGCAGACCACGATGTACGTCAGCTATTTCCCCTGGTCGGTGCAGGGACTCAACGAGAGCAGCAACGTAATGTACAACGGGGTACCGGTGGGTCATGTGTCAAGAATAGACATAGCGCCGGACGGCAAGCTGGTGGAAGTCGTGATGAAGATCCGCTCCGATTTCGAAGTGGACTCCACCATAGTAGCCACCATGCAGCTCATCGGCATCACAGGCCTGCAGGTGATAAACCTCAGTATCGATTCCGTCACCGCCTACCAGGATATGAGATACGGTTTCGAACCGGAGCACAGGGTCATACCCGTGGAGGCCGGGGCCATACAGACGGCCACCGGTTCACTCATGAGACTGGCTGAGATAATGCACGAGGTTGACTTCCAGGCCATCAGCGACCAGTTCTATCAGCTGCTGGAGAACACCAACGCCATACTGGCCAGCGACAAGATAGAGAAGATAGAGGCTTCCATCATAAGCAATTCGGAGAACCTCGATTCCCTGCTGGTTACATACACCAGGCTGGGGAGGAACCTGGACAGGCTGGTGGTAAGGCTGGACCGCATGGCGCCGGAGCTAGCCGACGACCTGGATTCACTTATCGTGGAGCTGCATGCCCTTTCGGAACCCATGGGGAGGTTCGCGAATACGCTTGATGAACTGCTGGTGGAGAGCTCGGAAGTGCTGCACAATCTGTCCCTGTTTCTGGAGATACTTCGCAGCAACCCGTCGGAACTTTTAATTCGAACTTCGGGAGAGGGGGTCTGGCAGTGATGCGCAGACCGTTGGTTTTCATCATTCTTCTTTCTACAGTCCTCTTTTCAGCATGTATAAATGTAAACGTGCCCATCGGGGGCGACCCGGAATCCGCCGCTTCCGTCTGGACGGTGGAGCCAGACAGAATACTTCCCATGACCGTTTCCAGGGACCTTGTAGTGCATATAAAGGATTTCAGCTCCGCCCAGGCTGCACAGGGCGTTCAGATGATGGTGCTCACCGAGGACGGTACCATGAACAAAGCCGCCGGGAACATCTGGAGCAGCAGGCCCGCCGAGCTGCTGCCGGACATACTGCTGCGTGATATGGTGTCCGCCGGAGGGTGGGCTGCCGTACTGCGGAAATCCACCATGCTGAGGGAGGACCTCATAGTCGAGGGTTACGTGAGGGAATTCGGAGGCAGGGTAGTCGAAGGCAGATGGGAAGCCGTCCTGGATGTGGACGTTACTCTGCTGGAAGGCGGAAGCTACGACCTCCTCTTCCAGGAGAACTACCGTTTCCACTGGGAGCTGGACGAGCCTTCCTACGCTGACCTGGCAGCGGCTATGAACATCCTGGTGGGCATCTGGAGCGAAGAAGTACTGGGCGACATCTGGTCGGCGACACTCCCGGTCCGCTGACCGTCTCGTATTCTGAGCGATTCGCTGTGATCCGCATTCTGTCCCCACCAACGGAGGTATGATGGCCGTCTTCGGCAGGAAGAAGAAAGAGGAAAACTCAGGGCGGGCGGCCCCGGCGCCGCAGCCGGCTTCCGACGAACTGCTGAACTACATCATCGTGATACTGGACAGCTGCCGGTACGATACCTTCATGGAAGCTTCCCCCCGAACCATACTGAAGCTGGGGGAAACTGAATCCCGCTATTCCTACGCGTCCTGGACCGCCCCCTCACACTACAACCTGCTCATGGGTCTCATGCCCCACGTAAGCCCCAGGCACGTATTCGCCTCCGAGTACTACAAGAAGGACTTCGTCAGGTTCAACGAAAGGCTGGGGGCCCATGGAATAGGGTTCCGGAGCCTGGTGCCCCGTCTGTACCTTCCCGACTACCTCAGGAGCAGCCTGGGTTACATAACAAGGGCGATGGTTTCACTGCCGGTGCTGAACAGCCATACTCCGGTGAACTTCGGTTTCGATTCCTGGAAGCTCATGCCGGACCACAATGACATGGCGGCCATGCTGGACGAGATGACCTTCAGCACTTCCAGGCCGACTTTCTACCTCCTCAACGTGGGTGAGACTCATTACCCCTACGCCCTTCCCTCCGAGCCCAGGAACGAGTGGCCCAGGATAAGCGGTGTTCACGGGGTTTTCAAGCACCTTGACGAACACGTGGTGGGCGGAAAACTGGTGGATGACGACCGCACGCCCAGGTTCTTCGACCAGGAGCAGCTGGACAGGCTTCGAGCCAGGCAGGTGGAGACGGTGAAATACCTCGACGGAGTGTTCGAGAGGCTGTTCGACATAGTGCCGGACAACACCTACATAACCGTCACCTCCGACCACGGGGAACTTTTTGGCGAGGAAGGATATTTTGGACACGGCCCAATATTCCATGAAAAAGTGTTCGAGGTGCCCTTCCTGGAAGGAAGGATACGCTGAAGGATTGACCTGAAAGGAGGAGTCATGGCCAAAGGACCCAGAAAACTCAAATTCAAGGCCGAGACCAGAAAAGTGCTGGATATTGTCATCAACAGCCTTTATTCCCATCCCGACATCTTTCTGAGGGAACTCATATCGAATTCGTCCGACGCCCTCGACAAGCTCCGTTTTCAAATGCTGACCTCGCCGGAACTGGATACCGACAGGGAATTCAGAATAGACATTCTGCCCGACGGAGAGGCCGGGACCCTCACCGTCCGGGACAACGGCATCGGAATGACCGAGGAGGAGATGGCGAAAGAGCTGGGAACCATAGCCAGCTCCGGGACCAGGGGATTCCTCGACGAACTCGCCCGGCCAGACGGCGAGACCGCCCCCGAGCTGATAGGTCAGTTCGGCGTGGGATTCTACTCGGTATTCATGGTGGCGGACAGGGTGGTGGTCCTCTCCAGAAAGGCCGGCGCGGGAGAGCCCGGCCACAGGTGGGAATCCACCGGCCATGACACCTTCACCCTCCGGGCGGAGGAGGACATACCGGAGGGAACAAGCGTGATCCTCCATCTCAAGGAGGACATGGATGAATACCTGGAGGGCTACAGGCTCAAGGAGCTGGTGAGGAAATACTCCGATTTCATATCCTACCCGGTATACGTGAAGACCGAAGGGGACCAGGACTGGGAGAAGGAGCCGGTCAACAGCCAGAAGCCCATCTGGACCCGTCCCGAGGAGGAGGTCTCCGACCAGGAGTACGCCGATTTCTACAAGCATCTCAGCTTCGACCCTCAGGAGCCGCTGGACAGGATGGTCTTCCATGCCGAAGGCATAACCGAGTTCTATTCCCTACTGTTCATACCTTCATCCCGCACGATGGAAATGCTGATGCCGGACTACAAGACAGGCGTGCGGCTGTTCATCAGGAAAGTGCTCATAGAGGAGGAGGCGGAGGAGCTGCTTCCAAGGTATCTCCGCTTCATAAAGGGCGTGGTGGAATCCAGCGACCTTCCTCTGAACATCTCCCGAGAGACCCTGCAGGAGAACAGGACGGTCAGGGTCATAAGGAAGGCTCTTACCGGCAAGGTTCTGGGGTGGCTCGGGGAGATGATGGAAAACGACATGGATAAGTACAGGCTGTTCTTCGCCAGCTTCGGTGACCTGATAAAGGAGGGCATATACGCAGACCTCGAGCACAGGGATGACCTGGCGGACCTGCTGCTGGTCTGGACCTCGAAGAGCGGTGACGGCATGAAGAGCCTGAAATCCCTGGCGGAGCAGCTTCCGGAGGACCGGGACCGCCTCTGCTACATCACCGGCACCGACAGGCGCGAACTCGCCTCCTCCCCCTACCTGGAATCGGTGGGCGGGTCCGGGGAGGAAGTCATACTCTTCGACAGCCCGGTGGACGAGTTCATGCTTCAGGCCCTGGGCGAGTACAGGGGCAAGAAGATGGTGTCCCTGCTGAGGGAAGTTGACGAGGGCGACCTCAGCGAAGCGGAGAAGGCTGAGAAGAAGCACGCGGAAGAGACCTACGCAGGACTGCTGGAGTACATGAAGGACCAGCTGGGTGAGCGTGTGGAAGATGTCAGATTCTCTCCGAGGCTGAAGGAGAACCCCTGCATACTGGTCAGTGACCGGAGCGACCCCGGGGATATGATAAGACAGATGATGAGGTCGCTGAACCAGGAGGTCCCGCAGGCGAAGAAGATACTGGAGCTGAACCCGGTCCACCCGGTGATAGAGAAGCTGCAGGAACTGTACGAGAATGAAAGGTCCGGGGACAGGCTTAAGGATTACGTGCGGATACTCTTCGACCTGGGAACGGTCATGGCCGGAGGTCGGCCGGAGAATCCGGCGGAGTTCGGCAGGAGGGTCACAGCCCTTCTTGAATAGGGGCGCTGTTCCGCCCGGCCCATGGCCGGCGGGTCAGCCCTGACCGCCTGTCTCGATGTGGCCCCCCCTGCGCGCGCCTTCCCGATCCTGGCCATGTCGGCAGGTTCCAGCCGCTCAGTTCCGCTCTTCATAAGGTGAAACCCCTGCAGGTGAGCGGTTCCCTGAAGGGCGGAGCAGTACTCCCCCCGCCGGGGCCGGCCTGCGAGGATGGACATTGCGCATCGGCTCTGCTTACATTCCGTGAAACGACGTTCTCACAGACGGAAAGGATGGGTGGCATGCCCCTTATCAGACTGGAGACCGACAGGATATCCGGATCGGAGAACCTGGATGACCTGCTGGAGAAGATGTCGGCGACTGTTGCCGAGGCCCTGGGCAAACCTCTTGACTACGTAATGGCTTCGGTGTCCCCCTCGCGGATATCCCTGGGAAACCGCGCCGGGGACGCGGCGCTGGTGCAGGTCATGAGCATAGGCGGTCTGGACCCCCGGGTGAACGGTATCGCAGCCGTCTCCATCACCGAACTCCTGACGGCTGAACTGGGCCTGGACCCTGAACGGGTCTACGTCACCTTCACCGATGTTCCCGGGGAGAACTGGGCCTGCGGGGGCACTACCTTCAGGTAGCCATGGCAAAAAAACTGATAGCCGTGGTGGATGACGAACCGGATATACTGGAGCTTGTGTCGGTCAACCTGCGAAGGGCCGGTTTCCAGGTTTCGGAGTACCGCAACTCCTCCGATTTCATCGGTTCGCTCCGGGAGGAGAGACCGAACCTGGTTGTTCTGGACCTGATGCTGCCGGATACCCATGGCACGGAGGTCTGCAGGATGATGAGGACCTCGAAGGAAACGGCCGGAATACCAATCATCATGCTCACCGCCATGGTTGAGGAATCCGACAGGGTCGCGGGACTGGAGCTGGGTGCGGACGACTACGTCACCAAACCGTTCTCACCCCGGGAGCTGGTGGCCAGGGTCAAGGCGGTGCTGAGAAGGAGCGGTTCGAACAACCGCGGCGGAGAGCTGATAGAAGCCGGCGGCATGCTCTCCATAGACCCCGAACGCTTCACCGCGTCGGTGAAGGGTGTGGAAGTTGAACTCACCTCCACCGAGTTCAGGCTTCTGCACGCGCTGGCGGAGGGCAGGGGAAGGGTCTTCTCCAGGAGAAGGCTTCTGGAAATCCTCTGGCAGGGTGAGAAGTACGTCACCGAACGCACCATAGACGTTCACATTGCTCACCTTAGAAGCAAGCTGGGTGACGCCGGGGAACTGATAGAGAACGTCAGGGGAATCGGCTACAGGCTGGCGGAGAAGGCTTGAAGACCATATTCGGCCGGTCTTTCTCCGGTTTTCTGGCGGTCATACTGATACTTGCCGTTCTGGCACCGCTCCTCATCTACAACACCGTGAGGTCCCGGTTGAACGGTCTGGCCGTAACGAACCTCACCAGGACCGCCGAATCACTCCAGTTCACCCTTTCCCCCATTCTGCACGAAGACCCGGCGAAGCTGGATTCCATCCTGGACGGGCTGGGTGAGAGGCTGGACATCAGAATCACGCTGATAGCCGGGGACGGCTCGGTACTGGCGGATTCCGAAGAGGACCCGGAGACCATGGAGAACCACCGGACGAGGCCGGAGGTCATCTGCGCCTTCAACGGCGTCACGGGAACCTCCTCCCGGGAGAGCGCAACTCTGGGCAGGGAAATGATATACGTGGCCGTACCCATTCAGGTGGAGGATACAATACCCGCGGTTATCCGGACCAGCCTCTTCTTCTCCGAGCAGAGGGCAATGCTGGAGGATGTTTTCGTGGACATGGCCATCGTGATGGGTGTGGTGCTTCTGGCGGGGCTGCTGATGGCCTGGTTCATCTCGGGAAGCCTCTCCAGGCCCATAAGGAACATAGCCGGGGCCACCAGGAGAGTGGGCCGGGGAGACTATTCCGTAAGGATACCGCCGTGTTCCATCAAAGAGCTGAGCGGGCTGTCCTCCGACATCAATTCCATGATATCCAGGACCCACGGCCTGATAGAGGAGCTCTCGAACAAGAACGAGAGCCTGAACGCTGTCATCAGGTCCATTTCCGGTGGTCTTGTAGTCCTCGACAGCCAGGGTACTGTGGTCACCGCGAACGGGAATTTCAGAGAGATGGCGGGGGCCGGCGGTCGGGAGGAGGGAACCAGCTACACAGGTTTCATGACCGACCCGGAGTTCAGCGATTTCATCGGCCGTGTCCTGCGGGAGGGGGTGCGTTCCGGTGAGGTGACCTCCAAAGGCAGGATCTATTCCGCCAGGGCTGCCGAGGTGGCCGGGACAGGCAGTCTGGTGGTGACCTTCAGGGACGTGACCGAGCTGGTGGAGACAGCCCGGATGAAGAGGGAATTCGCGGCCAACGCCTCCCATGAGCTCAGGACACCCCTCACGGCCATAAAGGGCTATACGGAAACGCTGCTGGAGGATATGTCCGGTGAAGCCGCCAGATACATGAAAGTCATACTTCGAAACACCGACAGACTGATAAGGATAGTGGACGACATGAGGACCCTCTCGGAGCTGGAGCATCCGATGACCAGCCTGGACATGTCAGACGTGAACATCGTGGACGTGGCCCGCGATTCCATAGACCTCTTCCGGAGCAGGGCGGAGGAGAAGGGACTGGAGCTCAGCCTCCGCTCCGAGCCGGGCATACCATCGATAAGGGCGGACAGATTCCGAATCGAGCAGGTTATGGTCAACCTGCTGGAGAATGCCGTCCGGTATACCCGTGCCGGATCAGTGACCGTGATGACGGGTTCACGGGGCGGCTATGTGACCGTGGTGGTCTCCGACACCGGAGAGGGCATAGAGGAGAAGCATCTGCCCAGGCTCTTCGAGAGGTTCTATGTTGTGGACAGGGCCCGGTCCAGGAGCCGGGGCGGCACCGGTCTGGGCCTGGCCATAGTGAAGCATATAGTAACTCTGCACGGGGGATGGGTCCGGGTCAGCAGCTCTCCGGGGTCCGGGACCATGTTCACCTTCGGCCTTCCGGCAAATCCTTAACAGAAGCTTAACATTCCCGAGATACTGCCTTAACAGATTGGGCGGATTTTACTCCCCATGCAACCGGGTACTGTAACCTGAATCCATGAAGGGAGTATGGGATGAACGCACTGAGATATCTACTCATAGTTTCGGTACTGGCGGCGCCGGCACTTGCCGGGGGAGAGTTCTCCACCGGCGGAGCCGAGCTTCTGCAGTTCAAGGGATATCTGATATCGGACTTCCAGATATACGGCGAGGAGGATGCCGACCCGGACATGGGTTTCGACATCATAGCCGCGCTGGAATGGAAGCCCAGGCTCAACGAATGGCTGGACGCCAAGATAGCCTTCAAATCCAAGCCCACCGCCTTCGAGGGCGACATGGAGGACCTCAGCCTTACCACGGAGGACATTCTCCTCAACCTTCACTTCACCGAGAACGTCACCTTCTCCATGGGACAGTTCAAGAGGCCCTTCGGCTACAACTACACCCGCTCCGGCAGCAGCATGTACTTCCTGGACAGGGCCATCCTTCAGGGAATGAGCGAGTTCAAGAACTTCGGCAAGAGGGACATAGGCGCCAATCTCAATCTGGGCTTCGACATGGTGAACCTCGACGTGGCCTTCACCAACGGCGCCGGGGACAACGAGCCGGAGGATGACAGCAACAGGCAGTTCACGCTCAGGGCGGAGATAGAGCCGGTGGACGGCATAACCGTAGCCGGCGCCCTGGGAAGTCATTCCGAGGATGACTCCACAGAGACATACTCCGCTACCGGCCTGGACTTCTACACCGTGGTGGACTACCCGTTGAGCGAGACCTCCACGCTGAACTTCGTCGGCGAGTACCTGATAATGGGTGAGCCCTCGGCGGACAACGTGGACATGAACGACGCAACGGCCTACGCTTTCACACTGGCCCCGGAGTTCGAGCTTGACGGGCCGGCGCTCCTGGCCCTGAGACCGGCCATCCGCTACGAGACCTACAGCCCAAGCTACGAAGGCGGCACCGATCCCCGGGACGACATGACCGCCATCGACTTCTCTCTCAACCTCGACCTCTACAGTTCGAAGAACACCCTTCAGGTGGGAGGAAGGAACCTCAGCTTCGAGGACGAGAATACCGACGGCTACACGGACATGTACATAGCCTGGAGAATGAAGTTCTAGGGCTGTCCTCACATTACCTGAGATAGACCAATGAAAGGAACACTATGAATACATTTTTCGGCAGACTGCTCATCGTGACCGCGGGAATAGCCCTGCTGATGGTGGCCTGCGGAGAAGAAGGAACTGCGGAGGAACCAGCGGGAGACCGGCCTCTCGAGGGCGAGCTGAACCTCGTGGGATCCACTACTGTGCAGCCCATAGCGGAGGTTCTGGCCGAATCCTTCGAGGCCCTTCATCCCGAAGTCACCATCTATGTCCAGGGCGGCGGCAGCAGCGTGGGAGTACGGGCCGCCGCGGACCGCAGCGCGGACATCGGCATGGCCTCCAGGGAGGTCAAGGTTTCCGAGCTGCAGGAGAATCCCGAGATCGTGATCCACACCATCGCGCGGGACGGCATAGCGGTAGCCGCGGAACCCGGCTGCACCGTGGACGACCTTACCCTGGAGCAGGTAAAGCAGATCTTCGCCGGCGAGATAACCAACTGGAACCAGCTCGGAGGCGGGGACATGGCAATAACTGTGGTGGCCCGTGAAGAGGGCTCGGGGACCAGGGCGGCCTTCGAGGAGCTGGTGATGGGTGATGCCCTGATCACCGAGACAGCCATACTCCAGCCCTCCAACGGAGCGGTGAGGACTACCATCTCCGTCACTCCGGGTTCCATCGGATTTCTCTCCTTCGGTTACCTGGACGACCAGACCAAATCCATCGCCATAGACGGCGCCCTTCCCACGGAAGAGAATGCCGCTTCCGGCGACTATACGGTGGTCAGGCCCCTCAACATGATAACCTGGGGTGAAGCTGACGGGGCCGCCGGGGCCTTCCTGGACTTCGTCAAGAGCCGGGACGGTCAGTCCATAGTGACCGCAGAGGGCTACCTGCCCATCAACTGACGGAACAGGAATAGGACAATATGACCGGGAAGGTCGGCGTGCGGAAAAGAAAAGGGCGGTTGGATACCGCCATGAAGTACTCCCTCCTCTTTGCCGCGCTCGCTTCCATACTGATCGTGCTGATGATCGGGGTCTTCACGTTCAGGGAAGCTCTGCCGGCCTTCCGCCATATCGGAGTGGGGAAGCTCCTCACCGAACCGGTATGGAGACCGGGCCAGGAGCAGTTCGGGATCCTGGCCATGATAGCGGGGTCGGGTCTGGTCACACTGGGGGCGGTGGCGCTGGGCGTACCCCTGGCACTGGGATGCGCCATCTTCCTCTCCGAGATGGCCCGGCCTGGTATCAGGGCCGTGGTCAAGCCCTGCGTTGAGCTTCTTGCCGGAATACCCTCGGTGGTGTACGGCCTGTTCGGGATGGTGGTGATAGTGCCTCTCGTACGGCAGATAGAGGTTCCGGGCAACACCGGTTTCGGTCTTCTGTCCGCCTCCATCGTGCTGGCCATCATGATACTTCCCACAATAACAAGCGTGTCCGAGCACGCCATAAGGAGCGTACCTCCGGAGTACAGGGAGGGTTCTCTTGCCATGGGAGCCACCAGATGGGAGACCATTCAGAGGGTTGTCCTGCCCTCGGCCAGGTCCGGCATCATATCCGCGATAGTTCTCGGCCTTGGAAGAGCGCTGGGTGAGACCATCGCCATGATAATGGTCATAGGGAACTCGGTGATAGTACCCGCGGCCGCGAATGCAAACCCCCTCACCATCTTCCTAAGCCGGGCCAGGACACTCACCGGCAACATCGCCGTGGAGATAAACTACGCCACAGGCCTGCACCAGAATGCCCTCTTCGCTACCGGCGTGATACTCTTCCTCCTGATAATGATAGTCAACAGTTCTGCCCGTTACCTGATGTCACGGGGCGGGCTGAAGAGCAGCCGATGACCCTGAGGAAGGTAAAGCAGAACCTGGCGTTCTCGACCATGTGGCTGGCCGCCGGTCTCACGGTGGCGATACTCCTGCTGGTGACAGGCTACGTCATCGTCAGGGGTTTCGCCCTCATCGACCTTGATTTCTTTCTGACCGC
This sequence comes from Candidatus Aegiribacteria sp., assembly GCA_046498225.1. Lineage (GTDB taxonomy): Bacteria > Fermentibacterota > Fermentibacteria > Fermentibacterales > JCC-6 > Aegiribacteria. The sequence goes on from JAWOBF010000063.1 coordinate 48,713, forward strand.
GCCCAGGGGAGGCCTCTCCGGTGAGGGAGGGATATCGTCCACCATCATCGCCACGGTATACCTGGTGATAACCACTCTTGTATTCGCCACGCCCATGGGAGTGGGGGCGGGGATATTCCTGGTTGAGTACGCAGATCACATAAAGAGCGGCCTGGTGAAGAAGCTGGTGGTGGTGGCCAGGTTCGGAGTGGAGACCCTGGCCGGGGTCCCCTCCATCATATTCGGCCTGTTCGGCTACGCGCTGTTCGTAACCGCCCTGCACTTCGGCTTCTCCATACTCTCGGCCGCCCTGGCCGGCACCTGCCTGGTGATACCGGTGATAATCAGGACCACTGAGGAGGCACTCAAGGCGGTGCCCGATTCCTACCGTGAAGCCTCCCTGGCCATGGGGGCCAACAGATGGGAGACCATCTGGAAGGTGGTCCTGCCTTCCGCCATCCGCGGCATCTCCACCGGTATCGTGCTCAGCGCCGGAAGGATAGTCAGCGAGACAGCCATTTTCTACGTTACACTGGGTGGAAGCTACCGTACGCCCACATCACTCATGTCCAGCGGCAGGACCATGGCGCTTCATGTCTATTACCTGGCCATGGAGACAAGGGCCTTCGACAAGGCTCTTGCCACCGCGGCGGTGCTGGTGGTGCTTATCGTTCTGCTGAACCTTTTCATCAACACAGTATCGAGGTGGTTGTCCACATGAACGAAGAGACCGTGATGAGGACCGAGGATTTTACCCTGTACTACGGGGATTTCAAGGCTCTCAACAGCATCAGCATGGATATTCCAAGGAACTGCATAACCGCCATAATTGGCCCGTCCGGGTGCGGTAAGAGCTCACTTATTCGAAGCTTCAACCGAATGAACGATCTGATAGTGAACATGCGGACCGAAGGCAGTATCCTGGTGGACGATGAGAATATCTACTTACAGGATGTTGTCCGGCTCCGCAGGAAGGTGGGCATGGTTTTCCAGCGGCCCAACCCGTTCCCCAAGTCCATATTCGACAATGTGGCCTACGGTCCGAGGATCCACGGCATAAGGGACAGGTCGAAGCTGGCGTCAATTGTGGAGAGCAGCATAAGGGACGCCGCCCTGTGGGATGAGGTAAGGGATGACCTGAACAAGTCCGCCTTCTCCCTTTCAGGGGGACAGCAGCAGAGGCTCTGCATAGCCAGGGCCCTTGCGGTGGAGCCGGAGGTTATCCTCATGGACGAGCCGGCATCCGCGCTGGACCCGGTGGCAACCCTCAAGATAGAGGAGCTGATGGAGAAGCTGAAGAGGAAGTACACCATCGTGGTGGTAACCCATAACATGCAGCAGGCGGCAAGGGTATCCGATTACACCGCGTTCCTTCTCACCGATATTGAAAGGTCGGGGAACCTCATCGAGTTCGGCAGGACCAGCGATATATTCACAAAGCCCGTAGACAAACGAACCGAAGATTATATCTCGGGCAGATTCGGATAGAGGTGAAAGCCCAATGGCAAGGGAAACCTACGAAGCGGAGCTGAACAGCCTGAGGGAGCAGATGCTTAAGCTCTCCCACATGACGGGCAGGGCGCTGGAGCGCTCCATCGTCGTGCTCAGGGACAGGCTTTTCGAGGATGGAGAGAAGCTGATAGAGGAAGACGAGGCCATCAACCTGGTGTGTCATCACGTGGAGGAGGGCTGCCTCAACATAATAGCCACTCAGCAGCCGGTTGCCGGCGACCTCAGGTTCATATTCGCCACCATGCAGATAGCCATGGAGCTGGAGAGGATAGCCGACTACGCCAAGGGAATAGCGGTGATAAACCGGAGGATCACTCCGGGAGAGCATATCAAGCCGCTCATGGATATTCCCAGGATGCGGCAGAAGGCGGGGGAGATGCTGGGACTGGCCATGGATGCCTTCCTCAGATGCGACCTGGAGGCGGCCCGAAGGGTGCCCTCCATGGACGTGGAGATAAACCTTCTGTACGAACAGGTCTACCGGGAGCTGGTGACCAGGGTGATGGAAAACCCGGAAAGGATAGCGGACGCCATGCTCCTGACATTCGCCGCGCACAACCTCGAGAGGGTGGGGGACAGGGTCATCAATATCTGCGAGAGGGTGGTCTACCTCTGCACCGGCGATGTGGTGGACATGAGCTAGCGTTTACCGCTTCCATTTTTGACGGCGAAGTGCCCCCCCGGGTATAGTTGAGGCTGGACCACCCGGGAGGGGAAGCCCGCCATGACCAAACAGCATTCGGACAGTGGACGGCAGATGGTTGGAATAGCCATTAAGGCCGGCTTCACATGCAGCGCCTGTGAGGGCTTCGTTCCGCTGAACGCTTTCGTCCTCAGCATACGATGTCCCGCCTGCGGCAGGGAGACGGACCTTACACTGGACCACTGGAGGTCGGTCCTGGACGACGCCATTGAACGGGCCCCCCATATGAACGAGGGGGAGGGACTCAGGTCCACCGTTTTCGGCGCCCTGCAGTTCAGGCTGGAGTACGGAAGGCTTCAGCCCAGGTACAGCGGCACTGAAGAATCCGTTCCCACCGAAGACCTGATAAGGGGTCTTGAAAGAGGTTTCGTCCAGCACCCCGAAACGGGAGAGAGAACGCCGGTAAGGGCTTTTGAGGACCCCTTCGAGGGAAGGTTTCCGGGAATAGTCGCCCTGGCGGGCGAGGAACCATCGCTCCTGCCCGGCGAGAAGGGCGAGGCGGAGGTGGAGCTGGAAGGCTCATCCAACCCGGTGGCGTTCCAGTGTCCCGCCTGCGGCGGAAGCCTCGTAGTGAGCGGGCGGAACCGCAGGGAAACCTGCGGTTACTGCGGCACGGAGGTCACCCTTCCCGACGGCCTCTGGCGAAGGCTTCATCCTGTGGAACAAATGGTAAGATGGTTCCTTCTCTTCGACCCCTCCAGACTTCCCTTCTCCTGGGACGACGACATACTCGGCGCCGTGGGGGACCGCGCTGGAAACCTCGTCCTGGTGGTCAGCAATACCTTTGGTGACCATCCCCTGATAGCAAGCGCCTCCCCGGACAGGAAAGTGCTGTGGAGCCGGGAGGACCTGAACGCTGTCTGCGGCACGGATGAAATGACTCCCGGGGCCGCCGCGTCCCCGGACGGGAGGGTCCTGCTGATGCACGGCAACGGCAGGGACCTGATCTCTGTCTCGATGGAGGACGGCTCCCTTTCCACCGTACTTGAGGGGTCCGAGCCGGAGATGAGGGATGACGGGACCCGGTGGGAACCGTTCACCATGAAGGATGTTCGCAGCTTCACCTGTCAGCCCGACGGCAGCGTGATCGTTCTCAGGTCCAGGGAGGACCGGCCCGGCCACTTCACGGAGCTGCTCAGATTCGATTCCCTCGGCCGTCCCCTGCCTCTATGGAGGTCCGATGAAACTTCCTGGAGGAAGCGCGGGCGTATTGGAAGCTTCCTAAAAAAACTCTTCATGACGGCGGCCTCTTCCTCACGGGTCCCGAGCTTCGATTGTCTGGGGGACCGGCCCTCCAGATTCAGGGGCCCCGCCGCCCGGCTTGCCTCCGGCGCGGACGGTTCCCTCTACCTTCTCTGCCACCGGAAGCTGGCGGCCTTCGACCCGGATGGCATCAGGATGTTCAGCGTGGAGCTTCCCTGCAGGTGGGTGCATGGCGATCCCCAGGTCGGCTCCGCAGGGAACGTCTTCATACTGGGAGAGGACGCGAGGGATGACTACTTCTTCTTCCGGGTCTCTCCCGAAGGGTCGGTGACTAAGTTCGCCGAAGGCCTGGCCGAAGGACTGGACGGTCCCAGGTTCATATTGCCTGTCCTTGCCCCCGATGGAAAACTTCACGCTCTGGGTTGCGGAGGTTCCTGGAAGGTTATCCATACCGAGGTCTGAAGGGCATCAGACGGTCGATGGGCTTCTTCCCGGGAACAGCCTTCCCACGGCCCTTCCCCCTCCGGTGAACCACCAGACGGGGACGTAGACAGCCACGGGAAGGACCAGAGCGGGAAGAAAGCCCATACTCCTGGTCAGGGGGATGATGGCGAAAGCGGGCATGGAGACGGCGATGGAGATAAGTGCCTCCCTCCAGATGGGAAGCGAATAGCCTCTCCACCTGAGGAAGAACCAGTAACTCAATAGTATCATCAGGTTTCCGGCGAGGTAGAATATACCCGCCGATGGCAGACCGACCATAGGAATCAGGACCAGGTTGCCGGTTATCACCAGCACCATGGCGGCGGCGGTCACGGGAATCACTATTCTCACCTTGTTCACCGCCAGCAGTGAAGCCAGCAGTATGTGCATCAGGTACACCACAGCCAGGCCTGCAAGGGCAAGATAAAGGCAGATCTGAAGGCTGGAGGCGCTGATATCCCTCAGATAATCGCTGCCCCATACGAACCTGAGGAACCTGTTCCCGGTGGATACGACGGACAGGGACACTGCCACGGCGAAGGCCGTGAAGACCCTGGCCATGTCACCGGTCTCCCTGAGATGCCCTCCGTCCCTGTAGGCCCTGCACAGGGACGGGAAAAGGGCGCCCGGCAGAAGTGTGGGCACTACCAGAAGGACCATCAGCTCGATTATCTTCATGCACTGCTGCCAGGCGGCAACCGCGTTCTCTCCCAGCATCTGTCTTATGAGGATATTGTCGGCGCGCTGGTGGATTATGGTAACAAGGCCCATTATTCCCAGGGGAAGCGAGGCCAGGAAGAGTTCCTTCACCTCGTCCCGCCTGAGGAGAGGTCTGATGCTGAAGCCGGACGATCTGAGACCCCCGAAGGCCACAGCCGTGGCCGCGGCCGTCCTTATTACGTATGAAAAGGCAACCGCCGTCAGGCCCAGGTCCAGGCCTATGACCAGCAGTACCAGGACCAGTCCGGTGATCCCCTTCGATACCCTGGAGAACCCTTCGAACATCATCCGTTCTCCCGCTCTGAAGACGGAATAGAACATCTCCGCGTAGGATTCGAAGAAGACCGACAGGCCGATTATCCCCTGTATGAGAAGTCTGTCCCCTGACATTCCCAGAAGCAACCCGGCCGCCAGCATCAGGGGGAACCCAAGAAGGGTGAGGATCAGCCTGAGCGTCATGGAGGCCGAAAGAAGCTCCTGAGTATCATCCGGCCTCATGCTCGCCCGCCGGTTCAGGACCAGGGAAACCCCCATGTCGGAGAGGAACAGATAGATCTGGCCCAGGACAAGGGCAAAGAGCAGACCGCCGAAATCACTGTCGGACAGATACCTCGAGAGGAACATCACCGAAATGAACAGCGAGCCCTTGCCAATGAACTGCCCTGACAGCATCCAGGCGCTGTTGGCCGCTTTCGATGATCTATCCCGGATTATCTTTTACCCTTCCGGCCAGGATGGAAGCCATTTCTGCGCGTGTATCTGGAGTTTCTCGAACATTCTGACAAGGGCCGGGTACGGAGCGATGGCCACGTCTCCAGCCCCCGTCCTGCGGGCGAACACTATGTAATGGATCAGGTAGTCAATTCCATGCTTGACCTGGTACTCGGGCTCCAGCTTGATGTTCGTATATTTCCATGGGACCAGCACGGTCTCGAGGCCGTGCCTGGCTGCCGGAGTCCGGAGACGTTCCAAAAGAACATCTTCTCCATCGATGACCGGAGAGGCGGCCAGAATGGCGGCTTCACCGCCCCTGTCGAGGTACTGACCGAGACCGTCGAAGATTATCAGCGGTTTCTCCATGCCGTGGTCCGAACCCCCGAAGACATCGAGTATGGTGGCATCACGCTTGCTCTCGTCCACCGGGTAGTAGGGCGGATTGGAGACTATCAGGTCGAAGCTGCCGGTTACCCTTTCCCACAGGTCGCTTTGAACTATTTCAAAATCCTCCGTCATATCGTTCGCGTACAGGGTGGTCCTGGCGAAATCCACCGCCCTGGGATTGTACTCCGCCGCAAGGACCCCGCTGCAGTACGGTTTTATGCTGTGGCCCTGGAAAGCGGTGCCCGCGCAGAGGTCCAGACCTCTGGAATAATCCCTGTTCAGCATTTCCCGTTTAACGAAGTCGGCCAGCAGGACCGAATCGCTGCCCACGTATACGTAGTGCTCGGTAGTTCTCGTGTCTCCCTGGTCAGGGTCGGAGAGGAATATGGACCCGCCCCAGGGCACCAGCCTGCAGTCGGATACCACATCATTTCCCGCTTCATGAGCAATTCCCGCTTGCAGCAGGGAATCGTACATCCTGTCATCCATGACGCCATGAAGGTCATCGGTCCGAACGGGCCTGTTCAGATAGAAGAGCCTGTAAAGAATGTCCGTCGTTCCATGGAGCTTCCGCCATACCCTTCCGTACAGATGAGGGATAGCGGATGGTGTGAATGGACTGGTCCTGCGCCCGAAGTACTTGAGCATCACATGCGGTTCCAGCGGAAGCATCCAGAGGGGTCTGCGAAGCGACGGGAACCTGCTGGTCTCGAGATAATCCCTGCTTTTCATGAACCGGACCAGATTCCTAAGCACGTCCCTGTCAGGCGCCCCGCCCATCATGCTCCTTCCGAGAAGGCTCTAAAATAGCCAAAGGCAGGGTTTCCTACAAGCTCCGGGTTGACACCGCTGCCGCGGTATCAGTTTTCGAAGCGTTCCGTCCTTATGTGACAGCCCGGACCGCTGCCGGTCTTCCTGAAGTAATCCTGGTGGTACTCCTCCGCCGGCCAGAAATCCTCCAGGGGTTCCAGTTCAGTAACGATGTCGTATCCTCTTTCCCTCAGGATGCCTGTGAGCTCCTCCACTGTCTCCCTCTGTTCCTCGGAGGTGTAGAAGACGGCGGACCTGTACTGGCTTCCCACGTCCACTCCCTGACGGTCCTGTGTGGTGGGGTCGTGTATCTCGAAGAAGAGCCTGGCCAGCTCCTCGAACGATACCACCGAGTTGTCGAAGATGACCTCCACGGCCTCCGCGTGACCCGTACCGCCGGAACACACTTCGCTGTAGGTGGGATCCTCCGTAACGCCGCCGGTATAGCCGGAGGTTGCTTCCAGAACCCCGTCCACCTGCTGGAACTGGCTCTCCACTCCCCAGAAGCAGCCCCCTGCGAAAACCGCCCTCTCCATCCTGGAGGCGGGGACGAAGTGAAGGGATACCGAATTGACGCAGTGGCGGGTGTCCAGGGGTGTGAAACCCTCGCCCTCGAATACATGACCCAGATGACCGCCGCACTCCGCGCAGACTATCTCCGTCCTGTTCCCGTCGGGGTCGGGCCTGCGCTCCACCGCTCCCTCTATCTCCTCGTCGAAGGAGGGCCATCCGCAGCCGGAGTGGAACTTGTGTTCCGAGTTGTACAGCGCCGCCCCGCACTGTCTGCAGTAGTACCTGCCCTGCGAGAATTCATCCACGTACTCGCCGGAGAAGGGAGCTTCTGTGCTTCTTCCTATTATCACGCTCTCCTCAAAGGGAGTGAGCTCTCTGTAGTCTTTCATATCCTCCGGACCCTTCGACAGCAGCGCCGGGACGGCGGCCGCGGTCAGTATCAGTAATAGAACTGTCATCCGCCTGAAAACCATCTTGTCCTCCAATCAGCCGTATAACCTTCGGCGGGGAGGATAGGTTCCCGCGGCGGACCGTTCGGCGGTCAGATCTCCGGCCAGAAGTGATTGTCGAACCAGACGTCCTCCATCAGGGCCCTGTCCATGTCCGCCAGAAGTTCGAGATGGCCGTGCTCCCAGTTGGCGAGCCATTTGTAGAGTTCCTCCTCCGTACCGGACTCTGCCTCCTGCGCCTTGTTCCTGTAGAAGGCTTCCGCCTCCTTCTCCAGGGCTATGGCCGCTGAGATCGCAGCAGCTTCGTAACCGGCCGCCTCTATCTCGTTCCTGATCGTCTGCGTGAGCATCTTCCCGGTATGGTCCTCCACCTCTCCCAGTTCCGTGATGGCGGCGAGGCTGCCGTCCCGGACAAGGCTGGCGTAATGCTGAGAAAGCACTTCCTCGTGCTTTTTCTCCTCCTCTGCCATCTTGGTGAAGATCTCCCTGACCGCGTCGCTGCCCGACTGCTCTACGATACGCCAGTAGAAGACCTGCCCCCTCTTCTCCAGCAGGATGGCTCCCTTTATGGCTTCCAGGGCTCTGTCGCTCATCATGTACTCCTTTCGGTTCGTTCTGAGGGACCCGCTATTTTACGAACATTATTCCACTCCGGTTCCGATGCAAGTGTAGCACTCATTTCTCTCTTCGGACCTGGAATGACATTGACCGGGAACCGTCCCGGCCCTATAAGTGTAAATGGGAGTTTCGAGCGATCATTGGAACGGCAATGGAGGGCTGACGGACATCATGAAGAGGGTGAGAGCTATGGTATCCGGCAGGGTCCAGGGGGTCTGCTTCAGGGCTTACACTCGGGACAGGGCTCGAAGGCTGGGAGTCACCGGCCATGTCAGGAACCTTCCCGACGGCAGGGTGGAGATAGTGGCCCAGGGAGAGGATAGCGATGTGGACAGCCTTCTGGAATGGGCTTCCCGCGGTCCTTCCCACGCCAGTGTCTCGAATGTATCGGTAGAGGAGCTGGAACCCGGCTGGGAGCAGATGGATTTCAGGATCGAGTATTAACGAAGCTCCAGGTATACGGAAGGTTCGGTCATCTCCATCACCCGGCCGATAACTGCGGATTCCGTGTCGCCGTGTTCCCTCAGCGTTGCAACCAGCGCTTCCGCCTGACCGGGGGAGACCGTGGCCAGCAGCCCTCCCGAAGTCTGGGCTTCTGCGAAGAGAGTGTAATAGCGGCTGTCCACTCCTGCGGATATTTTCAGCCACGGGTCCACGTACTCGGAGCATTTGCACACGCCCTTGGGGTTGAATGTATCCAGGAGTTCCGGAAGTCCCGGCAGCAGGGGAACGTCCCCGGAGTTGATAACCAGCCTGACCCCGGCGTTCTTCGCTATGGGGAGGGCGTGGCCCAGGAGGCCGAAGCCGGTGACGTCGGTGAGGCAGCTCACCGGGAACCTCTGCATTATCTCCGAGGCGTACTTGTTCAGCCTTTCCATCCAGTAGACGAAGGTATTGAACCTGGACTCCGACAGCCCGTGGTTGAGCATGGCGTCGCAGTAGACCCCGGTCCCTATTGGCTTGGTCAGGATTATCAGGTCGCCGGGGCGGGCGTTGTCGTTGGTCATGGCGGTGGCCGGGCTGGTTATTCCGGTGACGCTCATTCCGAAGAGCATCTCTTCCTGTTCCATGGTATGGCCTCCCAGCAGGACCACGCCGGCCTCGTGCAGCTTCTCCGCGGCGCCCGTCAGAAGCTCCTCTATTGTTTCCGGCGGTATTCTGCCCGCGGGGTAGGCAAGGTGGTTCATGGCGGTGATGGCCTTTGCCCCCATGGCCCAGATGTCGGACATGCTGTTGGCGGCGGCTATTCGGCCGAAGCTCCTGGCGTCGTCCACTATGGGGAAGAAGAAGTCAACCGTCTGCACCAGCGCCACTTCATCGGATATTCTGTACACCCCCGCGTCGTCCATGGTCTGCATTCCCACTATCAGGTTCGGGGAATCGGGCAGGGGAAGTTTTTCCAGTATCCCGGCCAGCCTGGTCGGGTTGAGCTTGCCCGCTCAACCGGCGCAGGGACCGTAATCCGTCAGTCTTATCTCCCTGCCGGATGGAAGGGAGCGCTGAGGAATACCGCCCTTCTGAAGCTTATCCATAAGGAACTCGCAGTAGGTCTGCTGGTGCCTTTCATGATGGAAGGCGATGCATTCGGCGCAGTTTCCCCGCCGTCTGCAGTCCGATGGGCACGGACAGTTAATGCCGTCGTAAAGCCTGAATTCCGGCACTCGGCCTCTTTCCATGATCAGGGTTCAAAGCATGTCGGAGGGAATATACACACCGGGCCGGTCCCCGGTACAGTCAGGGGAGGTCTTCACCGGAAGGTCTGTAGCCCCTTTCCTTTTTCAGCTGTCCCCGTCTTTTCTTCTCTTCCAGCCTTTTCCGGACGGAGGCCCCGGTGGGTTTCGTGGGCTTTCGCCCGGAAGGCCTGCGGGCAGCCCTCTTCAGGAGCCTGCGCAGTTTTCGCAGGGCGCTGTCCCGGTTGCGGCTCTGGGACCGGTACTTCCTGGAATGGATAACCAGGACTCCCTCTCCGCTGAGTTTGCTGCCGGCCACCTTCCGCAGCCGTTCCTTCACCTCGTCGGGAAGGGATGGCGAACCAAGCGCGTCGAACCGCAGGACCACCGCCGAGGACGTCTTGTTGACCTTCTGGCCTCCGGGACCGCCGGACCGGACGAATTCCAGGTCCAGCTCCGAATCAGGTATGCTTATGTCCGGGGTTACCTCAAGCATTGTCCGCTCCCTCTGTCGGTCTCATCCGATTATGTTCCATTTCATATCATTGTATGAACGGGATTATTGAACAAGTACTAAGGAACGGGGGTAACATGGAACTCGCAGTTCCAATCATCGCTGTACTGCTCATAGCCGGAGGAATAATCTGGCTGGTGGTCATGGTGGAGAAGAAGCGGACCACCGCGTGGCAGGGCATAGCCCAGAGGCTCGGGGCCCGGTTCACGCCCAAAGGTTCGGGTGAACACAACCGCTTTGCCTTCCAGCTGTTCAACACAGGCACCAGAAGGAAAATGAAGAACCATCTGAAATGGGAGTCGGAGGGGGTGACCATCCACCTGGCGGACTACCAGTACACCGTACACCGGCATACGGGGCGGAACAACTCCTCAAAGACGTACAGGCAGACTGTGTGTATCCTGGAGGACCAGGAGCTGACCCTTCCCAGGACTTTCCTTCGAAGGCAGGTGGCGGTGCTGGACCTCATCGGCAGCAAGTTCGGCGCGCAGGACATCAATTTCCCCGAGGACCCGGAATTCTCCAAGGCCTTCGTCCTCAAGGGCGACGAGAACCGCACCCCTCAGGTTATGACGCCGGAGGTGAGGAGGCATCTGCTCCAGCACAGAAAGGACTTCAAGACGGTGGAGATGAACGGCCCCGCCATACTGGTGAACTTCGGCAAAAGAAAGAAACCCGAGGAGTACTCCGACCTGGTTGCCCTGGCCATGCCCCTCTACTACATGACAGGCTCCGGTGGCAGCGCCTGGTAACCCCCCGCCCAAAGGGGACGGAGGGTTTTTATTTTAGGAAAGTAATTAATTAGGGGCTGCTAATCCAAACATGGTCAAATTAATTGTGTTGGGAGAATAAAAACCCTCCGTCCCCTTTTCATTCCAGTACGTAGAGTTTCTGGTAGCCCAGTTCTGGGTCCTCCTCCCAGGCCATGATGCCCCTTTCCGAGACTTCCAGCTTCCAGCTCCATCCCTCCGCCGGGAAGACCGCGTGGTGCAGCAGCTCACCGGAAGCGGGGTCGAAGAT
>JAWOBF010000093.1:0-8028 GCA_046498225.1 Candidatus Aegiribacteria sp.
CTGCCGGAGAGGTCGAACACTGCGATGTCGGCCATGCCCGGAGAAGCGGTGTAGACCTCGAAGGAGGCCATGTTCAGCACCGGGTTGGGGCTGACCGAGCTGATGAGAAGCCCGGCCGGTCCGGCTGTCTCGTCGCCTGCCGCGACGCCAACGGCCAGGGCGGCCTGTACGGCTGCCAGGGCGTCCACCCTGCCGGCGCCGTATGTATTGTCCTTGCCGGCTGTGCCCAGATCAAGCGAAGTTACCTCTATGATGCTGTCTATCTTCGCCACCGAGAGGCTGGGGTTGGCGTCCAGTATCAGGGCCGCGACGCCCGCCAGGTGGGGGGTGGCCATCGAGGTTCCGCTCATGGTTTCGTATCCGCCGCCCCAGCTGGTGCTGACAACGTCGACTCCGGGGCCGCTGATGTCGGGGTCGATAAGCGGGCTGGAATCGGTGTAATCGGACCAGACGACTGTGGGACCGCGGCTGGAGAAACTGGCGATGTTGTCGCCGCTGTCGGTTGCGCCAACCGTTACCACGGCACTCTGTCCGCCGTGGTGGGTCTGGTCTGGATGGAACCAGGGCGGAGGGCTGTCGCCGCTGGAGAGTACGGTGCTCGATCCCGATCCGCTGTTGCCGGCGGCAACGCTGTGGTAGACACCGGCGGTGAGGAGGTTCTCCTCGGCTGTCCTGAGGGTGGTGTTGCCCTGTCCGGAGCCCAGGGACATGGTGAGCACGGACGCGCCGTAGTCGGCGCCGAACTCCATGGCCTCTATCCAGGTGTATTCTCCTCCACCGTAGTAGTTGATGCGAAGGGCCATGCATACCGCTCCCGGCGCAACGCCGGTCTCGGTGCCCTCGGTGCCGTCACCCAGGACGGACCCGGAACAGTGGGTTCCATGGCCGTAATCGTCCATGGGGTCGTCGTCGTTGTCGTAGAAGTCCCAGCCGTAATGGTAACCGTTGGGAGTATCGTGCCACATCCTGTTGTGAAGGTCCAGGTGGTTGTAGTCCGTACCGGTATCTATCACTCCGACGATGATGCCGTCGCCGTTGTAGCCCATTGCCCAGACGTCGTCGGCGTTTATCTGCGTGACGCTCCAGACTATGGCCTTTTCCCGTTCCTCCGGAGTGGTCTCGCGCACCTCCACCGGTTCGATGAGGCCGCTGTTCTCGTAAGTACCCATCTCCACCAGTGTGACATCGCTCCTGGAGGCCATCTGCCTTATCACCTGCGGTGTAGCTTCGCAGTAGACGGAGTTGGCCAGCCAGAGGGGATGTATGTTCGCAACATCCGTGGAGCCGTAGGCGTCCAGCGCCGCGAGGATGGAAGCCTGGGAGGTCTCGGCCCTGTCCTTGAGGGCATCCACCACGAACTGCTGCCTCTCCTCCCTTGTCATATCGGCGGTGGCGGCTTCTATCCAGTCGGTATCCAGCTCACCCTGCATCAGTATGAACACAGGGAGCAGGTCCGTATCGAAGGATGAAGCCATCTCCTCCTGAAGCGCAGGCTGGATGGTTCCGGAAGTGGCCAGAGCCGCAGTGATGAGAAGCATAAAGATATACTTCAATTTAGTCTCCTTTCAAGAGTAGTAAATACTCATATGATTGTACTTGTAAACAAGATAACGATTTCGGGCGCAAAAAACAATACCCTACCGGCGTAGTATGTTATTTTGGGTTATCACCGGTTTTTCTTTCCTTTCTGGCGAGCGCTATCACCGCCCTTGCCGCGGCGGTCCTTACCTCCCGGGAATCATGTCTCAGTAGCTTCTCCAGGTAGGCCCGGGAGATGGAGTACTTGCCGGTGGATGCCCACCTGAGCATGGAGACTATCGCCTTCCTTGCGAGCTTGAGCTTCCCCCTGCCGATGTTGTCCACTATTCGGGCCAGATCGCATGCCCTGGGAGCGACTCCCCTGGCCTGGAGAGTATCGACGAGGGTCTCGAACTCCGCCGGTTCACCCGTGGACGCTATCCTGTCAAGCAGCATGCCGGAGACGGTTTCAGAGGGAGCCGCAGTCAGGCGGCCAAGAAACTCGAGTATATGTATTCTGTCCGCCCTTCTCCTGGGCTTTACCGATACAAGCACCGATTCCAGCTCCTCCTGCTCGGCCGGCGACAGGCAGCCGGGGTCGAAACTGCCCAGGTTCTCCACGCAGTCATGGTACGCGCCGGTCCTGAAAGCCCGCAGAATCTCCCGGAAGCAGGTCCGCCCCCCCAGAGTGAGCAGAGCCTTCCAGATCAGGGACTTCCTGATCCCCGGATTGTGCAGGAGCACTTCCGCCACCCGGTCCGACAGTGTGGGGTCTCCCAGAAATGAGGCTCCTTCCAGGGCGGCGGTCAGCTCCTGCCTGTGATCGAGCCAGTACCTTCCTTCGCCGGCCCTTTCCAGCTCCCGGGAAAGTATTTCGGCGGCGCCCCTCCATCCGCTCACTCCCAGGCCCCTGAGCGCGGCCCTTCTCACCCAGGTGCTCCCGTCCCGGACGGCCCGGCTGAGAAGCGGCCCGGCTTCAGCCCCCAGAATGAAGGGAAGGGCCATGGTGGCAGCGGTCCTCACGTGAACGTTCCCGTCCCGGACCGCCCTGCGCAGGGCTTCCACCGAGCTGTCTCCCGCTATGCTTCCCAGGGCCCGCGCCGCGCTCTTGCGGATCCTGTAGTCACTCTCCAGCCTGAGGATCTCGGCGAGGCATCGGGGCATTCCGGTATCCCCCAGGATACCCGCCGATTCCAGCAGGGCCTTGATCTGATTTGCGTCGGGACTGCTGCCATCCACCCATCTCCGGAAGTCCCCGTATTCCGGCTCGCCGGACTCACCGGCAAGGAAGCTGGAAACCGTGTCCGGCATTATCTCTCCCTTCACCCTCTTCTTCTCCAGCCCCGCCTTGCGCGCCAGGTCGTCAACCGTTGCGCATCCACTGCCGTCCACCACGGACACGGTCAGGTCCATCAGCGGGTAGAACCTGAAACTGCCTGTACGGTCCAGCGCCTCTATGCCCCCGGCGGCAAGGTCGCCGCCGCTGTAGAATCCACCCGCCCTGCCGTTGAAAATCCTGGTGACACGCTGCACGGAATCGAGGAATTCCTCCCCCCGGCCCACAGCCACGAAATCGTCGCCCCCCACATGTCCCACGAAATGACCGGACAGATTCTCCGTGAGTATCGACGAAAGGGACCTGAGCACGGCGTCGCCCCGGGAGAAACCGTAATAGTCGTTGAAGGGTTTGAAACCGGATATGTCGAAGTAGGCGGCCATGCAATCCCCATCGAGTACGTGGGACCTGAGCCGGGAGGCGATGGGCTGGTTGCCCGGCAGTCCGGACAGGGGGTTCCTGCTGGAGGCGGTCTCCGAGAGCCTGCGGATGCCGTTAAGTGAGGCGGAGGCCGATTCAGATGAGGCCCCGGGAACGATAAAGGCGTAAGCGCCGGCGTTCAGCCAGAGGTGAAAATCTTCCTCATGGCAGTAGGCGGCCCAGGGGATGGCGTTGCCGAAGCGCTTGCGCACGGTTTCCGATGCCCGGCCGGGGTCCCCGCGGCCGGAGACAAGAGCGGCGTCCACACAATCGGGGGAACAGTCGTCAGGAGCCTTCAGCCACGTGAAGGGAGGTTTTTCATCCCCTATCCACGTGAACGTTCCGAATGACCGCTTCACCATCGCTCCACTCGATCTGTTTTTCGGATGAGACCTCTGCCTCGGAAGCTGTCCCGGTTTTACCTAACAGGGAATCGATTATGTCGTCAAGGACGGCGATACCCGCCGGCTGGCCCCTCCTTCCCATCACGATGCCGACCGGCGAGGCGGACCTGCGCAGCCTGGCGGTGACGCTTATCAGGTCCTCGTCGTACTGGAAATAGGGTATTCCCTCTATGCCGGCGCCGTCCAGTACCCTGCCGGAGCTTATCAGGGACCCGCCGTCGGCGTAGCCTCTGATGGTCTTTCCGTCCCTCTCCGTTACGAGAACGAAGGGGTAGTCCGTGATTATCAGTTTTTCCATGGCGGTTCCGGTGTCCTCCCCTATGGTCACCCTCGGCGGCTCCGCCAGGGGCCTCATGACATCGACGACCCTTATGTCGTTCATACTCAGTATCCGCTCGGCTATGGTCCCGGCGGCGGATGGTGAATCGGTGAGCAGGGCCAGTATCTCGCTCTTGCTCTCGAACACGCGGGAATTCACCTTTCTGCCCACTATCAGCGATGCGAGAGTGTCCGCCACGATTATCACCGGGTAGAGCAGGACCCGGAGTACGAACAGCGGAACGGACAGCCTGGAGACAACCCTTTCCCTGGAGATCAGCATCATCTGCTTCGGTATCATCTCGGCGAAGAGGAGCATGAAGAGCGACAGGAGAACGATTGATACCGGCTCGAGCCAGACCACACCGGTACCTGCGCTATGCTGGGAGGCTATGCTGGAGGCAAGGACATTACCAACGTTGGTCCCCACCAGGGTGGTGGTCAGGTACCTTCTGGGATTCTCTATGAACCCCAGTGTCAGCCGGGCCCATTTCCGGCCCTCCCGAAGACGGCTGTAGGCCCTTATCCTGCTGGCGGCGGAAAAGGCCGTCTCAGACCCGCTGGACAGGGCTGACAGCAATACGGAGAAGATGAAGAGGAACAGCATCATGAGTTCTTCTCCCCTTCGTTCCTGAGCCTTACCTTCAGCCTCTCCAGTCTCGGTCCCTCCCTGGAGACCACCCTGAACAGGCAGCCTTCAATCTCCATTTCCTCCCCCTCCTCGGGTATCCTTCCCGTCATCTCCTGCATCAGACCCCCGCAGGTCTCGGCGAACCTGGCGTGGAACTCCTTCCCGGCCAGGTCGGACAGCACCGACAGCTTCATGGCCGCGGGGACCTCCAGCCATCCGCCGCGAACCGTCACTCCGGAGGGGAGGCTTCCGGGCCTTACCGCGGAGCTGAACAGGAAGAAGTCGAGTATGTCATGGACGGTCACTATTCCCGTCCAGTCGCCATACTCGTCGAACACCGCGCCGGTTTCCTCGTCCATGTCCCTCAGGCCCAGCAGGACATCTTCCAGCGAGGCGTTCTCCGGAAAAGACGGCAGATGGTGCAGTGGGACCGGAGAATCCTTCTCATGAAGGAAGAACTCCCTGGAATCCACGTACCCCGCCACCTTTTCCATCGGTCCGTGAAGAACCGGGAACCTGGTGTAGCCGGTGCTGTTCATCACCTGCCGGAACCTGTCACTGTCCCATCCGGTCCGAAGGACCGCGACCTCGGACCTGGGTTTCATGACATCCGTGCACTGAGACTCGTTGAGCGTCAGCAGGTTCAGCGTAGCTCCACCCTCGGAGCCCAGGAGCCCTTCGGACCTTCCCAGCTCCACCATGGCAATTATCTCCTCCCGTGAGAGGATTCCGCCCGGCCTGCCGGCAGCCGTTCTGGAAGCCACCAGGCCGGAGAGCCGGGAGAGGGTCGAGGCCAGGGGAGAAACGGTCTTCATGAACAGCATAAGGACACCGGAAGTGCGTGATGCCCATTTCTCGGCGTGGGTCACGGCGATGGTCTTGGGCGATATCTCACCGAAGATGAGCAGGAGAAATGTCATGCTTCCAACCGCTACGGCGAGGCTCAGACCTCTGCTTCCCGGTATGTAGCCGGAGACGATGGAGGCGGCCAGGGCTGAAGCGGTGATGTTCACCACCGTATTCCCCAGGAGTATGGCGGAGAGGAGCTTCTCGGGGCTGGAGAGAAGCGAGAGTACCCTTCGGCCGGACTCGGTCCTCCTGAGCCTTCTCCTCTGAAGCCGGTCCAGGCTGAAGCATGCCGTCTCGGAGCCGCTGAAGAAGGCGGACATCACCAGCAGAGCCGCCAGGATAGCGTACTTCAGGAAACCGCCTCCCTATCCTCTGGTGTAGATATCGACGTAGTCAAGGGTGAACTCGTCGGTGACAGTCTTCGTGAAGTATCCCTTGCTGGAGTAGACGGGTTCCAGGACCATCTCCATCGTGTATTCTCCCTCCGGAACGGGAATGCCCCTGTTCGTACTGCCGTCCCACTGAAGGTCCAGCTCACCGGCTTCGAATCTACCCTCGGCCAGCCGGTAGACCTGCTGCCCGCCGGAATCGTATATGCCGGCCTGCACCAGGGCGTCCTCCGTGAGGGTCCCCCGCAGGGCGTACCCCCTGCCGGGATGCTCCACTTCCAGGTCCAGGATGTCCACCCCTATCCAGAAGTACCTCGCTCCCTCCCTCTCCGCCACGAAGACCTGACCGTATCGCTTCCATATGGATATGCCGGTGGGGAACCAGAACTCCCTGTCACCATGACCCTGAGTGCCGAAGCTGGCCAGGTACTCCAGGTCTTCGGTGAACTTGTGCACGCTGCAGGAGATGCTGTCCGTCACCCACACGTTCCCCCAGAAATCTATGGCCGGGTAGTTCAGCACCTCCCCGCCGAAGTCCGATACGGATGCGCGGGCCGTGACCTGCCCGTCCTGGACTTTCAGGATGGCCGAAGCGTCCTCCGCCACAACCACCATGAAATCACCCCCGTCGTCGTGGAACCACCGTTCACCGTTCACAGCGTCGATGCCCGAGGGGGAATCCACCGCTACCGTTTGGGGAAGCGAGTCGGAAATGGAATCGAACAGGTAGACCAGCCCTCCAGCCCGGTCGGTGGCGTAAACACCTCCGGAACCGTCCAGGGCCACGTCCCAGGGCTCGACGAATTCCGCCGGAAGGGAACCCCGGGGAAGAAGCCTCGAGCCGCTTCTCTTGAGTATCACAACCCTCCTGTTGCCGGTATCCGACACAAGCACCAGGCCCGAGGGGCTGGCGGCTATGCCGTGGGGGGCGGAGAGCTGGTCATCCCCCGGGCCGGTACCCCCGTAAAGACCCAGTGTATACATGTCGGCGTTGTAGATAATGTGGCCGCTGCCGGAGTTGACGCCGTATACGGCCAGTTCATCGTCGTCGGCGGTGCCGGGACCGTCCCAGGCCTCCAGCTTCACACAGGCCAGCCCCTGCGGGTCGTCGAACCTTACCAGTCCTCCCAGCAGCATGGCCAGCTGCTCCGTGCCCGCCCTGTATATGCCCATGCAGTGGCCGAATGGGGGATAGACCAGGGTGGTGGGTTCCGGTGGTTCAACGAAGTATCCAAGAAGTATGACGGTCATGAGTAAGCCCATTTTTCATCGCCTCTCGTAAATCCATGCCGAGCGCAGGACTTTTTTAACGTACATCCGCGTTTCCCTGTAGGTTATCTGTTCAATATACATCTCCGGGTCCCGGGGGTTCCACCCGTGCATTCCCGCCCACCTGGAAGCGTTGGCGGGCCCGGCGTTGTAGGCGGCCAGGAAGAGGGGCCGCTCACCTTCGAAGCTTCTGTACTGCCGGTCTATGTAGAGGGCGCCGTAGGGAACCGAGGCGGCGGGGTCGAAGAAGCCCTCCTCGCTCAGCGGAGGCAGACCGTACCATCTTGCCACGTCGGCGGCGGTGGACGGCATCAGCTGCGCCACGCCCCTGGCCCCGGCATGGGAGACGACCCATCTGTTGAAATAGCTCTCCTCCCTCATTATGCCCTGCAGAATGTGCGCTTCGAGCAGGAGCGTGTCGGTGGCCGAGGCGGCCAGACCGCGGTAGGGAGAGGGGAAGTAGAGTAAAAGCAGTGAATCGGGCAGCATCCTACCCTCCTCCTCCCTCAGCCGGGAATCCAGCCCGCGCAGGAGCGACAGGGAGTAGCCGTGATATCCCATCAGGGACAGGGCGGCCGCCCTCCTCTCCAAAGGGGCGCCGGAAAACGTCCGCAGCATCTCCGCCGCGGGCAGGCCGTAACCCCGGGCGGTCAGGGAAACGGCCAGCGAACAGACCGGGTCACGGGACAGCCTTATCTCGGGAACTGAAAAATCCGGAGCCGTGTTCAGGCCGAGTCTATTCGCTGCGAGCATGCCGTAGAATTCCCAGGGATGCTCCGTGGAAACCCTCTCCAGAAGTGAATCCCTCAAATGCGGGTCGCCCAGTTCTCCCGCCAGCCTGGCGCGCCAGAAGAGCATCTCGTCCCGCCAGTATCCCGCCGGCCACTTCAGGCA
>JAWOBF010000089.1:0-6733 GCA_046498225.1 Candidatus Aegiribacteria sp.
AAACGCTCCACAGGCTTTTCCGGGTCCTTGAGCTTCTTCATGTGAGTAATGTACCTGCTCGCCTTGACGGAGAAAATGAAGTCCTTCCCGGCGGTATTTCTCCAGTCTCGAATGGTATCCACAGAGGGCATACGGTAGAAGGAGTTGTTTATCTCCACCGTACCGAACCTTTTGGAGTAGTAATCGAGAAAGTCGGACGGAGCGATCTTCCCCGGGTAGAACTTCCCCTTCCAGTGGTCGTAGTGCCAGCCGGATGTACCTATGTGAATTCTTTTCCCGATTTTATCCTGAATATCGATTCCTTCTAAGCATTTGTAAGAATATTATACCCACATATTTAAAGGTATATAATTGGCATTCCGCGTCAAGGCTTGCCCTGGGAACCTTACCGGAAAACGGTTTTCACAATTAGGCCCGGTAAAGTCACGGGAGTTGTTGTACGAATGATTCAATCATATGTTTCACATGTTTCAGGCTTTCAGGAATGGGACGGGTAGATATGGAAAAGGTCATGGACACCGGAAGAAGAATTATGGACGCCGCCGCAAGGCTGATTGGCTCGGATGGCGCTGTGGCCATCACCACCCGCCGAATAGCCGAGGAGGCGGATGTGAACCCGGCTGCGCTGAACTACCACTTCGGATCTAAGGAGCGTCTGATAGACCTGGCGCTGAAGGAATCTATGGAGAGTCTTTTCGATGACTGGGAGAGGATCCTGGCGATAGACGGCATGCCGCTTCCGGTGAGGATATACTCCATGCTGGACTACACCATGGAGAGGGTGACGGAGTCCCCGGGAATTGTTGGCTCACACCTGTTCGATCCCCTGGTGAGCAGGGACAGGAGAGTGGCCTTCGCGGGAGCCATAGGCGAGTTCCTCAGGACACTTCCCGCCGACCTGGAGGAGGACCTTCCCCTGCAGGCGAAGGATATAAGGCTCTACCTGGGGCAGGTGGTCCTGCTGACGGTTACCGCCGCCCTGATACCGGAGCTGTTCAGGGCGATGACGGAGGAGGACATATCCTCCGGTCCGGCGCGAAGCCGCTTCATAACCGGAACGATGAAACGGTTCCTGCGCATCGAGCTGAACGCGTCGGATATAATCCACAGCGATATCGCCCGAGTGCGCGAGCTCACCTTCAACCACCGGGGTCGGACTTAACTGCCGATAAATTACCAGATTGAGAGAGGATAGTTCATGAAATACTGCCCGTGGATCCTGGCGGCTTTGTCGGTCTGCTGTTTCGCCCGGCCCGTATCTGACATCCCGGAACTGGCAGAGGTCTGGAAGGAGAATCATTTCGTGTTCCCTGTCGTAGATGGTTACCCGGCCTCACTGCTTTCCGGGGATACAAGTGAGCTGATAGTAGCCGGTGTTCCCGACGGCCACCTCTCTTTGACCCTTTTCCTCATCGGTGACGGTCCTGAGGGACCGGATGTTCTGGCTTCCGGACCCTATCAGGGTGAGTATAATTTCTCGAAGTCCTCCGTCTCCTGGGAGGAGGACTCACTTCTCACCATCTACTTCCAGATGCCCTTCAGCGCCCGGTACGCCGGAGCCCGATACTCCTGGCGGGATGATGAACTTGTTCCGGTGGAATGGCTTATGGGCGACCCTTCGCTGGAAGCCCTGGAGAGCATAGATTCACTTCTTGCCATGGGCCTGATCGGTGAAGCGGCAGAAGAACTGGAAGTTATGTTCTACCCCGGAAACTATTACCGCGCCGGCGAGATGGCTATGAAGTTCCTCAGGAGCGCTCGCGGACATGCACTGGAAGAGTACAGGTCCGGAGACCCCGAAAGGGCGGTGGAGTATTTCAGTGAAGCTGAGGAAGTTGTGAACAACCTGGTTACAGGATATCCATGGTACAGCGCTTTTGATGACAGCGCGGCTTTTCATGCATCAGTGCTTGAACCTTATGCAACCATCGGTGAATTCACCGCGATAGCCAACGATTACGGTTTCTTCCTGGAGCAGACGGGGCGCTGCGAGGAAGCTGTTGAAGTTCTTGGCGCAGTGCTGGCACTGGATCCTGCGAGGACCGTGGCTTACCTGAACCTGGCCGACGCGCTCTGGGAACTGGGCGACCGCGTGAACGCCGTAAACAGTTATCTCACATACGCGGAAAGAATGGAGCGTGTCAGACTGGAGGAGCAGATCCCCGAAAGGGTCGGCAGGCGAACAGGAGAGTAGCCGGTTCCGCGACCTGAAAACCTGTCACCTGCACTTCTGCATGACCTTCATGACTTCACCGAAGAACCGAACCTTCGCGGAATTCCCGGGTTAGATGGTTGAGGAAATACGCGGAGGAGAGAATGGATAGACCAACGGATCGCGAACTTGTACTGTCTGCCCGGAAGGGCAATCTGGATGCTTTCGGAAAACTGGTAGAAGGCTGCCGTGAGAACATACTGATTGAACTTACCCGCCTGCTGGGCAGCCATGACGACGCCGAGGATGTGGTCCAGGAAGCTTTCCTGAGAGCCTACCGGAAACTCTCCACTCTGAAGGAGCCCTATAACTTCGGAGGGTGGGTCAGGCAGACGGCACGGAACATCGCCCGGAACAGACTTGCCAGGGGGCGCCACTTCATTTCTCTGGAAGAGCATCTCACACAGTCCGAAGCAGGCAGGGAAACAGTTGAAGCGAAGGTTTTCGACCCTCAGGAGGTTCCCGCGATCGTGGCCCTTTCCAGACTTTCCTCGAGGCTCAGGGAGACAGCCAGGCTCACCTATCTCAATGGTTACTCACAGAAGCAGGTGGCCCATCGGCTGGGGGTTCCCCTGGGAACGGTAAAGAGAAGGCTCTGGGATGGCCGGGGCAGAATGAAGGAGGAGGTTCTTGGAATGTCACGCAGCGAAGGTAAACCGGAAGCGCTCAAGGTTGCACCGAAGATCGTTATCGATGAACTGGCCGGTGAAGAGATGAGGGTCGGGACCCTGGGGCCCGGGCTCTATTTCGGCTCGGTAATGGAAGCAGGCCATGTGGAGGTATGCGATTTCTTTGACTATCCGGGAGGAATACTCACCCAATCGGTTCAGACACAGGTTGTGCGGAAAGTAAATGTCCTGGGCAGAGAATGCTTCGAAGTGCTCATAGAACATTCGGACTGCGAGCCGCTGGAGCCCAATATCCTCGATTACTTCCACAGTACTGAAAACGGATTCGCCTGGATAATGAGAGTGACCGCCGACGGGAAATATCCGGCTGTAAGGTTCATGGGCGAGAAAGGAGAACTGTTCCCTCTTTCTTATTCCACCGGTAATCATCGGGACTACTCGGCGAGGGCGGTGGACCTGAAAGTTGGAGACAGTGATTACGGGCGGTGTCTAGCGGTGTTCTGGGGATGGGAAAACGGAACTCCGGCGGAGAGCTTCTATACCGACCGGGGAAGGCAGGTCCTCCATCGGAGGTTCGTGGGCCCTGACGCTCCGGATTCTCAGAATTACCGTTACGACAAGCTGATGGAGGAAGAGAGAAGAGTTTTCAGGGGAACCGACTACAGGCTGTGGTACGACACGGTGATCCATGAATAGTTGTATAATAGTTCGACAAGAGCTGATTGCCTGAATACCGAGGAAAGGAAACAATGGCTGAGAACACCGTCCCCATAGTACCCCGGAAAACGTTCATGGGCAACCCAGACCGGGCAAACCTTCAGCTGAGCCCCGATGGAGAGTACATCTCCTACCTGGCTCCCCTTGATGGTGTTCTGAACATCTGGGTGGCACCTGCGGAGGACCTGGATGAAGCTGTCGCCGTAACTTCGGATACCGGAAGAGGTATACGATGGTACTGCTGGACCTACCTTCCGGGAGTCATGCTTTTCAGAATGGACAGTGACGGTGACGAGAACTTCCATATCTACAGCGTGGACACAGCCTCGAAGGAGCAGAGAGACCTGACTCCGATGGATGAAACAAGCTCCCTCCTCATGCACGCAAGCCACCTGCATCCTGAAACTGTCCTGCTTGGGATCAACGACCGCGACCCTCACTGGCACGACGTATTCTCCGTCAACCTGAAGACCGGCAGCCGGGAAAGGGTTCTGGAGAACGATGGTTTTGCCAGCTACCTGTTCGACCTGGACCTGGAACTCATCGCGGGAGTCCGGACACTGGATGACGGTGGGGTGGAATGCATGCTGCGCAAAGCTGACCGCTGGGAGCAACTGTTCAGGGTCGGCCCGGAGGACGGAAACACTTCCTATCCGCTTGGTACCGACATCGATAATCGTCTGTGGCTTATGTGGTCGGCGGACAGGGATACAGCAGCGCTGGTTTCCGTCGATCTGGAAGAGAACCGCTGGGAGACTCACGCCGAACATCCCAGGGCGGACCTCTCCGGAAGGGTGCTTCATCATCCCCGCACTATGAAACCCCAGGCAGCGGTGTTCGACTACATCAGGCGGGAGTACTCTATCCTCGACGACGATATCAGCGGGGATATCGAGTATCTCAAGACGGTTCACCGGGGGGACCTTACCGTTGTGGACAGAACCCTGGACGACTTGTCGTGGCTGGTCCAGTACAACGTGGATAAGGGTTCACAGAGATTCTATCTCTACCACCGCGAGAAAGGCGAAGCGGAGGAACTCTGCGCCATGAGGCCGGAACTGGATGAACTGGAGCTATCCAGAATGCACCCGGTTGTGATCGGTTCATCCGATGCGCTGGACCTGGTCAGCTACTACACCCTGCCTCCATGGCTGGACAATCCGGAGGGAACCCCGCCGGAGGAACCCCTCCCCTCTGTCCTCGTCGTCCACGGCGGACCATGGGGAAGGGACTACTGGCGCTACAACCCCACCCATCAGTGGCTGGCGAACAGGGGTTATTTCGTTATCAGTACGAACTTCCGGGCTTCCACGGGACTGGGCAAGGCTTTCCTGAACGCCGGTAACGGTGAATGGGCCGGTAAAATGCACCAGGACCTTCTGGATACGGTTTCCTGGGCGGTGGCGGAGGGATTCTCGGACCCGGAGAGGGTCGCAATATTCGGCGGAAGCTACGGCGGCTACGCCACCCTTGTGGGGCTTACCTTCACACCGGAAGTGTTCGCCTGCGGGGTGGACATCGTAGGGCCCTCCAACCTGGTTACGCTTCTGTCCGACCTGCCTCCATACTGGCTCTCTACAAAGCCAATGATGAGGCAGCGCATCGGGGCGCTGCCCGATTCGGACGAAGGCAGAAAATACCTGATGGAACGCTCACCCATATCCAGGGCGGACAGTATAGCCAGACCGCTTCTTATCGGTCAGGGGGCCAACGATCCCAGGGTCAGGAAAGTGGAGTCGGACCAGATAGCAGAAGCAATGAAGGAAAAGGGACTGCCCGTCACATACCTTCTTTACCCGGACGAGGGACACGGTTTCCAGAAGCCCGAGAACAGATTGTCCTTCTTCGCGGTGGCCGAGAAGTTCCTGGCGGAGCATATTGGTGGAAGGTACCAGCCGATGGAAGATGACCTGGAGGGCAGCTCAATGGAGGTTGTGGACTCCGGAGGACTGGAGGGTATCTGACGGTCCGGTAAGTTCCCGTGCCGACACGGTCACAATCCCGAAGAAAGGCGATAGAATGAGCATCCGATATCTGACGGCCGCGATCCTGCTCCTGCTTGCCGGCACAGCTTCCGCGGCGGATATAGAGCAGGCTATGGTGAAGATCTACGCAACCAGCGCCAACCCGAATTACTACATTCCCTGGCTGAGGGAGGCCCCCTACGAGGTCTTCGGCTCCGGCTGCGTGATAGATGACGGTATCATTCTCACCAATGCGCATGTAGTCAGCAACCTGACCTACCTCCAGGTCCGCAGGGAGGGGGATCC
Organism: Candidatus Aegiribacteria sp.; assembly: GCA_046498225.1. GTDB lineage: Bacteria > Fermentibacterota > Fermentibacteria > Fermentibacterales > JCC-6 > Aegiribacteria. The sequence goes on from JAWOBF010000089.1 coordinate 5,829, forward strand.
CAAACGTTACCTGGCAGCCGTGACAGCCGTATCCCATGACGCCGACCTGGCACTTCTTACCGTGGATGATCCCGAGTTCTTTCAGGGGATAACGCCCCTGGAACTGGGTGAATTGCCAAACACGATGGAACAGGTAACGGTTTACGGATACCCGGTGGGAGGAGACGCGTTGAGCACCACTCAGGGCGTCATTTCACGCATCGAGACCTCCAACTACGTCCACAGCAACCTGTCCCTTCTGTCCGTGCAGCTGGACGCTGCCATCAACCCAGGCAACAGCGGCGGCCCCGCAATTGTCGACGGCCGGGTCATAGGCGTAGCCATGCAGTCGCGCAGCCAGTCGGAGAACATCGGATACGTAGTGCCTGTTCCGGTCATAATGCACTTCTTCGACGACATAGAGGATGGTGTGTATGACGGGTTTCCCTCCGCCGGGCTATCCTATCAGAATATTGGCAACCCCGCTGTCACCCAGCTGTTCCAGGTTGGCGAGGAGCAGACAGGAGTACTGGTGACAGGGACCGCGCATGGGTCACCGGCGTCGGAGGTACTGCTGGAGGAAGATGTGGTTCTGGAGATCGATGGTCGAGCCATAGCCGGAGACGGCACCATAGAGCTGAGATCGGGTGTCAGGACCTCTCTGGATCATCTCATTAAACGAAGGCAGCTGGGTGAGATCATACCTCTGGTGATAGTCAGGAACGGTTCTACCATGACCGTTGACATGACCCTGGATGAGACATTCCGGGACCTGTGCCTGGTGCCGCACAAGGAATACGACCGGCTGCCGATCCACAGCAAGACCGTGAACAGGGACGGCCAGATCCTGGGCGTATACGCATAGTCCTGGAGCCTCAACACCCACCTCCTGGCCACTCGCAGGCCCTCGGCCCCTCCAGCACAAG
>JAWOBF010000097.1:0-9809 GCA_046498225.1 Candidatus Aegiribacteria sp.
GTTGCCGACGGCGCCACCTGGACCACTCTTGCCCGCACGCTGGACTCAGCGCTGCTGATGGGAACTATCGAGAGGGAGGAGCGGGACGGGGAGGTCTGCACCTTCAACAGCGCGGTGCAGGTAGGGCCCGGCGGGGAGGTGGAGCACACCAAGCACAAGAGGATGCTCGTCCCCTTCTCCGAGGGAACCCCCTACTCCCGTCATTTCCCATTCCTTCGCGGTCTTCGAATCGGGGGGGCGGACCACTGCCGCGGAGAGTCGATCACCGTGTTCCGTCTGTCCTCCGCTGCCTATTCGACCATGATCTGCTACGAGGTAGCCTTCGCGAGTCTCAACCGGGAGGCGGTGCAGGAGGGCGCGGAGTTCCTGGTGACCATAATGAACAACAGCTGGTGGGGACGGTCGTCCATAATCTGGCAGCACTCCTGTATACTCCCCTTCCGTTCGGTGGAGAACAGGAGATGGTACGCATGCTGCTCCAACTCCGGCTTCTCCTTCTTCTGCGATCCCATGGGAAGGGTGCTGGGCAGCACCGACCTCTTCACACGGACCGGCACGAGATGGACGATCCGAAGCAATGATGATATCACCTTCTACACCCGGCACGGGAAATGGATAGAGCTGGCGGCCCCTCTGATGGCACTGGCTCTCCTTCTCCTGGGTGGTGTCCGAGAATTGCTGAGGCGAAGGGGAAGAACGGGCCTGACCGGGGGGCGGGACTGATGATGACCGAAAAGAACACTTCGCGCCGGGAGATTTCCTTCGTGCTGCTGACCGGTCTGGGCAACCTCATCCTCGCCGACTGGCTGGACCTTCAACTTGTATTCGTGGTGGCAGCCTCCCTCTTCTGGACGGGTTTCGTTCTGGTGCGGGCTTCCTCCGATCCTTCGGCCCCGGCAGACTGGGGGTTCACGAAGAGTGGATTCGGACGCAGCATCAGGCTCCTCACACCTTTCATGCTTCTTTCCGTACTGGGATTCGCGGCCTACGGCAGGTTCACCGGCAGCATGACGCTTCACTGGCACATACTGCCGGTACTTCTGCTCTACCCTCTATGGGGGCTTGTACAGCAGTTCCTGGTAGTGGCCCTCATCGCCGGCAACATCAGAAAGCACAGCCGGCTGCCGGTGTCCGTCACGGTCATCCTGACGGCCCTCCTGTTCGCCGCGGCGCACGCCTCGTCACCGGTTCTGACAGGCGCCTCCTTTGTTCTGGCCCTTATCACGGCCTCAGTCTACTTCCGGACCGGGAATCTCTGGGCCCCGGGGATCTTTCACGGCCTGTTCGGAACATGTCTTTACTATTTCGTTCTCGGGCGGGATCCCCTGATGGAGATACTCCATGGCCACGGCTGATAACGACGGACGGGGAGGGGTGGATTCACACAGGGACTGGCTGACCCTGGACAACGCGGCGCGTATCTATCCCGCCTCGCTCTCGGACTGGTCACCGGACGTCTATCGGCTTTCGGCGACCCTTGACGCTCCCATCCGTGTTTCCGCTCTGCAGCTGGCGCTTCGCAAGGTCTTTCCCAGGTTCCCCTACTTCCAGGTCCATCTTAAGCGGGGCCTTTTCTGGTACTACCTGCAGCGTGACGACAATATTCCCGACCTGCGCCCGCTCACCGACGTACCGACCTCGGTGATGCCGGGGCCCACGGGAAGCGGCCACCTTCTCCGGGTACAGGCCGGAGGCGGCACAATCGCCGTTGATTTCTCCCATGTGCTTACCGACGGCTCGGGAGCCCTGCGGTTTTTCGGGACCCTCGTTACAGAGTACCTCAGGTGTAGAGGGGTGCGCGTTACACACCGGAAGCCCTTCTTCGACCCGGACGAACCGCCCTCCCCGGAGGAGTTCGAGGACGCGTACAGCAGGTACTGCGACAGGGACCTGCCCGGCCCCGTAAAACTGTCCCCCGCCTATCACCTTCCCGACCAGCCGGTACCAGGCTACCGGGTCATCACCGGAAGAATGCCGGCGGATGAAGTTCTGCTCCGCGCCCGCGGCCATGGAGCCAGTCTTACCGAGTACCTGGTCGCCGTGTACATGCATTCACTGGCACAGGTCCGGGCCGGTGGAACGGATGATGGACCGGGAAGGGGAATCCTCCGCATCGAGGTACCGGTCGACATGCGAAGGTTCCATCCATCCGGGACCATGCGCAACTTCTCCCTGTACGTCTCCCCGGAGATCGATCTGAGACTCGGGGTCTACAGCTTCCGAGAGATCGTTCAGAGGGTCCATCACAGCATGGCCCTGCAGGTGGACCGCAGGGAGCTGGGCCGTCAGATGGCCCGGAACGTCCGGGCGCAGCGAAACCCCTTCGTCAGGGTCCTGCCGCTGTTCCTGAAGGACCTGATGCTGCTGCTCGTTCGCAGATGGCTGGGCGAGAGGCTCTATTCCGGAGTGCTCACCAATCTCGGCCGGATTACCGTACCGGAAGGGACGGAGCCTCATATTCGGAGTTTCGGCCTTATGCTGGGTCCGAACAACCGGATGAAGACCAGCTGCGCGGTATTCAGTTACAGGGAAAAGCTCAGCGTGAGTTTCGGAAGCGTTATCCGGAGCCGGGAGACGGAGAGGCTTTTCTTCCGTCATATTGCCGGTGAAGGTGTACAGGTGAGTGTGTCCGAAAGGAGCGGTTATCCATGAAGCTCTGCAGTTACTGCAAGGTAGAGGTGGAGGAAGGCTCCCGCTTCTGCCCTCTGTGCGGGAATCCCATTCCTCCCTGGACCGAAGAGGAGAACGGGGCTCCGATACCCCTCCAGCGAAAGTCCCGGGAGGCGGAACGGAGCATTCGGCGATGGCTCCTGGAGGCGTTCTCCCTCATGGCTGTTACAGGTGTCCTGGTGGTCCTGGCCGCCGACATCGGTTCCGGCGAGTCCATTTCCTGGGCACACTACCCGGTGGTCTTCATCGCTTTCACCTGGGTCTCCGTTATCATGGGGGCGCTGATATCCCGAAGAACATGGATATACCTCCCGGCGCAGACCGCCGCTGTGTGCCTGTTCCTCTACTCTCTGGACAGGTTCACCCCGGGGCCGGACTGGTTCGTTCCCCTTGCCCTCCCGGTGACACTGCTGACAGGGACCGTCCTGGCGCTTACTCTCATCACGGCCAGAAAACTGAACCTGTCAGCCATCGGCAGCGTCATAGCCGCCATGATGGCCGCCGGGGTCCTGGCGGTGGGGCTGGAGCTTCTCATCAACCGCCATCTCCACCGAAGCTGGTACATCAGCTGGTCCGCGGTGGTTTTCGGATGCCTGTTATTGCTTGTCCCCCTGCTTCTGTACCTTCGCAGGTGGCTCAGGGTGAGGAGGAACGAGATCCGTAAGCTCCTGCATATTTAGGACCTTACGCGAAGGGCCCTCGCTGAGCCTGTCCGGGCAGACTCAACGAGGGAACTGAAGAGAGCTCAGACGGGGGAGAACTGGTCCTTGCCCACGCCGCACACGGGACACACCCAGTCATCGGGAATGTCCTCGAACCTTGTCCCGGCCTCTATTCCGCCGTCGGGGTCGCCCATCTCCGGGTTGTAGATGTATCCGCAGACGTTGCACACGTACTTCTTCATTTCGTTTTCTTCCTTTCCTTCCGGTTGTTCCTCCACGCCGCCTGACGCGTCGACGTGCGACGGCGCCGTGGGAGGTGTCTTTCCGCACAGTACCTCACGGTAGTAGGCGTAGGTCATGGGAGTTCCGTCTCCCCTTATTCCGCAGTCCATTACCTCTCCTATGAACAGGGTATGGGTCTCCAGGTCTACCGTGTCGCATATATCCAGGTCGATATAGGCCAGGATGTTATCCTTCGGCAGGGGACAGCCCCCCCGCGTCAGGAAATGGGGGAATTCGGCGAACTTGTCGATGTCCCTTCCGCTCCTGAAACCGAAATTCCCGATGAAGGTCATGTCCGCTTCCAGGCTGAGGACACCGATGCAGCACCTGCCTGTCTCGCTTATGAGCTGGTGTGTGAGTTCGGTCTTGTTTATGGACACGGCCATCTTCACCGGGTCCGATGTGAGCTGAAATACGGTGTTGGCTATCTGACCGTTTAGCTTGTCCTCCCGGCGGGAGCCCACTACGTAGAGGCCGTAGGTAATGGTGAAGAGCGCCGTTACATCCATCAGTCCTCCCCTTCCAGCATTCCTTTGAGTTCCCGGCCCACGCTTCTGCCAAGGTCCGCCGCGCGCAGCAGCGCGGAGCCGTCGGGAACGTACTGGGCCTTCAACCCTTCGCCGGCCAGCCGCACCTTCATTCCCTCCAGCAGACCGTTCAATTCCTTCACGGCTTCCCCGCTCCAGCCGTAGGATCCGAACGCGGCCCCCACCAGGCCGGACGGTTTCAGTCCGCCGAGATAGTTCATGCACTCCGCCACCGAGGGAAATATCCTGCCGTTTATGGTGGGGCTTCCCACAACCAGGGCGGAGGCTTCCAGCACCTCGGACGCTATATCACTGATATGTGTGTCCCGCAGTGGAAACAGCCTCGTGCTTATCCCCTCGCCGGCCAGTCCCTCCACCACGGCTTCCGCCATGGCTTTAGTGCTTCCCCACATGGTGTCGTATATGACCACCGCCGCCGGAACTGGCTTCCTTTCCGACCATGTGGCCCAGCGGCCCATGATCCAGTCGATCCCCTCTCTCCATACAGGGCCGTGGTCGGGGCACAGGAGGTCGATGTCCAGGTCCATCTTCTCCAGGTTCGCCAGCAGGGACCCCACCAGCGGGGAAAAGGGCATGAGGATGTTGGCGTAGTATTTCCTGGCCTCTATCTCCAGGAGGTGCCGCGGAATCCGGTCGTCGAACCTCTCGGTTGACGCCAGGTGCATTCCGAAGCCGTCCTGGCTGAAGAGTATCCTCTCCTCCGGCAGGTAGGCGACCATGCTGTCCGGCCAGTGTATCATGCGGGTCTCTATGAACTGAAGGCTCAGTCCGCCGAGGTCGATCGTGTCCCCGGTCCCCACCGCCTCCACCGGATCATCCTTCCAGTGGAAATGGGCCGCCAGCGCTTTCGAACCCATTGCGGAGGCGTACACTCTGGACGGCTCTACTGCGCTGATGGTGCGGGGAAGAGCACCTGTATGGTCCATTTCGGAGTGGTTGCTCACTACTATGTCTATGTCGGCGGGGTCGGTGACCGATGATATCCTCTGCATCATCTCGTCCATGAAGGGTTCCTTCACCGTATCCACCAGCGTTACCCTGTCGCCCATCACCAGGTATGCGTTGTAGGTGGTCCCCCTGCTGGTGCTGTAGCCGTGGAAGTCCCGCAGCGCCCAGTCTATGGCCCCTACCCAGTACACCCTGTCCGTCAGCCTTACGGCCCTGAATACACCCATATCACTCCCTGTATCACGTGGCTTTCCTGCCGATTCACCCTTTCAGCCTGCTTCTCTGCCTCTCGAGATAGTTTATGTGGCTTATCTCCTCGTCGATGACCTTGTACACCCGGTCCTTCCCCAGCCTGGGGGAGACCAGCCGCTCAAGACCAAGGAAGAAGAGCAGGGAGTCCTTTTCGAACTTGAGGGCCAGGTCTATTATCTCCTGAGTGCTTCTGCCGCTCACCATTTCGTCCGCCGGCTTCCCGGTCTGCTGCTTGAAGACATGGTCGTCGGCCATGACCTTGAGGTACATGGAGGCTGCGTTGTCGGGGTCTATGGCGGTGCTGGACATTTCCTCCTTATTCAGGTCGGACCGCATGGAATCGAAAATTATCTCGTGACCGCTCTCCCATGTGGCCAGGTCTGCCAGGAGCGTGGATACCTGGGCGTCGTCCACCGCCTCCGATGCCTTTTTGTAGAACTCCTGGCCGTTCCTCTCTATCTGGACCGCCATGGTCAGTACTTCATTCGCGTTGAACTGGTCCGCCATATCAATACACCCGCTCTCAGTTTTCGGCGTCGGGGGGCGAGCCCCTCTGGCCGAGTTCTCTGTCTATCATGAACATTCCTCCGCCCGAGTCTCCCGCCAGCTTTATCTTTCTGACGACCTCGGATGCGGAAGATTCCTCCTCCACCTGTTCGGCCACGAACCACTGGAGGAAGTTATCCGTCATGTGGTCCTTCTCTTCCCGGGCCAGTGTGACCAGCCCGTTTATCAGGGAGGACACCTTCTCCTCGTGCTTCAGGACCGCCTGGAAAGCGCCCAGGACGGAGTCCCATTCCACGGGGGGTTTTTCTATGGCCTCAAGGATCACCCTTCCACCTCTCTCGTTCACGTAGTCCATCAGCTTTTCCGCGTGGACCAGTTCCTCCGCGGCCTGGGCTTTCATCCACCCGGCCGCTCCGCTCATGTCCACGGACTCGAAATACATGGACATGGCGGCGTACATGTAGGAGGAGTAGAGTTCCGCGTTTACCTGTTCGTTAATCGCATTCTGCATTCTTTCGCTGATCATTTGCTATCCCTTCCAGAGCCCGTGGACGTTGCAGTACTCCCTGGCCCGGACCTTCCCCAGGTCGCCGGCCCTGAATTCCGCAACAGGATCCATCCCCGGCATCAGGTACTGCCTGTAGATTGTATCGCCTGCTATAAGCTCTATCCACTCAATGTAGTGCTCATCCATCATGGGATGGAGGGTGGAGCCCACGGTCACCCTGTAGCCGCCCTCAATCTTCTCTATTACGGGAACGTGCTTCTCAGTGGCCATCTCCGCGGTCTGGCCTTCCATCCGCTTCATCGGCTCGCCGCAGCAGACCAGCTCTCCCTTCCCTCCATGGGTAAGCTCCACGATGTTTCCGCAGATCTCGCACTTGTATATCTCCATGCGCTCGGGCATTTCCATTACCCCTCTCTAGTCCTCGGTGAGAACATGTTCATCGTATTCAATCTCGAAACGCAGCCTGTGGTTGGCCTCCTGGCTGGCGAGACCCTTGAGGACCTCCCTTACCTGTGGGTCGGAGGCCGCCGCGGCCAGCTTCGTGTACATCCGGTAGGCCGCCTTTTCCTTCTTCATGGCCAGTATCAGGGCGTCCTGATAATCCATGCCGTCGGTGGGCGCCACGTCTACCAGGACATCTTCCAGCCCCAGGCTGACCACCTCGTCCTGAGGAAGGTACTCCAGGCTTCCCATCTTGATGTTCTCCAGCTTGCTCCTGTGCTGAAGCTCCTCGTCGCTGAACTCCATGAACATCTTCCGGATGGCCGGACTGTTCACCTGTTCAGCCAGCTTCGCGTAGAAATCCGCCGCCGACTGCTCCTCGCCGATGGCGAAATCAAGGATCTCCTCTGTCGATTCGAATTCCTTCATGTTTCCCTCCTACCAGTTCTCTGCAAGTAATTCAAAATGGGCCTGCGGATGGGCGCACGCGGGGCAGAGATTCGGGGCTTCCCTGCCCTCGTGCAGGTAGCCGCAGTTCCGGCAGCGCCAGACGACCACATCGTCCTTTCTGAATACCTTGCCCTCATTGATGTTCCGTAACAGATCCAGGTACCTCTTCTCGTGCTGTTTCTCCGCTACGGCTATTGCTTCAAAAATGCAGGCGACGGTATTGAAGCCCTCTTCCCTGGCCACCTCTGCGAAACCCGGGTACATTTCCGTATGCTCATGGTTCTCCCCGCCGGCGGCGGCTTTAAGGTTCTCTTCCGTAGAGCCTATGGTTCCCGCCGGATAGCTGTCCGTTATCTCTACCTCGCCACCCTGCAGGAGCTTGAAAAGCCGCTTGGCGTGCTCCTTTTCCTGGTTGGCGGTTTCCTCGAATATCCCGGATATCTGCACATAGCCGTCCTTTTTCGCCTGGGAGGCGAAGTAGGTGTATCTGTTCCTGGCCTGTGACTCCCCGGCAAACGCCTTGAGGATGTTCTTTTCGGTCCTGGTGCCTTTGATGTTCATTCGTTCACTCCTTTTCCTTTTCGGAACACTCGGGACATATTCCCAACAGGTTGATGTTCACCTCGAGCAGGGTGTACCCCGACAGTTCGTCCGGGGTCAGCTCTCCGCTGTCGATCGGAGTTACATCAACATCACACATCTTTCCGCACCTGCAGCACTCGATGTGGCAGTGTTCATACTTATTATGATCATAATGAACTTCTTTGCCACTGCCCGGTACAGCCTTTATTCTCCCCTGGTCCACCAGTATCCCCAGGTTCCTGTACACGGTACTGAGGCTGGTCCTGGGAAGCTCCTCACGAACATGGTCGAATACCTGCTCCGCCGTTGGATGGCATCCGAGTTCTTCAACCGCTTTGAGTATGAGCTTTCTCTGCCTGGTATTCCTTCGGGCCTTTTCCTCTTTCATCTCTCTCCTAATTAGTAATAGGAACTATTCCTATTATATTCGACCGCGGCGGAAAGTCAACCCCCCGGAGGAGGATATTGCCGAACCGGCACGGCCGGCGTATTCTATCGTCGTATCGTAAAGCAATCGAACCGTTCCGGGAGGAGAGAACAATGGGAAAGATCGCTGAAGTTTTCTCGATGGCGCTGGTGGTGCCTGTGGTGTGCGTATGCTCGACGCCCGACACCTCCACGGCTTCATTCGCCGAGGCGTCGGAGGCGGATATCGAGGAGCTCTCCCGCGGTAACAGGGCTTTCGCTATCGATATGTACCATGCTCTGAGCGGAGGTGAGGATAACATTTTCTTCTCACCTTTCAGCATCTCCGCGGCCCTGGCCATGACCTCCGCCGGCGCCCGGGGACAGACGGAGGAGGAGATGCGGCAGACCCTTCACTTCACACTGCCGGGAGATACTCTCCATGCCGCCTTCGGAAGCCTTCTGCGGCGGCTGAACCCAGCTTCGGATGACGACGGGGAGTTCGCCCTGCATACGGCAAACGCCCTGTGGGGGCAGTCCGGGTACGAGTTCCTGCCAGGTTTCCTTTCCCTGGTGTCCGAATACTACCGCGGCGGCATCAGCATGCTGGACTTCGGGGGTGAACCGGGACAGAGCAGGAGCACCATAAACGACTGGGTGGCCGAGCAGACAGAAGAGAAAATAACCGACCTGCTTCCCCCCGGTTCAATCACCACCGCCACGAGACTGGTACTTACCAACGCCATCTACTTCAACGCCCGGTGGCTCTTCCCCTTCGACCCCGAGGCAACCACCCGCAGACCCTTCACCCTCCTGGACGGCGAACAGCTGGAAGTTCCCTCCATGAGCATAACGGAAACCTTCAGAATGATGAACGGGGACGGTTACGGCGCGGTGGAGCTTCCGTACAGGGGAACGGAAGCGAACATGCTCCTGATAGTGCCCGATGAGGGGAGGTTCCGGGAGATAGAGGAAAGGCTGGACCCGGAGTTCATCCGGCGGGCCGACGCCGCCATGAGACATGAGAACCTTCGACTTACTCTTCCGAAATTCACCACCACTTCCCGTTTCAGCCTGGAGGACGTGCTGGCTTCCATGGGCATGCCCTCAGCCTTCGGACCCTCCGCAGACTTCTCCGGAATGGACGGCACCCGCTGGCTCTACATCTCCAGGGTGGTCCACCAGGCCTTCGTCTCCGTGGACGAGTACGGGACCGAGGCCGCGGCCGCCACCGCTGTGGTCATGGAGAAGATGAACGGGGGCGCGCCGGTGGAGTTCAGCGTGGACCGGCCGTTCATGTACATGATTAGGGACGGTGCAACGGGCACCATGCTCTTCATGGGCCGAATGCTGAACCCCATGGAGTAGCCCGGAGGGACGGCAGGGTATCAGCTCCCGCGGAAGAAGCTTGAAGCCAGCTCCCTGGCGTCCCCCGCCAGACCGCGCAGACCGCGCAGCCTCGCGTGCTTCCACAGAAGCTGAGGTATCCTGGAAAAGGGTCTTCGTAGGAGGTAGCTCCGGCCGATCTGCCCCTGGGCCCATTCCTTGAGCTGC
>JAWOBF010000075.1:0-3485 GCA_046498225.1 Candidatus Aegiribacteria sp.
TACTCCCCCGGCCGCGACAGGCTGTACGAATTCACCCAGCCCCACACCTCTGTCCACTACGTCGCCGTGGTCCGGGAGGGAGACCCGCCCGCCTCCTTCGAGGAGCTGGAAGGGCTGTCGCTGGCGGTGGAGCGGGACGACATCATGCATGACCTGGTGGAGGAGCATGGCCTGGCGGGGGAGGTGACTTACGTTCCCAACCAGGAGATGGCGATGAGGGAGGTCGCTCTGGGTTCGGCCGACTGCGCACTGGTGGGTCGAATCTCGGCCCTCTACTGGATGGACAGGAACGACTGGGACCTGGTCGTGGGCTCCAGTACCATCTATATCGGGGATTACTGCATAGCCACAGCCCGTGGCAACATGGCCCTTACCGCCCAGTTCAGCGAAGGACTCCGGATCCTCGTGGAAACAGGTGCTTACAGGCGAATATTCGAGAAATGGATGGGACAGCCGCCATTCGATGATCCGGTCTCTTTCCCGGAGGTTCTTCGCAGGTCACTGATCGTAATTCTTCCCCTTTTCTTCCTGCTGTTATGGATACTCGTCTGGCTCCGCTTCCTCCGCCGGCAGGTCGGGCTGCGGACGGCGGAGCTGCGCCGGAACCAGGCGCTTCTGCAGGAGATGGGAGAAATAGCCGGGGTCGGAGGGTGGGAGTTCGATATCGAAAGCGGGGAGGGGACGTGGACGGAGCAGACGGCGATAATACACGGCGCCTCGCCGGAGGAGCCCGTGAGCCTTGATTACTTCATGAGCTTCTACGAGGGGGAATACGCCGGAACGATCCTCTCGGCCGGGCGGGAGGCCGTGGAATCGGGGAGGCCCTTCGACCTCGAACTGGAGCTGGTGACCCCGGATGGATACCACAAATGGGTTCGCGCGATAGGGAAGCCCCAGGTGACGGAAGGCAGGGTGACCAGGGTCAGGGGTTCCATTCAGGATGTAACGGATATCAAGCGTGCCGAGGAGAGAATAGTCCATCTCAACAGGGTCCTGCTGGCGATCCGGGACATAAACCAGCTCATCGTCCGCGAGAATTCCCCCGACAGGCTCATCGAGGAAGCGTCGAACCTGCTGGTGGAGCACAGAAGCTACCTGTCCTCCCTGATTATCCTGGTTGATCCCCTGGGAAATCCTGTAACCTGGTGCCAGGCGGGGATAGAGGTCACTTTCGCTGCTATGGATTCGCTGCTCAGTTCTGGGAAGCTGCCGGGCTGCTCCGCTTCGGCTGTGAGCTCCGGCACACCCCGGGTGATAGAGGGGGAAGACCGGAAGGCAATCTGCGCCGGGTGCCCTCTGGCGGAGAAATGCGCTGAAACCGTCTCCGTGTGCGTCGGTCTCCTGCACGGAGGCATCTGTCACGGATTCATGGCGGTGGCCATGGAGGAGAGTATCTCCCGGAACGATGAGGAGCTGGAGCTCATCAGCGAAATGGCCGGCGACATAGCTTTCGCCCTGAGCTCCATCGCTGACAGGGAGGCGCGGAAGCGCGCGGAGGAGGAGAAGGAGGAGATAGAGCATCAGCTTATGCAGTCGCAGAAGATGGAGGCCGTGGGCCGTCTTGCCGGGGGGGTAGCGCACGATTTCAACAACATGCTCCAGGTCATTCTCGGGCACAGCCAGATGCTTCTCGAAACCGGTTCTCTGGATCCCGAGGCCATGAAGAACCTGGTGGAGATAAACGACGGCGCGAAGAGGGCAGCGGAGCTTACGAAGCAGTTGCTCCTTTTCAGCCGCAGGCAGGTCATGGAGCTGAAACCGGTCGATTTCAATACCCTGGTATCAAGAACGCTGAAAATGCTTCGCCGACTGATAGGAGAGGACATAAGACTGGAATGGCTTCCGGGCAGCAATATTGGCTCCATCCGCGCCGATTCCGGAATGATAGAGCAGGTGCTTATGAATCTCTGCGTGAACGCGAGGGACGCGATGCCGAAGGGGGGCGTGCTCACCATAGAGACCATGAACGTGGTGATAGACTCGGAGTACTGCGCAAACCACGCCTGGGCGAAACCTGGAAGGTTCGTTCTGCTTACGGTGACGGATACCGGCCAGGGCATGGAGAAGAATGTCATGGAGCACATATTCGAGCCCTTCTTCACCACGAAACCGGAAGGAGAGGGCACCGGCATCGGTCTCGCCACCGTCTACGGTATCGTAAGACAGCATGAGGGAATGATTACCGCCTACAGTGAACCGGGAATAGGCTCCATGTTCAAAGTATACTTTCCCATGGGCGAACAGAAGGCTGCGGCTGTCGGCGCCCGGATAGAGGGCAGCCCCGAGGGAGGTTCGGAGACTATCCTTCTTGCGGAGGATGACGACATGGTCAGGCAGCTGGCGGTGATGATGCTGGAGCGCGCCGGCTACACCGTCCTCACCGCTTCCGATGGAGAGGAGGCGGTCGAGGTATTCCGGGCGAACCCTTCCGTCGACCTGCTTCTGCTGGACGTTATCATGCCCAAAATGGGCGGGAATGACGTCCTTGAAGAGATTCGCGCCATGGATCCCCGGGTCAGGGCGGTCTTCACCAGCGGCTACACCCAGAATGCCATACACACCAACTTTATCCTGCACCAGGGGCTGCTGCTCCTGCAGAAGCCCTACACATCCGACAGGCTGCTGAGGGTGGTAAGACAGGCTCTCGATTCCGATCCACCTGACTCCGAAGAGCCCCGCCGTTGACGGGAACCGGGGAAATGCAGTAGTTGATGGGAAGAGGATACTAAGATCACCATCATATCAATGTAGAATACGGAGAAGCTATGAAGAAATATGCGCTGTCAGCAGTGCTGGCAATTATGATCGTCTCCTGCGGTGAAGACCCGTCGGGTACGCAGACCATACATGAGGGAAGCTGGTCCGGAGAGGCTGCGGACAGCATTCCTCTGTCCTTCACCGTCAGCGGCGGCTCGATCGAGAACATGACTCTCTCTGTCACCTACGACCTTGCGTCCCATGCTGACACAACCGTTTCATGGGTTTTCGATGTGGACGTATCCGACAATGAGTTCCAGTACCAGGACGTGAACGGACTCAACGCCTGGGAGCTGGGGCTGAACATGGACGGAACCTTCTCGCCGCCGGATCATGCCGAGGGCACTTTGTCCACCTATTGCACCTATACTGAGGGAGGAAGCTCAGAAACGGACTCGCTGTCCGCCAGCTGGACCGCTTCCCCCGACTGACCTGCAGGACGGCCGGTTTTGACATCATCTTCGGTCAGTTGTATTTCACCTGCGCCGGAGTATTGATAAATGGCGGTCTACCTGCAAAGGGCATGAAGCCTCGATTGTCGCCGGATTTACACTATCCATGCTGAAAGGCCGACAGATGAAAGACAGAACCGGGCCGGGGGGTCATACCTCGACGCAGCGGAGCAGGGACTGGGAGAGAGCGCGGTACGAGAGCCTCTTCGAAAGCCTGCATGAGGCGGTTGTCCTCATCGATAACGACGGTGTGGTGCGGGAGATAAACGGCGAATT
>JAWOBF010000053.1:0-4615 GCA_046498225.1 Candidatus Aegiribacteria sp.
TTTACCGGCAGCACCACCGGCATAACCTCAGGCGACTTCAACAACGACGGGTACCCGGACCTCTACCTGGGCAACTACTCGGAGCCGGGGTGCAAGCTTTTCCGCAACGGCGGCGACGGAACTTTCACCGACGTCACCGTATCCGCCGGAGTTACAGGCCATACCGACACGAGAACGGTGGCATTCGCAGACTACAACAACGATGGCTGGCTGGACATATTCGTGTCCCACCATGACTTCTTCACCTACAGCAATATCATGTGGCGCAACAACGGTGACGGGACCTTCTCCGACGTGGGTGAGCAGCTGCAGCTGTCCGGGGAGTTCATGGGAGACTACTTCGGAGTAGCCTGGGGCGATTACAACCTGGACGGGGACGTGGACCTCTTCGCGGTGGGGCACATAGACAAATACGTCCTTTTCCGCAACGACCAGAGCGAGACCATTCCCTCCAATTACGTCGTGCTGGAGCTGGAGGGAACCCTGTCGAACCGGGACGCGGTGGGGGCCCGTGTAACCGCCGACATCGGGGACCGGAGCCTCACCCGATGGGTGGAAGGCGGGTCCGGCTACCATGATTTCCACAGCTTTCCCCTGGAATTCGGCCTGTACGACGCGGAGATGATAGACGAGCTGACCGTATACTGGCCCAGCGGCCTGGCGGAGACCTACAGCTGCGTAGGAGCCGAACAGTACGTATACGCCGTGGAGGGAGACACCCTCTACACAGGTTTAGCTCAGGGTCAGGAGGGTCCGGCCGTATCCGGCCCAACCCTCTCCTGCGGCCCCAACCCCTTCGGCGGGCTGCTGTCGGTCCGCTATCGGGGTGATACCGGAGACATGGCCTCCCTGGAGGTCTACGACCTCTCAGGAAGGCTGGTGCGCTCCTTCGGGGGGCTGGAGCTGGACGGGTCGTTGAATGAACTGGTGTGGGACGGCAGGGACGGCTCAGGTTCCCCGGCGGCCGGGGGAGTGTATCTGCTCAGGCTCGAGAGTCCCGGCGGTTCCGCTGTCAGGAGGGTCACCCTCCTCCGCTGAAAAAGAACTCCTGCGGCCTGGCACGGAAATTTGGCATTTCTGTCACTGTGCGTCCGCCATTCGAAGTCGGGGGCATGACAGACTGAAGCGGCCTTCATTCGAAGACCGCTCCAGACATCGTCAGCCTCTACTCCTTGCAGGGAGTTTCCCGCGGATTATCCTAGAATACCGACTTTATGGATCCCCAGGTGTCCCGCTGCAGCGCAACGGGTTCCCAGTCTATGTCCAGCTTGAACAGATTATCGTTCTGAGGGTAGAGCCAGAGGTACTGTCCATCGAAGTCGATACCACCCATGCTGCTCGCCGTTTCCGTGAACTCCGTTGACCATATCGGGGTCATGTTCACGCTGGCGTCAGGCTCCAGCTGGAAGATGAAGATGTTGTCGGCGCCTGTTATCTGGCAGCATACGAAGAGGTATTCGCTCCATACTGCCATTCCGGATACAGCCTGGAAGGAGGCGGTTGTCCAGGTTATCTCGGTTTCGACCCCGGTGTAGGTTCCCCAGGCTATCTCGTCCGCGAAGAAATCCGAGGCGTAGATACCCCCGTATCCCGCGTCCACACCGCATACGGCCTGCCAGCCGACAGGACCGTCCAGATATTTTGTCCAGTAGGGGTCTATTCCAGTTGTGGACACATCGTACACTGATATCATGCTCCCGGCCCAGTCACCGAAGAGGAACTGGCTCGGAGTCGCCGGAAAATCAACATATCCCATGTCGTCCGGGTCCACGCCGTCATCTATGGCCCATGTATAGCCGGTAGGCGAGCCGGTGGACATGTCGAACTCGTTGTTAACCAGAGGATCGTACTGCGATATCCATATGCTGTTGGTGATATCTTCCTGAATGGCCATGCCGTAAGCGCTTGAAAGCCCTACAGCATATGATTCCACGATGGTGTAGGTTCCCCTGTACGAACCGCTTCCGTTGAACCCTCCGCCACCGGTCCTCTCGGCCGCCGACAGGGCAAAAACTGCGCAGAGTGAAAGAACGATTGCATATCTCATAATGACTCCTTTCTATAATTATGTATGTCGATGTGTAAAAACATATGTATAAAATTGGCTATATTGTCAAGTGACAGCATTCTGTTGAGCTGAACCTGATTCCTGCAGGTCTGCGGGTTTAACGTTGAATTTGTTTGTCCTCGCGCCTGCCGGGAAGAGATGATGAAAAACTTCAGCAGAGGGATGTTGACCGGCCCCCGCCATGACCATATAGTGAAAATGGAAAGCCGGTAAAATGCGGATAAGTTCCGGTGCTGCCGGTGAGCCGCTTGTACCGGAACTGGAACTGAAAGGGAAAGAGGAATTGAGATGACAGTACTATTTTGTTTTCTGCTGACACTGACCGCCGCCGAAGACGGTAACTTCTCGCAGAGTGCGTTCGGCGGGGACATGCTGCCGAATTCACCTGTAGCCGAGTACACCGCGCTGGAGCTTAACAGATGGGCCATTCCCATCGGCACTCAGGCCCTTGGGATCGACTATCTGGGATACTGGTGGGAGGATAACGTGGTTGCCTACATCAGCAACCAGGAAGACAACGTCTACTGGATGAACGGAATGACCGGCGCCGTTGTAGGGTCCCCCTGGCCGACGGACGTCAGCAACACGAGTCCCTTTGGTCTCGCGCGCGTATTCGTGCCCGAAGAAGAGCCGCAGATCCATGTGAACGATTTCAACTACGACGCCATATTCTTCAGGGATGAATATACAGCCTGGGACGAGTACAACGCCCTTGCGGACAATATGGGCAGGGGCATGCATTACTTCGAGGACGAGGACCGGATATTCGAAATCTACACGGTGACTACACCGGGGGATTATTCCTGGTACGTGGCCATGTACACTCCGGGAACATCGACCGGGAATACGTACGAGCTCGACTGCGATCCCGGTGCCGACTGGAGTGCCTCCGGGCTCACCCTCTTCCCCATGTTCGGCGGGGGTACCGGCATAGCCGTCACCATGTACGAATCGAAATGGATACGTTTCTTCGATTACCCCGGCAGCCCAGGCGAGGTATACTACGGCTACTGCGTACTCCCTTACGAAGTCGAGATGGAATCCAGCTACGGTCTCGCCTACGCGCCCGACCTGGACTGTTTCTTCCACAGCTGGAGGGATGCTGCCGACAATCACTTCATCTCACGTCTCGAAGTGCAGGAGGTCGCCCTTGACCAGTCTACCTGGGGTGGTATAAAGTCCAGATTCTGAAGGCGCGGTTTACAGGTCCTGCGATGGGACGGTAAAATGTCCCATTTCGAGGCCCGGCACGAAAATGGGACATTCTGAAGGCTGATATATGAGTTTTGAAGCTGTTGGAACCGTCGGCATTCTTCTGCTGGCGATCATACTATTCCTCTCCGAACGGCTCAGGCCGGACCTTATCGCGATGCTCACCGCGGCTCTGCTGGCGGGGTTCGGCATAATCAGCGCCAGGGAGTCCTTCTCCGGGTTCAGCTCGGACGCGGTCATGATAATCATCTCCGTCTTCATCCTGGCGGAGGGGCTGACCAGAACCGGGGTCTCCGAATACGTCGCCGGCCATCTGGTCCGCCTGGGAGGGAAAAAGGAAAGCACCCTTGTAGCCCTGTTCATGACGGCTGGAGGGACCCTCTCCCTCTTCATCAACAACATCGCCGCCGCAGCGGTCCTCGTACCATCGGCGGGAACAGCGTCGGAGAGGTCGGACCTTCCGGTGTCCAAGCTGCTGATACCGCTGGCATTCGCCACGATACTGGGTGGAATGGCCACTCTTCTCACCTCCATGAACATCGTGGTGGGGACCGTGCTGGAGGAGAACGGCCTTGCCGGGTTCGGGCTTCTCGATTTCCTTCCGGTGGGCATACCCATGCTGCTGGCCGGAATAGTCTACATGGTGGCCTGGGGACGCTTCCGTCTTCCCACCAGTTCCAATGCGGGCACCGGCGTCTGCCCCACCGGCACCCGCAGGCTCTTCGGGCTTTACGGGATGAACGAGCTCTTCTTCCGCGCCAGGGTTCCCGGTGATTCCTACCTGGCGGGCAAGAGCCTGAGCCAGAGCGTTCTGCGTGAGGAATTCGGGCTGAGCCTGATAGCCGTGACCAGGAACGGGGTGAAGCTTCCCATCCCCTCGGCGGACACTGTGCTCCGGGAGGGTGATATCCTTACATTGAAGGGCAGAGCTTCCGAGTTCGCCGGGATGGACAGGGAGCCGAAGCTGGAGATACTGGAGGATGAATGCATAACGGCCTCCGACGTGGAGCCCCCCGGCGGCATGCTGGCGGAGGTGATGCTTTCTCCCAGGTCCAGTCTCATCGGGTCCACCCTTAAGGAATCCATGTTCATGCAGAAGTACGGGATGAACGTGATCGCCGTCTGGCGGGAGGGCGAGCCCATAAGGAGGGACATCAGGAACATGAAGCTCAAGTTCGGGGACGCACTTCTGGGGATAATACCCGAGGACAAACTGGTACTTCTTCGCGACACTCCCGACCTGATATCTCTCACTACCACAGCCAGGGTCACGCGTCCTGTAAGGAAGAAAGCTCCCATAGCCCTTCTGATAATCGCCGCCACTCTTCTGACGGT
>JAWOBF010000084.1:0-8358 GCA_046498225.1 Candidatus Aegiribacteria sp.
GGAGCGCGGCGGGCCGCCGCTGGAGAGGATGACCCATGGAAGGACTGCTGGGGGACCGGGTGAAGCTGGCACGCCTCCCCACTCCCGTCCAGCTTATGGAAAGGATGTCCCGCCGGCTCGGGGTGGAGCTGTTCGTGAAACGGGACGATCTCACGGAGAGCGTGGCGTCGGGCAACAAGATAAGAAAACTGGAATACGTCCTTCACCGGGCGCTGTCCATGGGAGCGGACACGCTGGTTACCTGCGGAGGAGTCCAGTCCAACCACTGCAGGGCCACGGCCTGGACCGCGGCGAGGATGGGGCTGGAATGTGTCCTGCTGCTCAGGGGTGAGAGACCGGAGGTCCCGGACGGCAACCTCCTGCTGGACAGCCTGCTGGGAGCGGACATCCGGTTCCATTCCCCGGAGGAATTCCAGGATATCGGAGGGCTGGCCGGTGAATGCCGCCGGGAGCTGGAAAGCGCGGGGAAAAGGCCCTACTTCATCCCCATGGGAGCTTCCACGGCCACGGGATCGCTGGGGTACGTGGGCATGGCGGGCGAACTGGCCGGGTGCGGGATGGAATTCGACCATATCTACTGCGCTACGGGCTCCGGTGGCACACTGGCCGGCATCGCTCTGGGGTGCCGCCATTTCGGCCTGAGAGCGCGGGTCCACGGAATAGCGGTCTGCGATGACAGGGATTACTTCCTGGAGGAACTGGCGCGGATCGGGGAGGAGTTCCATGCCCGGTACGGCATCAGGGCGGACCTGCCCGGCCCCGGCTGCGAGATTGACGACGGCTTCGTGGGAGCCGGGTACGCGGTAAACACCGACGAGGAACTGACGGAACTTGTGCGTCTTGCCAGGATAGAGGGATTGGTGCTGGACCCGGTATACACCCTGAAGGCTTATCTGGGCCTTGCCGCCCACGTGGGGAGAGGAGTGGTGAGACCGGGGGAAAGGGTCCTTTTCCTTCATTCGGGGGGGCATTTCGGGCTTATGTCGGCGGGCTTCGGAGTGCACGAGCATACGGGCTGGTGAAACCGGTTCATCCCTCTCGGCCGGGGAACTGTTTGACTGTATCGGACCGCCATGTTATCATCCTGCGGCTTCATACTGCCATGGGCCGGCGGAACCGCCAGGACCGATAATTAATGAACACCGGCGAAGGAACCGTCTTCGGAGATGTACGGGATTCGCCTCTGGACGGAGGTGCGAGTGATGACCGCGGAAATGACAGCCTCTGAGAAGGCCATGGAACTCGAGAGCAGGTACGGTGCTCACAACTACCACCCTATTCCTGTGGTACTCTCCCGGGGCGAGGGAGTGTTCGTCTGGGACGTGGAGGGAAAACGCTACTACGATTTCCTCTCCGCCTATTCGGCAGTCAACCAGGGCCACTGCCACCCGGACATTGTCGAAGCGCTGGTGCGGCAGTCCAAAGTGCTGGCGCTTACTTCCAGGGCCTTTCACAACGATGTCCTGGGCGAGTTCGAGAAGTATGTGACCGGATATTTCGGCTACGACAAGGTACTTCCGATGAATACCGGGGCGGAAGCGGTGGAGACCGCCATAAAGCTATGCCGCAAATGGTCTTACCAGAAGAAGGGCATTCCGGAGAACCAGGCGAAGATAATTGTGTGCGAGAACAACTTCCATGGCCGGACCACCACCATCGTATCCTTCTCCAGCGACCCGCTGGCCTACAGTGACTACGGCCCCTTCACCCCGGGATTCGTAAGAATACCCTACGATGATCTGGACGCCCTGGAAAAGGCTCTGGAGGACACCGATGTGGCCGGATTCCTGGTGGAGCCCATACAGGGGGAGGCAGGAGTGTTCGTCCCCTCCGACGGATATCTCAGCGGGGCCTTCGAACTCTGCCGGGACCGGAACGTTCTGTTCATGGCCGACGAGATACAGACTGGAATTGCCAGGACCGGAAGGCTGCTGGCCTGCGACCACGAGGACGTGAGGCCCGATGTCCTCATCCTGGGGAAGGCCATAAGCGGAGGTCTCTACCCGGTGTCCGCCGTTCTGGCCGATGACCCTGTAATGATGGTCATCAGGCCGGGAGAGCACGGTTCCACCTTCGGGGGCAACCCGGTGGGAGCCAGAGTTGCGATGGCCGCCCTTGAAGTTGTAAGGAAAGAGAACCTCGCGGAGAGGGCCGAACGCCTGGGCGGCATACTCAGGCGCGAGCTGAAGGCCATGAACTCGCCCCTTATCAAGACCGTCCGGGGTAAGGGCCTGCTTAACGCGATAGTCATAGAGCCGTCCGATGGAATGGATGCCTGGGACGTGTGCCTGAGAATGGCGAAGAACGGTCTGCTGGCGAAGCCCACCCACGGCGACAAGATACGTTTCGCCCCGCCGCTGGTGATCACCGAGGAGCAGCTGATGGAATGCGTCTCCATCATTCGCACCAGCCTGGCCCCCGCTCCGGGGTCGGACTTGACTTCCGATAACCTGCCAAACAGCATAACAGGAAATAAACCGGCCAAGTAAGGAGGAATCATGAAGATCGCTGTACTGTTCATCGCGGTGCTGGCTCTTGCTGCGGCCTTCGCCGCTGATTTCGCCACAGGCGGGTCCGACCTGTTCAGGTTCAGCGGCTACAACAAGTTCCGCTTCGCCATGTGGGGCAGGGAGGGTCACGACCCGGCCAACGGCTTCGATCTCTACAACCGCACCACCTGGGCTCCGCGGGTAAGCGAAAGCCTCTCGGCGAAGCTTTCCTTCGACACCAGGTACGGTTTTACGGCCTATGACAGTACAATCGGCTATGTGTCGGATGACTATACCCTGAAGCTGGTGGAGGCCTACGGAAGATTGAGCTTCTCTCCGGAGATATCACTTACCGGAGGAAGGTTCAAGCTTCCGTTCGGATACGGATTCAATCGTCCCGGCAGCAGCATTCCGTTCTACGGCAGGGTGCTGGCCGCTTCCGACTCGACCTTCACCGGTTACGGGGGCCTGGACGTCGGTATGCTTCTCAGCACCGATTTCGGACCTGTCGTGATAGACCTCGCCTATACCAACGGTACGGATTCACGCGCAGATACCACCATGAACAAGCAGTTCACCGCCAGACTGTCCTCCACACCCGCCCGGTGGCTCGGACTGGGCGCGGCGGTGGCGATAATCGGCCAGCCGGAGATGGACCCTGTCGATGAATGGTCCGCCACCGGCCTGGACTTCTACGCCTTCGGCAGCTATCCCCTCACCGGGAAGATAACCCTGGACTACGAGGGTGAGTACATGATACTGCCATTTCGGGGTCCGGTGGTGGACAACATGATCAACGAGAGCGGAGGGGATTATTACTTCAGCCTGGCTGCGGCCCATGAGCTGAACATGGGTATGCTCACTGCCGTTCAGCCGGCGGTGAGGTACGAGATCCTCAGCCCTCCCGAACAGGTTTCTTCCGGAGTTCCCGTACCCGAGACGGACAGGTCGGCCATCGATTTCTGCCTGAACCTTCATACGGGCGCAATGAGTACCGTTCAGATAGGAGGCAGGAGCTACTCCTACCAGAGCGGTGACGAGGGGCATACCGACGTATACGTGAACTGGAGGATGCTCTTCTAGACACGCTGTCAACATGGAAGGCCGCAATGACAGGCAGAGCTGCAGAGTACATAGATCCCGACCGGCACGGGCGTTTCCACAGAGGCAACACCGTATTCCACCGCAGGGCCATTTACAGCGGGTTCGACTGCTACAGCCCCGAGCATTTCGATCCCGCCGACCCGGAACTGCTGGAACTGGCGGAAGCCAGGGCCTCCTGGACCCTGCACGATAATTACCCTGCCGCCTTCACCGACTCGATAACTGGGGACCGCAGGCTGGTGGCCGGTCGGTCCCCGTTCACCTTCAGCTTTTCCACTCCGGAAGAGGCGTCGCGTAATGTCACCGGGGTGGCCGAAAGATTCGGCGCGTCCCTCGCGGGCATAACCAGACTGGATGAGAGATGGCTGTACAGCCATGACCGGAACGGCAGCCCGGTGACACTTCCGGAGAAAGCCCGCTGGGTTGTTGTCATGGCGGTGGAGATGGACCGGGGATGTATCTCACGGTCCCCGGCCATGAGCGCGGCGGCCGAATCAGGCAGGGGCTACTCGAGAATGGCTGCCCTGGCGGGAGCCGTGGGCGAGTACCTGAGGCTGCTGGGATACTACGCCCGTTCGTGCGGCAACGACACCGCCCTGAGCATTCCCCTGGCCGTGGACGCGGGACTGGGCATCATGGGAAGGAACGGCCTTCTCCTCACCGGGGAGTACGGGCCCCGGGTCAGGCTGTGCAAAGTCATCACCGACCTGGAACTGGTACAGTCCGCCGGCGACTGCCCGGAACCCGAGGAGGTGTGTTCAGGCTGCACGCTCTGCGCCGAAGCCTGCGAGGCGGAAGCCCTGAGCTTCTCCGAAAAACCCGCCATGGAGGTGCTGACGGAATCGAACAACCCGGGTGTCCTCAGGTGGCAGTTCGACCCGGAGAAATGCTTCGACTTCTGGCTGAAGATAGGAAGGGACTGCTCCAACTGCATGGCCGCCTGTCCCGCCGCCTCGAGAATGGCCCGTCTCCAAGCACGGTAACCCCGCAGAAGGACCGAGGAGAGGAACGGGAAAGACCTCTTGACACGCTGTATTACTGTACTATGATAGTAATACAGTTGGCGGAAAGAGGTCCATATGTTCAGAATCGATCCCAAATCTGCGATCCCCGTCTACCGGCAGCTTAAGAAACAGATCCAGCGGCACATAGTCTCAGGTGGGCTGGCCGAAGGCGACAGGCTCCCCTCCATCCGGCAGATGGCGTCAGAACTGAGAATCAATCCCAATACGGTGGCCAGGTCCTACAGGGAACTGGAGAATGAGGGTCTTGTGGTCTCGCGGAAGGGAAGCGGCGTTTTCGTCAGCACCGGGGACATGGACCTTCAGAAGAACAGGATGGAGCTTTTCAACGAGCTTGCCGACGAATTTCTCGCCAGGGCCGCCGGGCTGGGGCTGGATGGCGACGAGATACTGGAACTGCTTTCCGGAAGGCTGAGAGGAGAGAATGACCATGGTTAGAATGAAAGACCTTTCCTTTTCCTACGGCGGGAAGGAGATACTGCGGAACCTTGACATGGAGTTCCGGCCGGGGGAGACGGTCATGATTACCGGTCCCAACGGAGCGGGCAAGAGCACCATCCTCCGTCTTCTGGCCGGTGTACTTATCCCGACTTCCGGCACCGTGGACCACGGATTTCCGGAGGGAACGGACCCCAGAAGGAAAACCGCCTTCCTTCCCGACAGCCTCAGCATCTACAGGAGCATGACCCCCCTCGAGGCCGCGAAGTTCCACGGGGGAATATTCGGTACCGAGCCCTCCGGCCTGGAAATCGCAAGAAGTGCCGGCGTGGACTTGAACAAGAAGATAAGCGAGCTCTCCGTCGGCCAGAGAGTTCTGGTCCAGCTTTCCATAATCCTGTCCACTGACCCGGAGATAATACTGATAGACGAAGTGCTTCACGCGGTTGACCCCTACCTGAGGGGCCTTCTATTTCGGGAGCTCATACGGGTGATGGAGGAGCAGAACCCTGCAGTTGTCATGGTGAACCTGAATTTCACCGAGATAGAGAACCTGGTGGACAGGGTAGTGTTCCTGGGCAGCGGCGGCATCCGCCTGGACGAGGGGGTGGACGACCTGAAGGCCGGGACCAGGAGGGTCATCAGCGAGGAAGTTCCGGAAGGTCTCCCGGTAATACTCAGCAGCAGCGTGCTTGGGAAGCGCCATCACATCGTATACCCTTTCGGCGGCGACGGAAAGGACCATCCGGGTCTGAATATCAGCGGGATGGACCTTACGGACATAATGACCGCATTCATGGGAGCCGAGTACGATGCTGGCTGAGGAATTCAGGCGGACCGCGGCGCAGACGGCCTTCATTCTGGCCCTCATCCTGGTGTTTCCGCTGGTGTATACCCTGGATACTACTCTGTACGAAACCGGTACCACCTTCCTGGAGTACCTCGCGGGCGGATTCGCGCTCCTGTGGATCGTACTGGTCATATATCTGGCGTACAACATGTTCAGAATAGAGGAGGAGGACGGCGCCGTCGAATACCTGCTCTCCCTTCCCGTAAGCCGCCCGAGACTGCTGGCCTGGAAGATGGTCCCGAGGCTGGCCGCACTGCTCCTTCTGGCGGCTCTATACAGGTTTCTGACAGGTCATTACATAGTATTCCACTCGTTCGCCGGACAGGCCGCATTCCTGCTGTTCACCCAGACGGCGGGGTTCATACTGGGGATTGTGGGCAGGAAGAGCTGGAGCGCCAGGCTCATTCTCATCGCCATGTCCTTCTCCGCCCTGGTTATCAGCAGCGTACCGCCGGACCTTGTCTGGAATGCGCGTGGACTGTCCGCGGGTCCCTTCTATGCGGCCGAGATTGCAATTATTCTTCTTCTTTTCCTGCCCCTCTTCAGAAAATGGGATCTCAAACCCGCAGCATACAGAGAATCCGCTTTCGGGAAGCTGGCGCTGCTGCCGATGGCGGCAATGGCGTTCCCGGTGGTGTACCTTTTCTCGTCATCATGATGAACGGCGGAAGAACGGTTTGGAGACTGTCATGTGGATGAAGGAAACAAGAGAAACGCTGAAGCAGGCCGCTTTCGTGATGTCATTCTTCGCACTCGTGCCGCTTTTGTTCCTGCTGGACATCTCGGTGTACCGCACCGGCATGACACTGATGGAGTACCTCTCCAACGGTATGGACCTCTTCATACTTATCACTTCGCTCTACCTGGCCTATAACATGTTCAAGCCCGAAGAGGACGAAGGGGCCGCCGAATACCTGCTTTCCCTGCCGCTGAGCAGGATGAAGCTCCTCGCTTGCAAGACGCTGCCGCGCGTGGCTGTCGCCGTTGTCCTTGCGCTCATCGGACGGCTAGTGTACGGCGTGCTCATGTCCCGGGGCTCCGCTCTGGGCGGCATTTTTCTGAACTGGGAAGCCGGCCTGTTTTACATGATACTGTTTATGGGCTTCATACAGGGGTGCGGATACACCCTCGGCCTGGTGGGCCGGACCGGCTGGTCGGCCAGGGTCATTCTGCTTCTCATGGTCCTGTGCGTATGGCAGTTCGGTACGTTCACGCTGCTGATCAGCCATGTTATCAAAGTCTTGTTCGGCCGGGCCTCCGCGTTCAGATTCGCAATAGCTCTGGGAACTCCATGGCGGGTCGTCATCGATTTCGCGGTGTTCTACCTGCTGCTCTGGTACATCCTCCGGCCGCTCATGGGTATATGGGACGGGAAATCCGTCCGTTTCAGGGAGATCTGGTTCCAGAGGCGGGCCGTGCTTCCCATCCTGGTTTTCCTGCTTCTTCTGCTGAACAGGCAGTTCTCCGTTTTCCTGGTCCATCTGCAGTACATTTAGTATTCTTCCCGCCCGCCCGCAGCACGAGCAAACGGGCGCGTATCGCCTTTCCGGTGAAAGTGCCATCCCGATCACATCATCCACATTTCAGCAGGCTGTGATACGCACAAGCATCCCTGCATGTGAACCAATGACACCGACTTTTATTCGCTTGGCTTATTGTTCAGTCAGGAGGAAAGGATTTCCTTCCACAGATGAATGTCCTCGGGCTCCCGGGCGTAAAGCTCCGGGTCGGGCTTGTCAAGCAGGCTGCAGCCCATTCTGAAGTAGAAGCCCACCGTGGCCGGGACAGGGGTGGCGCTGACATAAAGGGCCGTGATACCCAGGCTCGAAGCCTTCTTTTCAATCAGCCGGAAAAGGGCGCTCCCTATGCCGGTACCGCGGCAGTCCCTGGTTACCCACATCGGACCGAAGTTGTACAGGTCGCCCCCGCCATATCCCCGGGCAGTATCCAGCCCGGCCACACCGACCATAACTTTTCCCCTGAAGGCTCCCGCAAGAACGATCTCGCCGCGGTCAAGACTCCGTCTCCACTCCCCTGTTATCTTATCCCAGTCAGAGCTGGTAAAACCAACATGGAGAAATTCCCGCTTCTTCCTGACCACCCTCCCCCGCTCCACCACGCACCAATGGCTGGAATGGTCACTGCGATCAATGGCGCGGACAGCCGGCAGATCGGACTTCTCGAGGAATCTGACCCGGATCGGGGAGTCAGTCATTATTGTCATACTGCATCAGCTCCACAGGCGCACCGTTCACTTCGATGAAAGCAACCGTAACTCCTTCACCGGGGCTGTTGGGCTGAATGATAACCCTCTGCCCCCTGAGCGCCGCATCCAGGTTATCAACCTCGAAGGCCACATGGGGCACCGCCTTTACAAGCTCCGGGTAAGGAGCGTCCTTCCAGTACCTTTGCCACTGAATGCCGAAAGGGTTGTTCTTATGGTCGGTCACGGTCA
>JAWOBF010000050.1:0-13893 GCA_046498225.1 Candidatus Aegiribacteria sp.
GGCACGGAAATGGGACATTTTTGCTATTTGGGGATCAGGCAGAGGAAGACAAGGGGTTCGTCCCCGGTGTTCTCGAAGCAGTGCTCCTCCTCCGGCACCACCAGCACCACCGACCCCGGCTCGAGGTCACTGCCGCTGTCGCCCTGCCTGGCACGGCCCCTTCCTGCGAGAACGAAAACCTCGTGTTCCCATTCATGGCTGTGACAGGGTGTGTGGCCTCCGGGCTGGACGGAGAAGCGCCGCATTATGAAATTGGGAGCGCCGTCATCCTCGGAGATAAGCACCCTTATGCCTACGCCCCGGGCGCCTTCCACATCCACTTCTTCCTCTGTAATGTCGGTGTACTTCCTTACAAGCATGCCATCTCCTTCTGAACGTCCGCGGGCTCAGCCCGCGCTGCTTTCATCTCCTGCCGCGAGTGTTACCCGGAACTCCGGCAGACCGGCGGCAACGTGCTTCTTCACCGTGCAGAGCTCGGCCGAGCGTATCAGGGCCCCGTGATACTTCTTCGGGAACGACCCAGGTACCCTTATCTCTATCTCCAGCATCTCGAACATCTTCGAGTCCGGGTCCCGGGCCGCCCTCTGAACGAGACTTATCCCCTCAGTCGGCAGGCCGTGATGCTGACAGAACGAAAGCACATATATGCCCGCGCAGGTCCCCAGCGAGGCGAAGAACAGGTCGAAAGGCTCCGGCGCGGTCCCCTCTCCCCCGCCCCCGGGTGACTGGTCGGTCCTGACCGTGAAGTCTCCGAAGCTGGCGTCGACTTTCTTTCCGCCGCTGAAAACTATTTCCATCTCCATTATTTTCCATTCTTCATAACATGTTGTGCGGCCGGTTCCCCGGTCATGGAATGATGTTCACCAGTTTACCGGGGACCACTATCACCCGCCTGGGCTTCCTGCCTTCCAGTATCTCCTCTATTCTTTCCAGCCCCAGGGCGCGTTCACGCATATCTTCCTCCGAGGCTTCCGGGGAGACCATCATCCTCGCCCTTATCCTGCCTTTCACCTGCACTACTATCTCCACCGTATCACGGACAAGATCCTCCTCGTTCCATTCGGGCCATTCCTGCCGGGTCACGGTGTCGCCGGGGAAACCCATCCTGTGCCAGAGTTCCTCCGATATGAAAGGCGTCATGGGTGCCAGGAGCACCAGGAGCTTGCGTATGGAATCCCTCCAGAGAGGCCCGGCCGTCCCGGCCCTGTCCCTTGCGGCGGAGAGGAAATTGACGAACTCCATGAGCGCCGCCACGGCGGTGTTGAAGGCGAAGCCGTCCATGTCCTCCGTCACCTTCTTCACCGTTCTTGCTGTGATGTAGCGGAGTTCATCGGCCAGTTCCCCGTCTTTCTCTTTGGTAGAGGAGTTGTCCGCCGTCTCCAGGACCACCGTCCATACCCTCTTGAGGAACCTGTAGGTCCCGGCTATGCCGTCCTCGCTCCATTCCAGCTCCGCTTCAAAGGGTCCCATGAAGAGCATGTAGAGCCGGAGGGCATCGGCGCCGTACTTCTCCACCATCTCGTCCGGCGTTACGATGTTGCCCTTTGATTTGGACATCTTCTGGCCGTTGGCCCCGAGTATCATGCCCTGGTTCTTAAGAACTCTGAATGGCTCCGTGAAGTTCAGCATACCGGCGTCGTACATGACCTTGGTCCAGAACCTGGCGTAGATGAGATGCATCACCGCGTGCTCCGCCCCGCCCACGTAGAGGTCCACCGGAAGCCAGTAGTCCACCGCCTTCGGATCGAAGGGACGGTCATCCTCATGCGGGGAGGCGAACCTCAGGAAGTACCAGGACGAGCAGACGAAACCCGCCATGGTGTCGGTATCCCGCCTGGCGGGACCTCCGCAGGAGGGACAGGTGGTATTCACCCATTCCTCCGCCCTTGCCAGGGGCGACCGGCCCGAATCGTCAGGCTGGAAATCGTCCATCTCGGGAAGCATCACCGGAAGGTCCCTGTCCGGGACCGCGCCGCACCTCCCGCAGTGAATGATGGGGATGGGCGCTCCCCAGTAGCGCTGCCTGGAGACCAGCCAGTCCCTTATCCTGTACCGAACGTCCGGCTTGCCGAAGCCTTTCCCGGCGGCGTACTCCGCCATTCGCTCCCTGGCTTCGGCGGAATCCAGTCCGTCGAACGGTCCGCTGTTGAGAAGAAGTCCGTCGGCGACGGTGGCTGCTTCCTCGACTCCCCGGGGAACACCGTCCGGCGCTATGACCTCGATTATGGGTATTCCGAACTTAACCGCGAAGGCGTGGTCCCTCTCGTCGTGGGCCGGAACGGCCATGATGGCGGCGGTCCCGTACCCGGCGAGAACGTAATCGGCCACGTAAAGGGGTATCTCGCTTCCGTTGAAAGGGTTGACCGCGAAGCATCCGGTGAATACGCCGGTCTTCTCCCTCTCCGCCGCGGCTGTGCGCTCAATGTCACTCTTCGACCTGGCGGTCCTGCAGTAGTCCATCACAGATTCACGCCTGTCCGGGGTGACCATTCTTTCAAGCTCCGGATGCTCCGGGGCAAGTACGCAGAAGGTGGCTCCGTAAATGGTGTCAAGCCTGGTGGTGTAGACCGGCAGGTGGAACTCCTCTCCGGTTTCGGGGTTCACCACCCTGAAGTCTACCCCGGCGCCCTCGGACCGGCCTATCCAGTTCCTCTGCATGGCCTTGATGCCCTCGGGCCAGTCCAGGTCCTCCAGGTCGGCAAGCAGCCTGTCCGCGTAATCGGTTATTCTGAAGAACCACTGCTTCAGCTTCTTCCTGGTGACCTCTCCGTCGCATCGCCAGCAGATACCGCCGGCGGCCTCCTCGTTTGAGAGGACTATCCTGCAGTGGGGACACCACGTCTGGTCGTTCTCCCTCTGGTAGGCCAGGCCCCTGTCGAAAAGGAGGTTGAAGAAGTACTGTGTCCATCTGTAGTAATCAGGGTCGCTTGAGTTTATCTCCCGATTCCAGTCGTAGCTGGCCTCTATCAGCTTCATCTGCCTGCGATAGGTGTCAGTGTTTATCCTGGTAACCTCCGAGGGATGGACCCCGGTCCTGATGGCATACTCCTCCGCCGGCTGCCCGAAGGCGTCCCATCCCATGGGATGCAGGACATTGAACCCGTCCATCCGCTTCTTCCGGCATATGACATCGGTGGGTATGTAATTCTTGCAGTGGCCCACCGAAAGGCCGGCCCCCGAGGGATAGGGGAAGTAGTCCAGACAGTAGAAAGGTTCCTTGCCGGGGTCTGTCCCGGTCCTGTACAGTTCCATCCTGTCCCAGACGGGTCTCCATTTGTTTTCGAGCTCTCTGAAATCGTAGGGGTCCAAGTCATATCCTCCGAATGGTGTCATACTTCCGCACGAAACGGTAGTATGACCAGAAACCCGGTCGAGGTAAAGTACTGGCAGGGGCTTCTCCGGGACATGCTTTTCAGTCTGCGCAGGGGAATATCAGGCTTACTTTTCCCCGCTGATCATCCCTTCGAATGGTGCCTCCTGAGAGCCTCATTACAAGGCACAGAAGGCTGATCTCAGCTTCCGGTGTCATACCGGAGGAGGGATGCCACGTTTCTTCCGGGTCGCAGAGAACGTCGGGAAGATGGTTGAGCTGTCCTCCGTCAACCCTTTTTATCTCCACTTTCAGGAACTGCTCCGGTTCGCCGGAAAGATCATCGGCGGGCTCCAGGCTGCCGCGTTTCACCACGGATACTCCGAAGGCCGGAGCCGATCCCGAGCAGGCTATTTCACAAAGTCCGGATGTCACCTCGCTTATCAGGCGGAGCTCCCCGGAAACGTCGTAGAGATCGCCGGAAATGGAAACGTCGGGAGTAATCCGGCCGTTCTCCATGAACGAGGCCATGACCATGTCGAGGTAGGACTCGGTGTCTATCCTCTGAGGAACTGTGTTCAGCGCTATCTGTATCAGCCTCAGATAATGATGTGCCTTTTCCATGCCATCGAAGGCGTATTCCGCGGTATTCAGGACCGAGGCCGCAGGATGATCAGGGTTCAGCACCTCCCTGACCCTGCCGAAACCGCTGCCTATGGATGCCAGCAGTTCGACCAGCGAGCTTCTCAGCCGGTCCTCCCAGACTCCGGCCGCTCTGACGTTCTCCAGGTTCTTCCTGTAGACCGGATCGGAAACAGGCCACCAGATGAGAAGGGTCTCTCCCTCGTGAGCGTCAAGGGCCACCGCCGCCATCTGTACCTCGTCCCCCTCGGGGGTGATGAGTTCCGTGTCCATTCGGCCCTTTTTCCTGATCCCGGAGATGGCGGCGTCTATGTCCTGCCTTTCGGTTCCCGAGAACATGTCGTAAACGGTCCGATTGGAGATAACACCGTCGGTCACGTCCATCCACGTGGAGAGCAGTATCCTGCCGCTGCTGCTGGATATGAAAAACCTGCCGGCCCCCCTCTCCGCAAGGAATGCGAAACGTCTGCCTATGGCTGATTTCTCCAGCTCCACACAGGTTCTGGCAACGTTCCTGGCGAAATCCTTCATCACGGAGAACTCTTCCCCCCCGTGGAACTGGCATTCTCCGATAACCTCCGTCTCTGTCTCGAGGGGCAGGGTCCAGTAGGTGGCGTTCTCCTCCGGTTTGAGGTCATGGGATGTCCTGGTCACCGGCCTTATCCCTCTTATTCTGACCGAAACCCGTGAAGCTCCGGATGTCTCCAGCAGCGCCGCGGCGGCGGCCTCCTCCACCCTTGTCCTGTCCGATGCGGAGAGCAGCGCGGAGGTGCCTCTGCTAAGAGCGGAATAGGTCTCCGCTGCCTTCTTCGCGGCCTTGATACTGTAGACGTCATCCGATTTGACGCCGGCTATTATCACCACAGGCTCCAGGTTCCTGTTTTCCACCGACTCGGTCCTGATTAGACGCCATACGCATCTGGTGGTATTGCCGTTCTGGTCCTCGACCTCCCACGATTCCGGGTACTCGGAAGAGCCGTTCCTGAGGAGTGTCTGAGCGTTGCCTAGACCACCGATACCGCTGAACAGGATGTTGGCGGCCAGCTGGGGTCTTCCGGCGGCCAGATCGGAGGACACGCCTGTAAGTTCCTCCATCGGCCCGTTCCAGATCATCACCGACCAGTCCAGCCTGAAAATCGCCACCGGTATATCCAGCGAGTTCACTATCCTGTCGATAAGTTCGTTCTGTCTGGCGTTGAGAAGGTCCAGATGTTCCAGTTCGGTCTCGTATTCGCCGGCGCTGATACAGGACATCACAATCCCGGCGGCAAGTTCCGCAAAGGGAAATACGTCCATGGACGGTTCGCTTTTCCCGTAGCAGATAACGAGACAGCCGCAGCTGCTGGTCTCCGATTCGAGGGGAAACACCAGGCAGCTGCTGAAATCCCCGCTCAGGACCCCCAGGTCCTCACCGGTGAGGCGGTAGCCTGAATCGCTCTCCACCGCGGCGGGAGCCGTCCTGAGTTCGGAGAACATCTTGGGAGCGCTCTCCGGCCAGCCGGGAGTGGACCCGGCAAGTTTGTTGTCCGCCATGGGATCCGAGAGGTACAGAGCTACGGCGTCCGCAGCCAGACATTCCTGCAGCCCCCGGGCGATCCGTCTGCTGTCGGGGTTCATGCCGGACCGAAGGGATTCGGACAGGGAGTTGAGCTTCCTCACCATCTCCACGCAGGCTGCGTGCTGCTCTCGCAGGATGGTGATGTCGGAAATGTCCTCGAAGATACCAACCGCGTAGAAGATCTCCCCGGAATCCTCCACTATGGGGTGAACATCCTGAAGCACTATCCTTCTCGTTCTGTCGGGAAGCAGGAAATGAGCGGTTCTCGCCTCCTCCTTCTCGTAGGTCGTGCTGGTGAAGAACGGTCTTGTCTGGTCCTCGATGATCTCATAGCTCTCGCTGGGAAGGATCTCGTTGAGCTGTATTCCCAGCAGGTTCTCCACCAGCCCGAACATGCGGCCGAAAGCCCGGTTCGAAACGAGTATCCTGTAATCCTTGTCGAACAGCACCAGCCCGGTGCTAACCGAGTGAAAATAGGCCTGGTTCATCTTCCTGCTGGTCCGAAGCCGATTCTCGGCCTGAAAGCTTTCCGTGGTGTCGAAGCAGGTGCCCACCAGGCCGCTCCCTCCGGGGGTGAACCTGCATTCGATCCTTCTCTGAGCGTCCGGCCGGCATATCACCTTTATCTGCTTGCCCTCCAGAGCCATCTTGATGATGTTCTCCCAGGAGTACAGGACAGGCGATACGAGAACGTCCTGAATGCTCTTGCCCAGCGCGTGCTTGCGTGGAACCCTGAAAATAGTGGACATGGCCTTGTTCCAGAGAGTGATCACTCCGGCCCTGTCGGTACCCACGATGCCCGCTCCCAGTTCGTCAAGCATCACGTCGCTTCTGCTCTGAAGGCCCGGTATGGCGAATAGAACTATCTCAACGTGTTCATTGACCGTGCTCACCGTACCGGTAAGCGTGGAGGTGGCCAGATAAACGGGCAGGTCGGGAAGGCCGGAGGCGAGTACGGAGGAGAGTTCGGAGGGCAAAAGAGAAATGGGGTCGGGGGAGTTTATCAGCCTGCGGGCGCTGACTCCCAGAAGTCCCCGGGCATCCCCCGATACGAGGGATATGCCGGAATCCGGCTCCCATCTGATCCTGAGCCATCCGCGGGAGGCGGACTTCCCTCCGGTTCCATTCCTCATCCTCATCCCTCTTCCGGCGTACGGAAAACCGCAGCCTGGATCAGATCATGTACTGAAGACCGATGCAGAAGTGCGTCCAGGAATCATCCACATGATCGGAGTATTCATCGGGAAAAGAAGTACTCTGACGGGACCTTCCTATATGCGAGAGAGCGACTTCCACCCTAATTCTATCGGAGGTATAGTTCCCTCCCACGGAAAACGCCATACCCACTTTTCTCATGTTCTCGCCCTCGTTGAATCCCACTCCGGCCATAAGGCTGATCTCGCGCCTGATGGGTGTCTCCAGGGAAAGCTTGCCGTTGAAGTAGTTCCTGTCGAAGGGCGAGACTATTTCTCCCTCGAACCCCATGGTGGTGTTGCCGATATGCTCCGCCCTCGCCCTGCCGGCTATTGAAAGCTTGGAATGATACCTGTCTTCAGAACCGGAGGTGTAGCTGGCGCCGGCGCTCATCAGGTCGTCGCCGACAACGAACCCGGCGTGGTAGCATGCGTCGGAAAGGTCCCAGCTCCACACGCTGGTGGAATCGACCACGGGAGTGTACTTCGCGTCGTAGGCGTATTCGTAGCTCACCTCACCGAATCTCAGTCCGCCCGACACACCGGCCTTCATATTGTCGTTCAGGCTCCAGGATACGCCCCCCAGGGCCTCCCACAGTCCGCCTGTGGCCACAAGAGTCTCCACGATGTCAATGCCGGGATGAGACGGATTCTCAGGAAGGAAATGGGTGCCGTCGTACTGGAAATCGGAAACCCTGGCCACACCGGCTCCGAAGACCAGGTCAGGTCCTATACGGTAAGCCACAGCTCCGGTCAGCCCGCCTATTCCGCTGCCCGACCGCTGCGTAACGCTGGTGCTGTCCACCACCTCTTCCGTCCAGGCCATGGATGAGGTAGAAGCTGAGATGTTCAGGCGGCCGACGTTGTGAAGAGTTGCCGGATTCATGAACAGGGAGGTTGCCCCTTCGGACCCGAACACCCTGATGCCGACCATCGCCGCCGACCTCAGGCTCAGCACATCGATGGAATTTCCGTAGGAGAGGGCATCGTGAAAGCCGTAACCCAGGGCCACCGCGGGAAGCCCTGCGATGATGAATACATACCAGGCAATGGAAACCGCGGACATCCCGCCGCGCCTGCTGTCTGATCTCTGAAAGAAGTTATGGAGCATGACAGGTTCCTTTCCTGAGAAGATTAACGTATCCGTAATGATACAAGCGGGGGGCGGGAAAATCAATGTTGCGCGGCGATGGGATCGGCCGTATTTTCCGGCCAGATGAAAGGGGAACCGATGGAGCAGACACTGGTCATTCTCAAGCCCAATGCGGTCCAGAGAGAGTTGATAGGCGAGTTGATCTCCAAGTTCGAGAGAAGGGGAATGAAGATAACCGCCATGAAACTATGCAGGATTACCCGGAAAACCGCCGAGATTCATTACCGGGAGCACCGGGAAAAGGAATTCTACCAGGACCTCATCTCTTTCATAACCAGCGGGCCTTCTGTACTGATGATCCTGGAGTCGCTGCAGGCCGTGAATATCGCCCGGGCCACAGTCGGCGCCACCAACCCGGCCGACGCGGCTCCGGGTTCGATAAGGGGCGATTACGCCACCAGTCCGGGGCACAACATGATACATGCGTCAGACTCAGTGGAATCGGCGAAGCGGGAAATAGAGCTTTTCTTCAGGCCGGAGGAGATAGAGGACTACACACTGTCGGTAAGACCCTGGCTCTAGGCGAGACCGGGCTAACCTTTCTTACCTTTAGGCGTCCGCATATGGAGGAGAAGCCGGTCATGTGCGGGATGGTGCCGCGGGCGGCCCGGGGCCGCCCGCGGTCACTGATTCATCAGGAGAAGTTCTCCTTCACGTACTCGAAGCCCCTGCGCACGGCTTTCTCGTTCAGTTTTATGACCTTGTCGGGCTTTCCCGCGAAGAGGGAGGACATCAGGCTTTCTATCTCTTCGGGGTCGAACATGCCGGTGACCGCGGCAAAGGCTCCCACGCTGACCATGCTCTGGACCCTGGTATCGCCCAGTTCATCGGCTATGCCGGTGATGGGTATGGGATAGACCCTGACGTCATCCCTTGTGGGCTTGATGTCTATGAGGGTGCTGTTGTACATGAGAGCCCCGTCCGGGACGATTATTTTCTCGAACTTCTCCAGGCTGGGCTGGTTCATGGCTATGACCATGTTGGGTTCGGTGCACTCGGCGGCGCCTATGGTCTCCTCCTGGACCTTCACCGAACAGTTGGCCGTACCGCCCCTCATCTCCGGTCCGTACGACGGAAGCCAGCTGACGTTGTACCCGTACTCCATACCAACGTTGGCCAGCGCTATTCCGGTGGACATGATTCCCTGTCCGCCGAAGCCCGATACCCTCAGGGCCACCTGCTTGAAGGCCGCGTCAGGATTCTTCTTCAGGTTGGATGATTCCAGGCCCTCGTAGCCCAGTATCTTCTTCACCTCTTCCGGCTCCATCACCGGGACCGGCCTCTCTACCGTGTATTCCTGGTCGGAAATGTCCCGGAAGGTATCCAGGGGGAACCTGGGTAACATGTTGTCCTTTATCCACTGCTGGGCCTGGATCGATCCCATCTTCCACCCGCTGGGGCACATGCCGAGAACCTCGACGAAGGAGAAACCCTTCCTGTTCATGGCGTTCTGGATACCCTTGCGAACGGCGGCCCTGGTCTTGCGGATGTTGGGCATGTCGTGCAGGGAGGTCCTGGCTATGTACACCGGAGCCGTGAGAGTGTTTATCAGTTCGCACACCTGGATGGGATAACCGTCGGTGGTGAGGTTCCGGCCGTATGGCGTGGTTGTGGTCTTCTGACCCTCCAGGGTGGTGGGGGCCATCTGGCCGCCGGTCATACCGTAGATGGCGTTGTTGACGAAGAAAACCACCATGTTCTCGCCGCGGTTGGCGGCCTGCATGATGTTGTTGCCCCCTATGGCGGCAAGGTCACCATCTCCCTGGTAGCTTATCACTATTGAGTCGGGATTCGCCCTGGAAACAGCCGAAGCCACCGCCGGAGCCCTGCCATGGGCCACCTGGAGATTGCCGGTATCGAAGTAGTAGTAGGCGAAGACGCTGCATCCCACCGGGCTGATGACGATGGACTTGTCCACTACTTCAAAGTCCTCCAGCGCTTCGGCTATCAGCTTGTGAAGTATGCCGTGGCCGCACCCGGGACAGTAATGGGTCCTGTCCTTCTCGGCTCCCGGCTTGTGCTTGTATACGTCGATGAAACCCTTTGGTTTTCTGAGTACTGTCTTCTGTGCCATGATCACACCCCATAAAGTTCGGAGACCTTGTTGACGATCTCCAGGGCGGACGGAACATTGCCACCCATTCTTATGTGAAGGTCGGATATCATCCTGCCCTTGAGAGCAATATTCACGTCGTTCACCATCTGACCGTTGGACATCTCAACGGTGAGGATGCCCTTCACTCCCCTGTCGGGAAGGGCGGCAATCTGCTCTTCAGGGAACGGGAAAAGGGTGATGGGTCTCAGCATGCCGAGTTTGATCCCCCTGTCCCTTGCAAGGTCCACCGCGGACCTGAGGACGCGGCTGGCGCTTCCGTAGCCTATGGCCACATACTCGGCGTCCTCCATCCGGTACTCATCGTACCTCACTTCGTTCTTCTGAACGGCTTCGTATTTCTTCGCCAGTTCGTTGTTCCACCATTCCAGGTCGTCGTGATCAAGGTAGATGGAGTTGATGAGGTGCTTCGAATCGGCTGTACCCTTCACCGCCCAGTCGCTCTTGTCAGGCAGCTTGGAAACCGGTTCGGGAAGCTCCACCGCTTCCATCATCTGTCCTATAACCCCGTCGGTGAGAACGAAGACCGGGTTGCGGTACTTGTCCGCCAGCTCGAAGGCCAGCATTGTAAGGTCGCACATCTCCTGGGCGGAATTGGGAGCCAGAACGATGATCCTGTAATTGCCGTGTCCGCCGCCCTTTACCACCTGGTTGTAGTCTCCCTGTTCGGGGCCGATGTTGCCCAGTCCCGGTCCTCCGCGCATGATGTCCACCACCACGCATGGAAGTGCGGAGCCGGCGCAGTAGGAAAGCCCCTCCTGCTTGAGGCTTATTCCCGGCCCGGAACTTCCGGTCATCACTCTCTGTCCGCAGCCGGCGGCCCCGTATACCATGTTGATGGCCGCCACCTCGCTCTCCGCCTGAAGGAAGATCCTTCCCAGCTTGGGCAGGATGGCGGAGGCGGATTCGGCGATCTCGCTGGCGGGCGTAATGGGATAGCCGTAGTAGGCGGTGCAGCCGGCGAGGGCCGCTCCGTACACGGCGGCATGGTTGCCCTTCATCAGTTTTCTGGGCATTCAGCTCACCTCCTCCGGTACGTAATTCTTCATGTAGACCGTAACGGCGCTGGGCTCGGGGCATACGTAGAAGCAGTTTCCGCATCCTATGCACCCCTCGCCGATATACTCCGAATAATGGAACCCCTTCGAGTTCAGTTTCGGAGAGATCACCAGAACATCCTTCGGGCACGCCGCAACGCACAGCTGGCACCCCTTGCAGATGTCCGGGTCGATCTCAGGACATGGGTAATCCCTGTTTTCGCTCACTGGAAGACCTCCCGGTTCAGGTTACGATTTGAATGATTATTCATGTTGATTGTGCACTCTAAGATTAATCAATATGAGGCTTAAGTCAACGCAGATTTATAATTTTACCCGGGGTGGAGAACCTCAGGGATAAACCTCGATACCGGTGCCGTCGGTGCTGATGATGAAAGTACCGTCCTGGTCCGTCCGGTATACCGCCGCCCCCCAGCTGTCGAGCCTCTGCAGTACCTCGTCGTGGGGATGGCCGTAGGGATTGCCGTATCCAACCTCGATGGCGGCATAGGAGGGGTCCACGGCCGAAAGCCATTCGATGGAAGTCGAAGTGTACGAGCCGTGATGGCCGACTTTAAGAACATCCGCCGTAAC
The DNA here is from genome assembly GCA_046498225.1 of Candidatus Aegiribacteria sp. GTDB lineage: Bacteria > Fermentibacterota > Fermentibacteria > Fermentibacterales > JCC-6 > Aegiribacteria. Next base: position 11,601 of record JAWOBF010000050.1, read on the forward strand.
ATCACCGACAGCTCCTATGATATCCAGTTCGCCTTCACTCTGCAGGTCCCCGGTAAACAGGAAGGTCACGTTCTCGAAGGTTATCCTCAGTACGATCGAGGAGTTATTGATGTCGGAGCCCAGGGGGTCCACCGGGTGAAGGCATTCCACCAGGAGTTCATCGTCCCAGTCCAGGATATCTCCCCGCCTTGGAATTATGAAATCGGAGCCGTTCAGGTATACGGCCTCCAGATAATCCTCATAGGTAAGTGAGGAGTGCTCGTACCCGGAATCCCAGACCACGGCCACGGGAATGTTCTCCAGGACGCCGATCAGGCCCCCTATGTGGTCGGCGTGTGGATGGGTCGCCACTATGCCGTCCAGGCTGTCGGCTCCCAGGCTGTCCAGCAGGGGAAGCACCTTTTCCACCCCGCAGCTCCAGCTTCCGGCCCTGTCGCCACCGTCTATGAGGTAGAAACTGTTCCCGGGGGTCTTCAGGAGCATGACATCGCCGGAGTAGTAGCTGCTGTGCGAGGGGTCGATGAAGAACACCGTGAGCCTGGGAGTGAGGTCGGGTGTGGTGACGGACACCTCGTTGCTCCAGGAGGACAGTTCGGTATCGTCCACCGTCTCCACCGCGTAGTAGTAGGTGGTAAGACCCTGGACCCCGTTGTCCTCCCAGGTCACTTCGCTCACGCCGGTATTCTCGCACATGAGGTCCGCCGATGCCGGGTCGGACTGGATACCGGGACTCTGGGAGCGGTGAAGCCTGTAGCTGTGGAAATCATCGTCCGGGCACTGGGTCCAATTCAGTGATATCTGCCCCTCTGTACCGCTTCCGGTGTAGGAACCCTGAAGTTCGGAGGGTGTGGGTGGAGCTGCCGGGGGCACGTGGATGGCCTTCTCGTTGCTCCAGGCGTCCTGGCCGTTGTCGTTCACCGTTCGAAGGGCGTAGTACCAGGTATCGCCTTCGCTGATGGTGGTATCGGTCCAGGAAGTGACGGATACGCTGGAGAACACCGCACAGGTATCGGCGCTTGCGGGGTCGGAGGAAATACTCGGGGACCCGGAGCGGTAGAGTACATACCGGCGAAAATCATCGTCCGGGCACTGGGTCCATGAGGCGCTGGCCTGGTAGCTCTCCCCGCCTCGGGAAACCGGGATCAGGGCGGCGATGGACATCTCCCTGCCCCCAGCCGTACCGTCGCCGCCCCCCTGAAGCGTCACTTCAAGGATCGACGGGGTCGGGTCCGTCACTCCCAGCGGTCCCGATGGTTCGCTGCAGGAAAGCAGGACCACCGCCAGGGTCGCGACGATGACAGCGGCTGCGCGATGGTACTTCATTGTTCCTCCGGGTGACTGCGTGAGCCGATCAAATATAACGGCCGCACCCGGCGGGCTATTCCTCCGCCCGTACTGGACCCGCTCAACCGTGCATGGATATAATACGTTCCTGTCCAACAAGCGAGAAATGAATGAAAAAGTTCCGGAGACGGAATCGGCGGGAGGGGTTCGGTTGGAGTATTTCAGACAGGAAGACGGAAAGTATATCTCGAGCGGTGTTCCCGGAATGATCGGCGGCTCGCCGTTTGCACGAATACTCCTGCCGCTTCTCCCGATGCTGATAATCGCGGGTATCTACATCAGCAATAGCAAAGAGGGGACCGGGATGTTTCCAGGGATGCCGTTCCTGATAATGGGAGCCTTCTTCATCCTCACCCTGGTGTTGGCCGCCGTTCTCAGAAGGAAGGGACACGGCTCGGGAATAGTGGTGGACCAGATGAAGGGAACGGTCATATACAGAAAGCCGGGGAACGCGAAGCGCACGGTGCCCGTCTCTTCCATCAGGGAGATAGGTTTTTATACTCCCGGGGAAAACAAGTACGGCCATTCCGGGAGCAGGAAGGGTCCAGCCGTGCTGTTCCTGCGTACTCAGGAAGGCGAGAAGCTGCCGGTGGCCTACAGCGGGAAACCCGAAGAGCTGAAGCACTTCGCCGACGAGCTTTCCATCGTATCCTCACTCACTGTCAGCCAGTACACCGGGAACTGGTCGGACCTGTAACAGGGGCGGCAGGTCCCGGCTTTACAGCAGTTTGTTCCATCCGGCGGGGGTCTTCCTGTAACCCGATATCTCCAGGACCAGCTCCTCCCCGTTCCACGCCGGAAGCCTGACCGCCCTGCACCCGAGGATTTTCAGGTGGTGTTCCATTGCCTGAAGCAACCGGTGAGCCTCAACTCCGTCTTCCAGTTCCAGCCCGGTAACGATGGCGGCCGGCCCCGGCCTGATTTCCATGCTGCCCAGCTTCCGGCCGGA
>JAWOBF010000106.1:0-44306 GCA_046498225.1 Candidatus Aegiribacteria sp.
TGTAAGATCGGGTATTACGGACAGAATCAACGCGCTGATGATACACGTTAACATCAGACTCCCTCCAGAATTCAGAATTGTTACCTCGGAACTATGATGATTTGTTATTCAAATCATTACATATAAACTTGGTGTATCATCATCAAGTTGACAATCCGGCTCGGGGGATGGTTTCAGGTTATGAGAATTCCCTTCTGGAGCATCACCATGGGATTGAAGGTGGCGAAGTCGGCCTGATGGATGAGCACCGTCTCCACCCTCTGGGGCCTGCCCTCCCCCTCCTTCGCATGACAGCCTATCATGTTGATGATGGGCATGGGCATGCCGAACCTGGCCGCCAGTATGGCTCCCGAGATGGGATGCCTGGCGTGCTTGCCGTGCAGGCTCTTCACGTAACCTTCATCGGTCCGTTCTATCTCCAGAAGCTTGCCCACGTCGTGTAGAAGGCCTCCCGTCACCAGCATGTCATAGTCTATCTCGTATGGCGGGCTGCAGTTGGAACTTATGGCCTCCGCCAGGCCCAGGGCCCCCTCCGTCACCGCGATGGTGTGCTGTACGAGATCGATGCCGTGAGTGTCGGTGAGAAGGGTAAAGGGAATCTTCTTCAGGTCGTCCGGTTCCCATCCGCCCTCTTCGGCGGCGGCGGCCCATATCTCAACGGTCTTTTCCCTCAGTTCATCGTCGCCTATCTTCTTCAGCTGTTCCTTGAAAAGCTCCTCTATCCTGTCTTTCATCTCTACCTTCCCGTTTCCCTTATTACTAAAGTTCGGAGTCAATCAAAGCCTCGCCCAGCTTCCAGCACCCGTCCTCGCGGACCATGGCTATCTCCATCGCCTCGGGGTAATCCAACACCGTAAGGTAGACGGTTCCGGTGTCGCCTTCCGTATCGCAGCCGGAGACCCGGACCGCCGCTCTGGGAGGCAAGCCGTCCTTCATACCGGGGGAGTTTATGAAGGCTTCTATGAATTCCGTTGCGGTCCAGTTCATCAGCTCCTGGCCGGTGAGGGCTATCTGAAGCTCCCGGGATATCTCCGACGCAGACTGGTCGGGCTGTATCTTTACCATCATCAGCATCATGTCTATCATCTCCAGCGCTCCTGATGACAGATGCGATTCCACTACAGCGGCATCGCCTCTGTAGAAAGCGTCGATGAGCTCCTCGAAGGCTTCATCCGGGGCATCCGCCGCCAACATGCCGAACAGCGAGAACAGGGCCAGGGAGAGTAATAATTTCACGGGGTCGTCCTTTCCTGCGGGTCAATCCTGAAGCGTTCAGCCGCTATAGCACCCGGCGGTCTTCCGGGTTCCCGTCCCGGCCGCGCAGAGGCGGGCCGGGACGGAAAGGGTAACGGGCCTTAGCCCATGGCCCTGATTATGGCGTCGGTTATCTCGGTGGTGCTGGATGCGCCCCGGTCGAGGACGTCGGGCGAGCCCTTCAGCTTGAGCATGTCGTAGCTTCGTACTTCGCCCTCGGCTATCACATCGGCGATGGCCTTCCGTATCCTCTCGGCCTTGTCCGTCTCGCCCAGGTGGTCCAGCATCATGCAGGACGAGAGTATCATGGCCATGGGGTTCACGATGGGGACCTTGTATTCGGCGTACTTGGGGGCGGAGCCGTGGGTGGGTTCGAAAACCGCGACTTCCTCGCCTATGTTGGCGCTGCACGCGAACCCTAGCCCTCCCACCAGGCCGGCGAAACCGTCGGAGACTATGTCCCCGAACATGTTGCCGGATACCAGGACGCCGTAATCCTCCGGGTTCTTGGTGAGCCACATCATCTGGGCGTCGATATTGGTCTCCCACAGGTCCACCTCGGGATACTCCCGGGAGATCTTCCTGCCCTCCTCCCTCATCATTCCGCTGGTCTCACGGATGACGTTGGGCTTCTCGCATATGGTGACGCTCTTGTAGCCGAAGTTCTTTGCATGTTCGAAGGCGGCGGTGAGTATTCTCCTGCAGGCGTTCCTGGTGAATATCCTGGTGGATACCGCCAGGTCCTCCCTCGGGGCATCTGCGAAGTTCTTCCTGAACTTTGGATGGCTCATCAGGGCATCGTAGACGTTGTCCGGGGGGTCCGTCCATTCCACGCCGCCGTACAGGCCCTCCGTGTTCTGCCTGAATATCACCACGTCCACCGGGGGTTCCTCGATAGTGTCCCCGGGTCCCCTTCTTATGAAGTTGAGGGGATTGCCCCTGAAAGCCTTGCAGGGCCGCATGCAGATGTCCAGGCTGAAGTGCTGCCTCATGGCGACTATGGGGCTGTAATAGATGAGTCCCCTGTCCCTGAGGGAGGGGTCCAGCTCCTCCAGAGCCTTGTCCTTGGGCTTGGAGGTGATGGCGCCGAAGAGGGCTATCCTGTGTTCTTCCAGGAGTTCCAGTGTCCTGTCGGGAAGTGGATTGCCCTCCTTCTTCCAGTACTCCCAGCCTATGTCGGCATGGATGTAGTCAGCCTGAAAACCGGCGGCCTCCAGGACTCTCAGGGCCTCTTCAAGCACTGTGCCTCCAATACCGTCTCCCGGCATTGTAACAACAGTCCTTTTCATCGAAATGCTCCCTTCTTTGTTCTAGTCAGTAACAGCTTCTGACGGTCGGGGGAAGATACACGACCGGATTGCCTGGGAAAACCCCGCGGTCACAGAAGGCCTCTTATCACAGCGACGGCGGTCTCCAGCTGCCTGTCCAGCCCCTGCCCGGCGTCCGCCGGCAGTTCGGGAACGAATATGTCCGGCGCGACGCCGGTGTTCTCCAGGTTCCGGCCGGCGAGGGTGAACCATCCCGTGGAGGGAACCCTGAACCTGGTTTCGTCCACCAGTGAAACGTCCGAGGTGCCTATGACGGCTCCGAAGGTGGTCTGACCCACTACCGGTCCCAGCTCGAGCTGCTTCCATCCGGCGGGGAATATCTCGGCGTCGGAATAGCACCTCTCGTTTATGAGCAGCACCATGGGTTTCTGCCACACGCCCAGCGGTTCGTAGGTGGTGTTACCGTGGCGGTCGGTGGAAAAAAGGTAGATGGGCCGGGCCAGGTGTCGTATGATGTCATCATGGGTGCTGCCTCCCCCGTTGTCCCTCACATCGATTATCATGCCCTCCCGGTCCATGCCCTCGGCGAAGAGGTCCACCAGGAACTGCTCCACGTTCCGGTTGCTCATCGACTCGATGTGCAGGTAGCCGACCCTGTCGTCCGTCAGCCTTTCCACAGTTCTCCTGCGGGTCTGTACCCATTCATCGTAGAGAAGCCGGTCCGTCTCCCACGAGGAAACCGGCTCCAGGTCTATCTCCAGCGTCTCCCCGCCCCGTTCCACGGTAAGCCTTGTTTCCCTTCCGCTCCGCTGGAGCAGAGCCCTGTAGAGGTTGTCCTCAGGGCCCACGGCCATTCCGTGAACCGAGACCAGCAGGTCCCCCGGAATAAGGCGTGAACCCTCCAGGTCCGCCGGGGAATAGGGAATGACGCTGTCCACTCGAAATCCGGGACCACCCCAGCCGTGGTCGGGTATTATTCCCGTCTCGCCGGAGGAGGGAGAGGTGTTGTAGCTCCAGGGACCGTATATTCCCAGATGCGAAGCTGAAAGCTCTCCCAGCATCCTTCTTACCACGTCGTTGAAATCCTCGTTGATGACGCTGGCCACCGCCCTGTCCCGGTAAAGAGTCCTGACCGAGTCCCAGTTGACCCGGTGCATCCCCGGGTCGTAGAAGTTATCCCGCAGAAGCCTCCAGGCCTCGTCGAACTTCTGTGCCTGTATCTCGGGAATGGATCTCCATACCGGCATCTGCCAGCCCAGTGAGCCGCTGACGCCGGAAGATGCCGATGCCTTCCTCACCGACCCGCTCACAGATATGAAGTAGATGTCCCCCTCGTTGGTCAGGAAGATATCGCGGGGGGATTCGCCGGAACTGGTCAGCCTTGTGAGTGATTCCCCCCTCCAGTCCACGGTCCAGAGGTCCATCCTTCCCTTCTCGTCGTGTCCGGGAAAGGCGATGAGCTTCCCGTCGGGAGACGCGCCGTAGAAGTCGTAGTACCCCTCCACCGTGCTGAGGGTCTCCGTCCTTCGCTGAAGTCCGTCCCACTCTATCTCCACCCGGGAGACCGGGGAATCCAGCAGCTCCTCCCGCTCATCGTTCTCCAGGTCCCAGGTTTTCCGGGAGAACCAGACCTGCCTGATGGAATAGTCCCCGTCGTCGGTTCGGCTGGCGTAGAGAAGCCTTCGGCCGTCGGAGGGCCAGAAGGGCTGGAAGTCGTCGTTGGGATGCCTGGAGACGTTCCGGGGCTCACCGCCGCCTGCGGGAACCACGAAGATATCCTCCCTGTGGGCCAGTACCGGAACGCTGAAGGCAAGCCAGCGGCCGTCGGGAGACCAGGAATGGTGAATTATTCTGGGAGTGTCGCACACGGTGAGATCCCGCCCGGAAGCCGGATCGAGGACATGCAGCCTGCTGTCGCGGTCGAGGTAGGATATCCTGCTCCCGTCCGGCGACCACAGGGGGCTTGCGGCGACGTCGGAGGCCGCGTCCAGTATCTCGAAACCTGGAAAGATGCTCTGGGAGAGCAGAGAATCGTCCGGGGCGGTCCTGCTCACCGCCAGCTGAACGAGGCCGTCGTGCTCCAGGGTGAACAGGAGGCTCCTTCCGTCGGGGCTCCATACCGGGTCCCTGGCCCTCCAGGGGCCGGAATAGACCTCAACCAGGTCCTCTATGGAGCCATCGTCCATACTTCCGGCGAAAATGTCTCCGGTCCCCACCAGGGCTATCTGCGTGAGGGAGGAGTCCAGGTGAAAGCAGTCGGTGGAGAATCCCACGGATTCGCCGTACTCCAGCCGGAAGGGGAGGTCGGCCCCGGGCTCCAGCGGAATGGGGAAAGTACGGTATTCCGGCAGTTCGATTCCTCGAAGACCGCCGTCGAACTCGAAAACCGCCACCGTCCCGTCGGAGCTGATCCGAGGAAATGTGATGTCCCCGTCCGTCATGAAGGTTCTCTGGACCGGTTCCGAGCCGGGTTCAGCGCTCCAAAGGGCACAATGGCCTGAAGGGTCCTCCCTGACGAAGAGCATCTCGCCGGTGGCGGGGGAGTACATCGGCCACCGGGTGTCCAGGTCGGAGTCGTCCAGAAGCTCCCAGTCGGTACCGCTGCCCGTCCATATCCTCCTGGCGGCGGAGCCGGCGTAGTGCTTGCGCCACCAGCTGGTGAAGCCCCTCTCTATTGCCATGCCTTCCGGTATCAGACAGAGGTTCTCCGCCGTGACCCTTGCCAGCGGCCTCGGTGTGCCGCCTGACAGGGGGACCGAGTAGACCCAGGAATCTCCCCCCTCCCTGGATGACTGGAAATAGACGCTGTCCGAGGATGGGTTCCAGCAGAGGACGCGGTCGTGGCCCGAGTGGAAGGTCAGGCGGGTGGAGAGCCCACCGGAAGCATCCATCACGTACACGTCCCCGCCGCCGGTCCTGTCGCTGGTGTACGCCAGGTAGGCTCCGTCGGGGGAGTAGCAGGGGGAGGTCTCGGTACTCTCCCCGGGAACCAGGCACCTCATGGTGCCTCCGGTGAGGGGCGCCTCCCACAGGTCTCCCCGAAAGCAGAACGCAATCGTGGAGCCTTCGGGCGATACCGCCGGCTCCCTGATATCCGAAATGCCCGGAGCGAGCATGACTATGAACATGGCGCAGATGGAAAATATCATGAAGAAAGCCTCCCAGCCATTACCAGCAGCCTGGGCGAGGAATCGCCGTCCCACGGGGAGAGATCGTAATCCCCCCAGACGCTGAGTACTCTCATTCCTGAACTTCTGATATCCGAAAGCAGCTCGCCGGCGGAGATAAGGGCCAGCTCCAGCCTTACCTCCGTTCTTCCTTCCGGGACCACGCTTCCGGTGTATACCATATCGAAAACTATTCGGCAATTCCTGCCGTCGTGGCTGACGGATTCCACCAGCCTCAGGCTCTTCCCCCCGCCGGTCCAGCCGTACCTCTCCGCCAGTTCCTCGTCCTCCCTGTCCAGGAACTGCGGACAGGCTTCGGCGAGAAAAACACCGCGGGGGGCCAGCAGTTCCGCCGCCTCTTTCAGCGCCCTTCTTCTTTCGGACCTTCTCAGTATGCAGTGTATGCCGTTGTAGGGGAACAGCACCAGCTCCATGGACCCTCTTCTCAGAGGTATCCGCTGCGCGACGCCCCTTACCCGGAAAGCGTCCCCTCCCCGCCATGCGGCAAGCATAGCGGCCGAAGGTTCCAGGGCCACCGTGAGGTCTCCCTCCGCCAGATGGCGCGTAAGCCTTCCGTCACCCGCTCCCAGTTCCACGCAGCTGCCGGAAAACCGCCGCCTGATGTTCCTGTAGAATTCCAGCTCCGGGATGTCGGGAGTGAATACCTCCCTCTCCTCGAAGCAGAACAGCGGCGCGTACCTCTCCCAGACGCCTTCTTCTGCCTTCAGACCGCCGGACTGCGCTTGCATGTTTCAGCCCCGCAGACCCGGTAAAGCGGAATGCAACGATATCATGAACACCGGGATGAAAGGCTGTCCGATTTCACGCACATGAGCAGCCGCAGAGAAATGAAGGGCGCCGTCATCAGCAGGTACTTCTCCCAGACCTGGTAGGAGAAAGGCATGACAAGAAGAAATGAAACCGTAGCCATCGTCAGCAGGAGGCCGAATCCATCATTCTTCGAAGATACTCCTGTATCGGCCCTGAGAAGCCCGGCGAGAACCGCGAAGCCGAGGAAGCAGAAAAGCCACAGAAGCAGCTGACCGGGGATACCGGTCCCGAGAACTCGCTGGACGGCCCCGTGGGCGAGTCCAACCGTCTCTATCCCGGTCTGCCGGATGGTTACCTCGGACGCGCGCAGGGGAAAGAAAAAGATTGACAGGGAGAGCGGGAGGGCCGCCATGACGGCGGTCTTCCTGAAGACGGTCCTCCAGGCGGCAATGACAAGGGGCAATGAATAGAGGGCCATGAACGTGACGTAGATCGGGATGTACCGGAAACTGTACACGACGCCCTCATCCAGCACCCAAATGGCCAGACCCGAGGGAGGCGAAGGCCCTCTCCACAGAAGCATCATCAGCAGAAGCGGTATGCAGCCGGCCAGCAGCGCCGCCAATTCTCTCCGGGAGCCGTCTTCTCTCCATTGCATGGGAAGGACCAGCCATGCCGCGGCGGCTATTACCAGGAACACGGAATACTGGCGGATCAGAAGCGCGCAGGCCGTGGAAATGAAAAGGAGGAGCGGTTCATGCCTGCGAATGGCTATAACGGCCATTACCAGGAACATAAGAGCCGGGATATCTGTGAATACGTGAATGCTGAGTCCGACCAGGTATGGATTCAGCAGCAGAACCGCAATTCCCGCCAGGACGTACCTGATATCACCGAGGACGGACCTGTACAGCCGGTAGACGAGCAGAACGGTGATGAAGGAAATGATGATGCTCAGGGTTCGAAGAGCGTCGGGATGGAATCCGGCAAGCTTTCCCCAGGCGGCATAGAGGAAATAGAAAAGCGGACCCGTTACCTCGGGGTAATCCTGCCAGACGGATAATCCGAAATCCTGCCCGAAATATCCGATGGTTTCGATGAAATGGCTCTCGTCCCCCCTGAAGGGATAGTCCAGGCCGGTGGTCAGGCCGAACAGCATTAACGCGGCTGCAAGTATCAGGGGAAAGATGAACCATTTCCAGCCGCCGTCAGAAAACCGCCGAATCCGATCCCTCCCTTATGATATAGTCCTCCGGGTCCACCTGAACCCCGTCTATGAGTACCTCGTAATGAAGGTGCGGCGCCACCGACCTTCCGGTGGACCCCACCCTGGCTATCAGGTCCCCCCTCTTGACCTCCTGACCCACCACGGTGCAGGCCGCGGAACAGTGGGCGTAACGGGTGGATATCCTGTCGGTGTGCCTGACCACGATGTTCAGCCCCCATCCTCCTGTCCAGCCCACGAAGCCTATCTCGCCGTCGGCGGGGGCGTATATGGGAGTGCCCTTCACGCAGGCCAGGTCGATGCCCTTGTGTATCCTGACCGCTCCGGTGAACGGGTCTATCCTCGGTCCGAAGCTGCTGACGAAGATACCGTCCACAGGCCAGATCGAGGGTATACGGGCCAGCTGGTTCTCCTTCTCCAGGAAGAAGGACGCAAGGGAGTCGTACGCCATCAGCTCCGCCTGGGCCAGTCTTTCCATCAGCATCAGCTCCATCTCCAGGTCCTCTATGTACCTGAACATGTCATCGCCGGGAGGCTCTTCTGATCTGGATTCCGAGGGTATCAGGCTGGTGAAATCCATGTTGAGGCCGGCCCCGGCCACCAGGAGCTGCTGCTCACGCGTGGATATCTCCTCCAGTCTGCGCCTCAGTTCGGATACCCGCCCAGAGAGCTGGTAGAGTTCCCCCTTGACGATATTGATCTCGTCGGTCCTTCTGCCGGTCATCATGTTCCCGGCGTTCAGGTTCCCCAGGTGGAAGAACAGTGCGGCTATACCGGTGACCAGGACGGCTGCCGCCAGGATGATCAGCCTCAGCCTGGCGGAGGTCAGCAGGAACCGCTTTCCTTTCCTGCTGGATCCCAGGGGTATCCAGTGAATGGTCCCTATGGGCATGGGTAAGATCCTATTTCAGGTAGAGCAGCAGGTTTTTGCTGTCGGATTTGTCGTTCAGCTTGGATATCGCCCGGTTCTTGAGCTGCCGGACCCTCTCCCTGCTTATGCCCATGGTCCTTCCTATCTCGGCCAGAGTATGTCTCCTGTCCGTATTGATGCCGAAGAACAGCTGGATAATGGTCCTCTCCCGCTGGTCGAGTATGTCCAGCATCCCCGCCACGCTTCTCTTCATGGCGGTCTGGACCACCGCCTCATCCGGCGGAACGTCCTCGTCATCGGATATCATCTCCTGGAAAGTCTTGTCGCTGCCCTCGTACACAGGGCTGTCCAGCGAAAGATGCGTGCTGTGTATGGACATCATCCCCTCCACGTCTCCGCGGGAGACATCCAGCTCATCGGCTATCTCGTTGGTTGACGGGTTCCTGCCGAGGGAATGACCCAGCTCTCTGGCAGCCCGGCCCATCTTGTACAGTTCACCCACCCTGTTCAGCGGAAGCCGGACTATCCTGGACTGCTCGGCCAGGGCCTGAAGAATGGCCTGCCTTATCCACCATACGGCGTAGGTTATGAAGCGGCAGCCCTTGCTCTCGTCAAAACCCTTGGCTGCACGGATGAGACCCACGTTTCCCTCGTTTATGAGGTCCTCCAGGGCCACACCCTGGTTGGCGTACTGCTTGGCGATGCTCACCACGAACCTTAGGTTCGCCTCTGTGAGCTCGTTGAGCGCTTCCTGTTCACCAGCCCTGATACGCCTTGCCAGGGCCGCCTCCTCTTCCGAGGAGAGTGTCTCCTTGCTTCCTATCTCTCTGAGGTAAAGTTCAAGGGAACGACCTTCAGTACGTTTTGTTGCCAATATTACCACCTTTCAATGTGCGTGGAGCATCCGTTCATGTTATAATCCAGGTTCGTCGCGGGAGTTCCTGATCATTATTGATCATGCGTAGGTACCTAATCTGTCAAGGGGTTGACAATTGTCAACCCCGGAAGCCGCGAATGGTTGGTGTTCAACCTTCTATTACCCCAAACAACAGAACCTGCAATCGGTTCCCGGGGGGTTGACACGTCAAGGGAGGATAATGGACTGGAGCCGCCTGCCCAGGGAGAAGACAGACTGCATTCTCTGCGGGTCCTCCTCCAGCCGTCTTCTCAGCGTTCAGGACGGATGGCCTGTGGTGAAATGCGCTGAATGCGGCCTGGTCTACCTTCGAGAAAGGCCCTCGGAACAGGCTGTCAGGCAGGTGTACGGCCGGGCGTACTACGAAGACGGCGACGTTGGCTACCGGGGCTACATGGAAACCTTCGAGAAGTACCACCATGTGTTCATGAAAATCTTCCGGAGACGCCACCGTGACCTGGAGAAGCACGCAAAGGGCCGAAGGCTGCTGGAGGTTGGATGCGCCTACGGTTTTCTGCTGGATTATCTCAGGGACAGGGGATGGGACGTCACAGGTGTGGAGATAAGCCCGCTGTCATCGTCCTACGCCAGGGACCGGCTGGGTCTGGATGTCCGGACGGGCAGCGTGGAGACGGCCGACCTGAAGGAAGGCTCCTTCGACGCCGTCCTGCTGCTGGACGTGCTCGAGCACCTTCACAGGCCTTACGACACACTTGACCGGATCGCCCGGCTCCTTGCCCCGGAAGGCGTACTGGTGGTGCAGTGTCCCTGGGAACTGTACCACTGGGAGGAGGTCATGGAAGCTCTGCTCCGTGGAATGGAGCCCGGGACCATAGAACCGGATTCGGTTCCCGCTCACCTCTATTTTTTCCAGCCGAAGACCCTGGAGGGGGTTCTCAGAAAGGGCGGGTACGAGATAATCGCGAGGCAGTCGGGTAATTACGGTGCCGTAAGGAGGAGAGTCAGCCCGCCTGTGATACGGACCGGAAATCCGCTTTCCACTTTCTTCCGCTTCATCTACTTCCGTCTCGGCCTTCAGAGACTGCTCTATTCCGTGGCGAAACTGCTTCACCTCGGAAGCGGCATCATCCGCTACGCCAGACCGGCCGGGGGAACCGGGCAATGAACGCCATGGTCCTGTGCGCCGGCTACGGGACAAGGCTGAAGCCTGTCACCGAACGCATGCCCAAACCCCTGGTGACTCTTGCCGGCTGCACACTCCTTAACGACATTCTTCATCATCTGGCCTCTCAGGGAGTCCGGAAGGCTGTGATAAACGGCTCCTGGAAGGGCGAGATGCTGAAGGACTGGCTGGATGGCACCCCCCTTCCGCTGAAGACCGTCTTCCAGATGGAGGAGGAGCCGCTGGGAACAGCGGGAGCAGTGCGCCGGGCCCTTCCGCACCTGGGAGAACAGTTCCTGGTGGTCTACGGCGACAACCTCACCCGGCAGCCGGTGGCCCCGCTGCTGGACCTCCACCGGAAGACCGAAGCGGAGGTCACCATCTCCCTCTCCCCCACCGGCGACCCATCCTCCAAGGGCATCGTACTGACCCGCCCCGACGGAAGGGTAACAAGTTTCAGGGAGAAACCCCCAGATGAGGTGGCGGAATCCAACCTGGCCAATTCCGGAATATACGTTTGCCGCAGGTCCGCCGTGAGCGCTCTTCGGGAGGGGGAATTCTGCGATTTCGGAAAAGACCTGTTCCCATCCATGCTGAAACGGGGCGCTGTACTGGCGGCGGACACCGTGGGAGGCTACATAAGGGACATAGGAACCCCGAAGGATTACCTCCTCGCCTGCCACGATATTCTTTCCGGCAGATTCAGGCCCTACGGGGGAAGCTCGCGCATCAGGAACGGAAAACTGATAGAAACTCGAGAGTCCCTGCGGGAAGTCACCCTGTCGGGCACGTTCTGGGCCGGGAAGGGTTCTTCCGTGGGAGAAGGTTGCGTCCTTGAGAACTGTGTTGTACTTTCAGAGGCGTCGGTTGGCCGGAACTGCAGGCTGAAGAACACCCTGGTGATGCCCGGGTCGGTGGTGCCGGACGGTACGCAGGCCGATGACAAGTACATAAATATCTTCTGAATGGAGAGATCATGCTGAAGGAGATCGGCGATTACCTGGATCAGGTCAGCTCCCTGGTCCTGAAAATCCCGTCCAGGAACATAGAGGCTCTGGCCAGGATAATCCTGGAAGCCTACGGGAGGGGCAAGAGGATTTTCATCTTCGGCAACGGTGGCGGGTCCGCCACCTCCAGCCATTTCGTCTGCGACCTGGCCAAGGGAACCGCCATGGAAGGCAGGCCGAGGCTCAAGGCCATCAGCCTTGCGGAAAACGTACCCATGATAACCGCCTGGGCCAACGATACCGATTACACCAACACCTTCGGCGAACAGCTGAGGAATCTGGTGGAGAAGGATGACGTAGTGATAGGCCTGTCCGGAAGCGGTATGAGCCCCAACGTTATAAACGCCTTCAGGGTGGCCGGTGAGGCTGGCGCCACATCAGTACTTCTTTCCGGTTTCAGCGGCGGCAGGGCGGCGGAGGTTGCCGACAGGTCCATAATCGTTCCCTGCGAGGACATGCAGCAGATCGAGGACGTTCATCTGATACTCTGTCATATCGTTTTCAGGATAGTGAGAAGCAGGATATGGGGTGAGGAAAGCTCCTAGGAGAAATCCTGGCTTCGAAAAACACGCTCTCCATCCGCCAGGAACTGGTTGAGGGCGTCACTGAATATCTCCGGTTTCTCAGCGTAGGCTTCCGGAAAACGGCTCTTCCACAATTCCCAGGATTTCTGTATCTCCTGGCTCATGACCTCGGCGATATTGCCGTTCCTCCTGGCCTCCTCTATCAGCTCTTTGTTGTATACCAGCATGTCGCTGGCGAGTACCCTGGCGAACCTTGCCGCTCTTTCCTCCCTGCTGTCCTTCAGGGGTGACTTCCCGCCCGGTTCGGTTCCCTTTTCCGCGGGAGGATTGATGACGAATATCTCCGAGCATTTCCTGCAGCGGAACCTCTTCGGGGAGTCACCTATCTTCTTCTCGGGAATGTTGTATTTGGAGTGGCATTTAGGACAGCTAACAATCATGTATCGTACCTCCTGTGCAGGAATCTGCCAAGTCTCTTCACACCCTCCCGAATGTCATCCTCCGACGCGGCGAAGGAAATTCTGACAAAACCCTCCGCCCCGAATGCGGAACCCGGTATCAGCGCCACCTCTTCCTTCTCCAGAAGGTCACTGCAAAAGGCCGCGCTGTCAAGCCTCTCCGGAACCTTCAGCCTGGCGAATACGTAGAACGCTCCGTCCGGTTTATCAAATTGTAAGTATTCTTCCCGGGAAAGTAAAGAACATATCAGGTCGCGCCTGCGCCTGAACGCGGCGTGCATGCTTTTCCGCTGCTTCTCCGCCCTGCCCGTCACCGCCGCCAGTGCCGCCCACTGAGATATGGAGCAGGGATTGGAGGTGGAATGAGCCTGGTGAAGGCCGGAAAGTCTCGCCCACTCCGCGCTGCACAGACAGTATCCTATGCGCCAGCCGGTCATGGAGTAGGTCTTGGACACTCCGGAGACCACCGCGGTCCTGTCCTGGAGGTCCGGCCTGAAGTCCAGTACGTGAGGAAGACCGGAATCTATGTAGACAAGATCCTCGTAGATATCGTCGGTTATGACCCAGAGTCCGGTTTCCGAGATGGCCTCCGCCATATCCCGGACCTCCTCAGGGGAGGGTACCAGACCGGTGGGATTGGAGGGATAGTTGAGAAGAACACCGACCGCGCCGCGGCTTGCGGCGTTCCTTATGTCTTCAGCGGACAACCCGCCCTCGGGAAACAGGGGCACACCGCCGAAGGCCTTCACCATCTCCGGGTAACTTACCCAGTAAGGACGGGGCAGAAGAACAGCGTCCCCCGGGTTCAGCGCCGACGCCATGAGATTAGACAGGCTGTGCTTGGCACCGCAGCTTACGACAACGTTCTCCGGTTTCCATTCCAGCCCTCTTCTGGCGGAATAGCTCTCCGCCACGGCCCTTCTGAGTTCGGGGATCCCGGAGCTGGCCGTGTATCCGGTTTTGCCGTCCCTCACGGCCTCTATTCCGGCTTCTGCTATGGGCGCCGGCGTGGGAAAGTCCGGCTGTCCGGCGGAGAGGGAGACGACATCCCTTCCCGACTGGATCATCGCCTTTGCCTTGGCGCTGAGCTGAAGGGTAGCCGAGGGAGAAAGCGATCCTATTGTCCTGGAGTATTCCATTGTCTATCTACCGTCTTTTCCAAAATGCTCTTCCAGTGCCTTTCGAACACATTCGGTCACCAGCGTGGAAAGGTCTCCCCCGTATCCGGCAATCTCCTTCACCAGTGTAGAGGAGAGATACATGTTGTCCTCGGAAGGCATAAGATACAGTCCGGTAATCTCGGGTGCCAGTCTTCTGTTCATCAGCTGCATCTGGAACTCGTACTCGAAATCCGAGTTCGCCCGCAGTCCTCGTATGAAGGTGGTGTAACCCCTTTCCGTCATGTACTCCACCAGAAGGCTGTCGAAGGATGTGACCACGGTACCCGAAAGACCCGCCTCCTCCAGGGAGCTCCTCATCAGCCTGACCCTCTCCTCCACGGAGAAGCAGAGGGCCTTCGACGACCTTTCCACTACCGCTATCTCGATGTCGCCGAATATGGTCCCGGCCCTCTTTATTATATCCATGTGCCCGCAGGTCACCGGATCGAATGTTCCCGGGTATACGATTCTCATGCCTGTCCATCCATGAACATGTATTTCAGATAACTGTCACCGTACTTCCGGACCTCCCAGCCCGGTTCCTGCACCGGCTCGGTCCCGCTTTCCACGAAGACCGCTCCATTCCGGTCGAGTATGTTTTTCCAGTCCCGGCCGTCGATCCACCTGTACAGCTTTTCCATCCCGTAGGGAGGATCGATGAATATGAGGCCCGGATTTCTTCCGTCCGCGGTTGTAATATACTTCCTGACGTTCCCCGTGATAACCGTTCCGCGGTCCCTGGCGCCGCGCTCCCTGAGGAACCTCCTTACCAGCGCCGTACACTCGGGATTCCTGTCCACGAAGACGCAGTGTTCCGCTCCCCAGCTGAGCGCCTCCAGGCCCACCGCTCCGGTTCCCGAGCAGAGGTCCCATACCAGGGCCGAGCTGACCAGCTCCCTTCCGGCTATGTCAAGAAAGGCCCCCCTCACCAGCGATGAGGTGGGCCTGCAGAGGTTGGATGAAGGGCGGAGAATGTGGCCTTTCCACATTCCCCGCCCGAGTCTTATCAATCCGGCCCGGTATCAGTAAGGCCTGATGATGTGCGGTGTCACGAATATGACCAGCTCCGTGCTCTCCTCCCTCTCGGAGTTGTAGGAGAACAGGAAGTTGCCCAGCAGAGGTATCCGTCCCAGAATGGGGATGGAGTTCCTCACGGTGGTGCGCTTGCTTCTCATGATACCGCCTATCACCGCGGTGGCGCCGTCATCTATCATCAGGGTGGTGTTCGCCCTCTGGGTGAGGATGATGGGCTGCTGCGCCGCGGTGGCGTCGCCGGAAAGATCGCTGACCTCCGGCTGAAGCTCCAGGGTAACGTTATTGTCGGCGTTTATATGAGGCGTCACCGTCAGTTCAACGCCTACCTGGTAGAGCTCTATGTATGTGTTCCCGCTCTCGTCCTGCAGGGTGAACGGTATCTCCTTGCCGGACACCACGGTTCCGGTCATGTTGTCGATTATGGCTATCCTGGGCTCGGACAGTATATGGGCGTGGTTCTCCGACTCCAGCATGGAGAGGGTGGCGTCTATGTCCAGCATGTCCGTAACCGTCCCGAAGGATATCGTTCCGGTCCTCTCGGCATCTGAAACTGCGGTGTTGCTGGTGTACATTCCGCCGTGGGTCAGCTGATTGGACCTGTTCAGGTTACCCAGGGACCAGTCGATTCCCAGCTCGTTGGCGTAGCTGGCGTCAATCTCAACCAGTTTCGCCTCTATCATCACCTGGGCCGTGGGGCTGTCCAGCACGGGCAGCATCCTGCCCACCTCTTCCAGCTTGTACGGTATATCGGTGACGATGAGGGAATTCGTCCTGTCATCCACGGATATCTGTCCCCTCTCGGACAGAGCGGTTCCCATGGCGCTCTGCACGCTGTTGGCCGTGGCGTACCTGATTACGAATATCTCGGTCTGAAGCTCCTGCAGATTCTCCCTGTCGGCCCTTGTGCTGGCCATCTGGCTGATCTCATCGTAGAATTCGTCCCGGGGCATTACTCGAAGGACGTTTCCCTGCATGCTTGCCACGAGACCCTGTGAGTTCAGGATAGCCGTCAGTGCGTCCCTCCAGCCCACGTTCTGAAGCCTGGCCGTTACGGTGGCGGAGTAGTCCTCCGGCAGTATTATGTTCATGCCGCTCACGTCGGAGATGGCCCTCATGACGGTCCGTATGCTGGCTTCCACCACATCTATGGTTATGCGTCTGCCGCCGGTTCCGGACCATTCCACGGGGAAACCGTCCTGCACCTGCCGGCCCGACTGGCTCACCCGGATGCCCCTGGAAGCGTCCGAGTTCAGGGGGGTTGCTCCTGAAAGGCTGGTCCCGGGAGTGGACAGGGGCTCCACGTTCCCTCTGACGGACGCTGTCTGGACGCTTCCCGACGAGGAGGACCACTGGGAGAATGGTACGCCCGAAGGGTCGGTCTGCAGATCAAGGACCAGCTGCTGCCCGCTGACCGAAGCGCTGTAGTTAACCAGTTCGCCGTTAACATCTATGATGATGCGGACTATTCCGTCCGGCGGCGCCTTGTACTGGCTTGTCCTTATGGAGAGAACCCCGCCCCTGTTCACCGAGAAATCCATGGCCGGAAGCGCGTGCACCGCGTCTCCTATGTCCAGGACTATCCTCATCGGATCGGTGAGCAGGAATCGCTCGTACGATATCTCTTCGTCAGCGGTTATCGTAACCTGGGTCATATCCCCGCTCGGAGCAACGGAAATATCGGTAACCCTGTATGCCGCCGCGGGCAGTGCCAGCAGCAGCAGCAGACTACATACGGTTAACAGACGCATCACAGACCACCTTCTTCATGTAGGCGCAGAGAGTAAATCGTAGGTATCGTGGTTTCCCCTCCGCCCCTAGCGCTGTAATCAACTATAACATCCTGAATTACAATTACTTCATTGCTCGTGATCTCGGCAACGTGGGAGTTGTTGGCCAGCTCGGTTCCCTCGTACATCACGTAGGGAACTCCCAGGCCGTCTTCCACCATAGCCTGGTCGCCGCCTATCGGATCGAGCGTTATTCCCACCAGTCTGAATTCTTCAACCGATATTTCCTCCAGGTTCCTCCTGGAATCCCTGGTCTCGCTTGAGAATTCGGTGAAGGGATCGGGCCTGATGGAAACCGACTCGTATATCCTGAAGGTTCCTCCGCCGGCCTGGATCATGTCGCTTACGGACTCGGCGGAGCCCTGCATACCGCCCGCTCCCTGGCCTGCCAGTGAGCAGGATACACGCTGCGTTTCGTAGTATGGAAGGCTGGTCTCCACAGTTCCAAGATCGGAGTAGACGGTCATCCCCATGTCGTCTACGGCCCACAGGGGCTCCTGGAAACGATTCATTGCAAACAGATCAGAAGGTGTGAACGCCGGCGTATCCGCGATCATCTCACCCGGGGACATCACCGACGATATCCCGTTGTCTGAGAGTACCAGGCCTCCGTCGTAAAGACGGCCCCGGGCATGGTGCATCCATTCGCCGGGTGAGGTCCTGACGAAGATACTGTCGTTCCTGCCGATGAAAAGGATGTTGCTGGAGGCGGTCATGATATTGCCTTCCGGGGATTCCTCGAATTGCCACAGCGCTATGGAGGGATCGAACAGGGCGATCTCGCCGCCTTCCAGCATGTAGATCCAGTCGGGGCCTATTCTGCACAGGCCGCCTACCGGCTCTATGTCCCTCTCCGGTGAGTAGACGGTGAATCCGTCCTCCTCCATTACCGCCAGTTTTCCGCCGGTACCGAGGATGACTGCCTCATCACCGCTGACGCCGAGTTCCAAGGGATCGAAACCTTCCGGAAGGGGTTCGGCCACCATTTCAGCGTCCTCATCCCTGAAGACGATGAATTCATCAGAGGTGAGTATGACCGGCATCTCACCGCTGAGATCGAAGTCAACAGGATCGCCAAGACCCTCCAGGATGTACGACTTCCACTTCCCCTGCTCCGTGTCGAAGCGAAGCATGCTTCCGCCCTGGAAGAGCAGCCATGCGGTTTTATCTCCCGCTTCGGCGTGTACCGGGGGCGCCTGGGAAAGGGCCATTTCCATCCAGCCGTGCACGTCCGGGTCGGATACCACGGTTATCGAAACCCTTCCATGTTCAGCGGAAGCGGAATCACTCTCCCCGTTCCCGCCGCAGCCGGTGAAAAGCATCATCACAGCAGCTGTGAGGAGGGCTGTGAAAAGTCTTCTCTTACGGATCATCTTATCCTCCCTCCCCTATGGCTGCACGAAGGCTGATACTGTGAAATTAGCCTCCATATTGTCGTAGCTTCCGTCGGAAGCCTTTTTCTGTATCACTGTAAGATCGGATACGGTGGTTATCATCATCTGCTGTGTCAGCTGATCGAAGAACACTCCCAGCCTGTGAAAACGCCCGGTGAGATGCATCTGCCAGGAATAGACCACCTGGTCGCCCTGGGCGCTGGGGGGAAGCGGAGTAAGCTGGTATATCTGCAGGCCGCTGTTCTCCGCGTTCTCGGTCAGCATGCTCAGCACTTCATCCTGGTCGTAGGTCCTGGGAAGATATCTGTCAAGTTCGGCCAGCTGCTGGTTCAGTCGGTTGATCTCCTGCTCCGTGACCGCCATGTCCGACGCGGTCCCTGACTGGAGCGAAGCCAGCTCGGCCTGTTCCATCTCCAGGTTCTGCTCTGCCAGCTCGATCCTCTGGTTGATGTCCGCGGATATTTCCCTGGGATACAGATATATCAGCGCTACAACTAGAATAATACCGATTATCATGATATAGAACCTGGGGTCTCTCAGATAGGCATTCATACCTCAACCCCCCTGCATTGATCCTGTTCATAGGTTAGAAAGTATCCCATCATTTCGTTCCGAACATCGAGAGGTCCACATCGTAGAGGGACAGTGTATCCCCTCCTGTGACTATGAATGTGGTGCCGCTGGTTCCGACATACTCGTACTCCAGCTCATGGTAGATGGCTATCGCGCCGAAGGTTACCTCACCGGCCAGACCGCCGGGGTTACCGCCCTCTTCGCCCATTTCGGGGTACATCTGTATCTCTATGAAGAAACCGCCGTTGGCGTTGGTGGTGGTGATGTACGACTCCTCGGTGCCCGTGAGCAACACGGTTATGCCCTCGGCGCCGATGGTATGGCCCGTATCCTCATAAATCCTGCCCCTAACGAAGCATCTTGTCTCATCCATGCCCACCGGGTTGCATCCTGCGGCAAGTATGGCAAGCAGAGCGACAGCCGGGAAAATGTATCTCCTCATGATTCCTCCCCTGTATCGTCAGTACCGTTTTCTGTAACGTCAGATCCTTCGAACTCCTGGGTTGTTTCCTGATATTCACCGGCGAACTCTCCCACCAGGGGTGCCAGAGCGCCGGAGTTCACGCCGATGACCATCTCGAAATTGTACCTTCTGCTTCCGGTCCTGCTCTGGTCCGAGGCCAGAGCGTAGGTCTGTCCGTAATCGTCCAGGGTGAAAAGAGGAGTATTGCCGTCGGGCTTTATCTCCACCACCTGCTGCTGGAACTCGATGATGTCACCCCATGTCTTGGCGACACCGGCGATCTCGACCTGTTCCGGAGTGACCATGAGACTGGTCAGGAAGATTCCCTTTTCTGTCCTGGTTCCCGGTGTGATCACCTCGGGGTATATGGCCCGGGTGAGATACTCGATAACGTATACGGTGTACTTCTGGTCAAGGGAGAGGTTGATGATCTGCTGCCTTTTCCTCTCGACGGCTTCCTGCAGCCTCTGGGCCTCCTCCTGCTGGTCGAGCTGTATGCCCAGCTGAGCTATCTGCTCCTGAACCTGCCGGATCTCCTCGTTGAGCTGGACCTCGGTCTCCTTCAGGTCCTGATAATCCATGTAGGCAAGCACGCCCCCGGCCAGCAGGGCTATGAAGGGTATTATGGCCAGGACCGTGAGGAGGGCGGTCGGCTTGCGCTCCGACGGAGCGGCAGCCGCCTTTCTCTTCTTGCCCTCCGGTTCCTCCAGTATGTTGATGTCCACCATGCCCGGTGTATAGCCCCTCAGAGCCAGTCCGGTGCAGACCGCGAGTACGGCGCCCAGGGAATCTATCTCCCTGTCGCTGATCACGTCTTCGGGGATGGTGATGTTCCTGAAGGGCTGAAGGTGTTCAACCGGCAGCCCGTGCTGGTCGCTTAGTATGGAGGCCAGGCCGGGCATGAGAGCGCATCCTCCGCTTATGTACATCCTGTCTATGCGGGCGTTCTCGCCGGATGCCTGATAGGTGATGAAGGACCTTCTGATGCTTGTGGAGAGCTCTTCGATTACTTTTCCTATGGCGTTGTGGACCTCGTCGGAGGAGACTCCCTCCGGTACGTTTCCCTTGAGCACTCCCAGGGCCACATCGTATTCCAGTCCAAGGGAACGCTGCAGGGCTTCCACGAAACGGGAACCGCCTATGGAGAGGTCGCGGTTGAAGCTGGGAAGACCGTTCCTGACTACGACCATGTTGGTGACCTCGGCGCCTATGTTGAGTATGGTCACGCATTCCTCAGCCGGGGGGTCGTAGGCGTGCTGGAACACCCGCTGCAGGGAGAACTGCTCCAGTTCAACGGTGGTCGGCTTCAGGCCGGCTCCCTGCAATACTCCCCGGTGAAGGTCCACTACCTCCTTCTTGGCCGCTACCAGAAGAACTTCCATCTGTCCCGGGGATACCTCGGGATTTATGATCTTGAAGTCCAGACTGACCTCATCGATCCGGAATGGAATATGCTGCTCGGCTTCCCACTGGATGGCCTGCCGGGCATCCTGCTCCGACATCTTCTCCATGGGTATCCTGCGAACTATGACGCTTCTTCCGGACACGGCACTGTGGATGTTCTTGACGCTTGTTTTGATGCCCGCCTGTCGGACGACATCGCTGACCGTATCAATCAGATGCTCACGGTTGACGACCTCGCCATCGACTATGGTGCCAGGAGACAGCTCCTGTATTGCATAGCTGGAGAGGGTGAGCGCCTTGCTGGATCCCGTCAACTGAATCGCTTTGATTGAATGGCTGCCGATATCAAGACCAACAGTTCCCCCGCCTGATCTTCCGAAGATGAACATTATCTTCCTTTCTTCAGGTAGCCCTTCGACCTCATTTAATAATTCATCACCCTTCCGGCGATATTATCTATACAACAATAATAATTTACTTCAATGTAATACATTTGCGCAATCCTTGTCCAATCATCCATTCTTCGCTGGCTTATTTGAACTTTACAAGGTTTCCGACTCCGCGTCAATACCCTAATTTCATAACTATGGAATTTCATACTTCACTTGACTCCAGATGTCAAACCCTATATCTTTCCTCCCCGGAGGTTGAAATGGACATTGATACAGAGAATTCATCCAGACTGATCTCGAGGATTTCCGATATCCAGACGGAAGAGGAGCCGACGGTCAGGCTTACCGTTCCGGTAAGGCCCGACCAGGAGGAACTGCTCACAAGAATAGCCAGGACCATAACGCAGAACAGGGACAGGAACCACAGGTCCCAGCGCATAACCAAGGCCACGATAATCAGAGCCTATATAGATGCCCTCTCCACACTTACATTCGACATTGACAACATCAGCGATGAGAAGGTGCTTCTCAACCGGATACTGGATTCCCTGGAGGACTGAGCCTCGCAAGGTCAGTCCTCTCTCCACTCCCCGGGGTCCCGCAGACGGAAGAGGACGAATCTGTCCACCGTCAGCAGAGGGGTCATGCCGCGGGATACGAATTCCCTCCACTGGATGAGTTCATCGTCCTCCAGCACCGGGGGCACGTTTATCGATGTCAGCAGCATGTCCGCGGCCAGGTGAGAGACTCCGGTTCTCCTCAGTGAATCTGCCACCTGCCCGGCTTCCATTCCCTCCCAGAACATCCGGACCAGATCCAGCGGTGCCCTCGAATCACTGAATACCGCGTGGCCGGGGTAGTAGAAGACCCTGATGATGTTCACCATCAGGGTGGTGTCCTGCGGGGTCGCGAACCTTTCACATTCCCTGAAGAAATCGTAGCCTGGAAGCCTTCGGGAGAGATAACTGCCGTCCTCGGAAAATTCCCAGGGCCTCTCCTCCCCGTACAGTTGGACCACCCTGTCGCCGGACCAGACCAGGCATCCCGCCATGAGCAGCCCGATGGCGTACCTGGATACAGGCCTGGGACTGTCCAGCAGGCCCCCGAGGGCCTGCGACACCGGAACGGCCAGCATGGCCATGCCCGGCAGCAGGTACCTGGTCCTCAGCCCCGCTCCCTTGAACGCCACCGTCAGCAGCATGTAAAGGAGCGGAAGGGCGAACTTCCTCCGTTTCCCCCCGAGTACGGGAATGGCGATGATGGACCCGGCCAGCAGCAGCGGACCTCCGGCGCCGTCGAACAGAGCGGGATCGTTCCACCGCCCGTGCAGGGAGATCCTCACCGGCAGGAGAAGGTAATCGAGAATACCTTCAAGCGAACTGCTGAAGGGAGCGATGGCGAAGTAGTCAGCCGCCCTGGCGCTCAGAGTATCCGCCGGTCCGAAAACGCTCCTGAGAAGAGGATAGGCGGGATTCCCCCACTGTACCAGGTTCGGCACCGCCCACCAGGCTGATATGAACAGGCCTCCCAGGACGGCAGTGATGACCCTGCTCCTAGAGATCCCTCTGAAATGGAATGGTATCAGGATACATACCGAGGCCAGGACCAGAAAACCGTTGTACTTGCAGCAGGCGGCGGCGGCTGCCCATATAACAGCCATCACCGGGCTGCCGTTCCTTTTAACCATTTCCATGTAGGCCAGCAGCGAGAAGAAGACCAGGAAAGAATCGGAGTAGCTCCAGGAAGCGTTCCTGAAAAGCTCGGGAATGCTCAGGAGAACCAGCAGGGATATGACCGCCTCCCGCTTCCTGCCGCGGCGAAGGAACCAGGAGACGGGAACCGAACAGGCCGCCAGGAAGCCCATGAAGCTCACCGCCCGGGAGACCCTGAACCCGAAGGTGCCTCCGGTAAGGGCGTAGAAGGATTCCGTCAGGTAGGGATAGCTGAAGAAACCCGACCACTGGGGCCTGACTATCCTTCCCGCCTCCAGCCACAGCCTGGCCTGATACAGGTGATGGATCAGGGCATCCCTGGAAACGGGGGGAAGAAGAACCAGGGGGAATACGGTCAGGCCGAACAGGGAGATGAGCAGAGCACCCGAGGAACGGCTGAACCTTCCCGGACGGGCCCACAGGAGCAGGCCCGCGGCCAGTATCAACCACAGTACACCCGGGACCAGTATGCGCGACCAGCCCGCCGCGGCAACCAGGAAGAACACCACCAGCGAGCCGGCCCCGAACCGGGCGGACCATTCACGGCTCGCCGGCATGGCCAGCGCCCCCCATCCCGTCAGGGACGCCGCGAAGACGAACAGGAAAGCCAGGTACATGAGAATAAGCATACGGTAATCAGAATATAAGAGAGGAAATTTAGCAAGGGGCTGTCCGGAGGGGGGCTCATGAAATATCTTCTGCCCATGGATAATAAGGTAAGACTGCTGGTGGCGCTTCCGGCACTTAACGAAGAGGCCACCATCGCCGATGTGATCAGTGGAGTACGCGCCGTTCCGTTTTCCGGAATGGAGCTGGACGTGCTCACTGTGGACGACGGTTCCTCGGACGGTACGGCGGAAAAGGCCCGCCGCGCCGGTTCGTCCGTCCTGTCACACGGAAGGAACCTGGGCCTGGGGGACGCGTTCAGGACATCGCTGGAATACGCCAGGGAAAACGGCTACCACATTCTGGTCACCATAGATTCCGACGGCCAGTTCGACCCCGGCCAGATACCGCTGCTCCTGCGCCCCATCCTTGACGGTAAGGCGGATTTCGTCACCGCCAGCAGGTTCGCCGACCCCCTCCTGGTCCCGGACATGCCCGGTATCAAGAAATGGGGGAACCGGAGGGTGGCCAGTCTGGTGTCCGGTCTATCGGGCGTGAAGATAAGGGATGCCACCTGCGGGTTCAGGGCCTACGGACCGGCGGCCCTGGAGAAACTGTCCAGCTTCAGCAGGTTCACCTACACCCAGGAGGTGATAATAGACCTGGCCAGCAAGGGGCTGGTCATACGGGAAATCCCGGTGAAGGTCCTGGGGCGGCGCCCGGTGGGCGATTCGAGGATAGCCGGAAGCCTCTGGAGGTACGCCGTACTCTCCCTTGCCGCCATGTACTCCATCTCCCACGACCACAAGCCCTGGAAGTTCTATGGAATTCCGGCTCTCATACTCATGGGACTGGGCATCTCCGCCGACCTGTTCGTTCTGGCTAGATGGATAATCACCGGCAGGATATCACCCTTCACCGCCGTGGGCCTCGGGGGACTCTTCATGATAACCTTCGCCGTTCTGCTGTTCCTCTTCGCCTCGCTGGCGGATACCGCCTCCCACAACAGGAGGCTTATCGAAGCCGTGCTGTCCGACAGGATAAGGAAGAACCGGATGGACCGTTAAAGGGGGGCTATTTCCTTACTATCTCGCTTCCGCCGTCCGGAAGGTCTCGTGCCGTAAAGCCTATCTCCTCCAGTCGGCTGCGCATTCTGTCCGCCTCCCGGAAGAGTTTGTTCCGCCGAAGAACGCTCCTGGTCTCGGCCAGTATCTCGCTGAGTTCGCCGGCGGCGGCGCCGCCGTCGGCCGTCTCCCCGCTTAGGTCCAGGCCCAGTATCTCCCCGGCCAGTTCGTCCATGGTCTCCCTCATGGCCCTGCGGCTGCCGGGGGTGTCGTTCTCATCCAGAATGGCGTTCCCGCCCCTGACCATTTCGAACACCGCGGCCAGACCGCCGGGAGTGTTCAGGTCGTCATCCATGGACTCCAGGAAGACCTCTCTGGTCCTCTCCACCAGTCGGGCGGTTTCGGAAGAGGGGGAGGACGCGTCCTTCGGGCCTTCCAGCCGGTTCCTGAACGAGACAAGCCTTTCCATTCCGCTTCTGGCCGATTCCAGCCCTTTTTCGGAAAAATCCAGAGGGCTCCGGTAATGGCTTCGAAGAATGTAGAGCCTGACCACCATCGGATGGAATTTCTCGAAGATATCCTTCAGGGTGACGAAGTTGCCCAGGCTCTTTCCCATCTTCCGGCCGTCCACCGTCACCATGTTGTGGTGCATCCAGAACCTGGTGAACTGTTTGCCGGTAACAGCTTCGCTCTGGGCTATCTCCGATTCGTGGTGGGGAAAGATGTTCTCCAGGCCGCCGCCGTGGATGTCAAGCGTATCCCCTATGTATCGCATGGACATGGCGGAACATTCCAGGTGCCACCCGGGGTAGCCCCAGCCCCAGGGTGAGTTCCACCTGAGGATGTGTTCCCTGCCGGCCCTCTTCCAAAGCGCGAAGTCCCTCGGGTCGCGCTTGCCCTGATCAACCGAGACCCTGGCGCCGGCAATGAGCTCATCGGGCCTTCTACCGGAGAGCTTTCCGTACTCCGGAAAGCTGGCAACGGAGTAGTAGACATATCCGTCCGCCTCGTAGGCGTGCCCACTTTCGATCAGCGCCTTTACCATCTCTATCTGTTCGGGAATGTGTCCCGACGCCCTGGGGGAGACATCGGGCCTGAGGACTCCCATCCTGTCCATATCCTGGAAGTAGGAGCGGGTATACTTCTCCGCCAGCTCCATCGGCTCCACTTTCTCCAGCCGGGCCTGCTTCTCAATCTTGTCCTCCCCGGCGTCGGCGTCGTCGGTCAGATGGCCCACGTCGGTGATGTTCTGAATGTACCTGACCCTGAAGCCCGAGTATCTCAGGTACCGGACCAGAACGTCGAAGGAGACGTAGCTCTTCCCGTGGCCCAGGTGGCTGTGACCGTAAACGGTGGGTCCGCATACGTAGACCCCCACGCCGGGAGGGTGCAGCGGCCGGAACTCCTCCTTGCTCCTGGTGAGGCTGTTGTACAGCTGCATCAGACCGGGTCCCCGCCGAAATAGTCCGTATGCATCGCCCGGCGGACCAGATCCATTGTCTTCTCCCCCTCTTTCCTGGCTTCCTCAGTGCCAGCTCTGAGTATCTCGTCCACCCGACCGGGTCTGCTGAAGGTCTCCCTTCTCTCCCGCACTGGTCCGAGAAGTTCCTCGATGACCTGGAACATTCTCTTCTTGCAGGCGACACAGCCTATGGTCCCCTTCCGGCAGCGCTCCTCGATGTCCGGCGATTCCTGCCGGTTGAACGCCCGGTGGTAGGAGAAGATGGTGCATATCTCGGGATGTCCCGGGTCATCCTTGTGTATCCTGGCGGGGTCGGTCACCGCGGACATAACCTTCTTCCGCACCTGATCAGGGCCGTCGCTCAAGTAGATGCAGTTCCTGAGCGACTTGGACATCTTGGCCCGGCCGTCCAGGCCCACCAGCCTGGCGGTGTCCCCGCTGAGGCTCTCCGGCTCGGGAAACACTTCCGCGTACAGCTCATTGAAACGCCTGGCGGTGAATCGTGACACCTCGACCACGGGAAGCTGGTCCTCCCCGACCGGCACCAGGTCCGCCCTGCAGAAGAGGATGTCCGCCGCCTGGCTCACCGGGTATCCCAGGAAGCCGTAGGTCATGTTTTCCTGAAAACCGTACTGGCCGGCCTCCGTCTTTATGGTGGGATTGTGCTTGAGACGGTTCACGGTGATGAACATGGAGAAGAAGACGGTGAGCTCGGCTATCTGGGGAACCATGCTCTGAACGAATATCTTCGCCTTGTCCGGGTCCAGCCCCACGGAGAGGTTGTCCAGGGTTACCTGCCTTACGTCCGCCGGCAGGTTCTCGGGGTGGTCGAAATTCGTGGACAGGGTCTGGACGTCGGCGACGATTATGAAGGTATCATATTCGTCCTGAAGCCTGACCCTGTTCTGCAGGGAGCCCACGTAATGTCCCAGGTGGAGGGGCCCGGTGGGTCTGTCCCCGGTCAGTATGCGCTTCCGTTTATCGTTTCCGCACATTCTTCAGCTCTTTCGTACTCCGGGAACATCGGATGTCCGGAATTCCCTCAGGTCCAGTTCGTGGTGATTATGATCGATGATACGGTAGGTTTTGCTGACCAGCCCCTCCAGCTGGGGGCAGATCCTGGAGTAGTCCGCCAGGTATCGAAGGGTCCTGGGGATGCAGGCCAGATAATCTGTGTCACCGGTCTTCCTGTAATGGAAGCCGAAGGTCCCCACCGCTTTCAGGTTCCTCTGGCAGGCGGACCTGGCTATCTGGAACATGTTCATGTTGCCTTTCATCATTACGAACTTCTTCGCCCTGTCCTCCCAGCTTCGGCCGGGATCCCGGTAACTGTCGCGAAGAAGGCTCACTACGTCGTAGGCAGGGGGTCCGAACCTGGCATCCTGCCAGTCCACCATGGCCAGTCTTCCATCGACGACCATGAGGTTGGAACTGTGGAAATCCCGGTGGACGAAGACCGACGAATCCTCGAGATTCTCACACAGATTCCGCATCTCCGCCTGAAGATCCAGGAGGTCCTCCATGGGAGCCTTGAGCAGCCGGAAGAACAGTGTCTCCAGGGTATTCTCCAGTTCAGCCATGAAAAAGGCGGGAGTGAAGCTCCTCCTTCCGGCTATGGAATCGGAGCAGGCGCCGCCGTCCAGCCTCCTCTGCATGGCCAGTATCATGTCGACGGCCTCTTCCAGTAGCTTCATGTAAAGGTCTTCGTCCACATCAAGAAGCCTTACGCTGCCCAGGTCCTCCTGAAGAACCCATCCCCTGCGGCTATCGCTCTCCCTTACGAAGGGAACCCTGAAACCGTGGGCGGAGAGAAGCCGGTGGATGTCCATCCAGGGCCAGAGGGGAATCTTGCCGCTGTCCATGAGTATCAGCGTTTCGCCGCCTGTGAACACACGCCAGAAGAGCCTTCCGGACACGTCGCTGTGAAGTCTCTCGAAAGTGACGCCGTCATCCGTGCGGCTCCGCAGCCAGGACTTCAGTTCCGGTGTCATGCTTTTCATAACCACTCCCCGTCGGCGCTGCTGCAGAACCAGGGCAGCAGGGTGCCGGCCAGACTGCCGGCCTCGAGGCTGGAACCCTCCAGCATGACGCTGTCGGTAAGCTCCGCTCCGCTGCCGACCATGCAACCCCTGCCTATGTTCCAGCTTCCTCTGAGCTTCGCGTCGCTTGAAATGCAGGCGGACGGATGAATGAAGCTGCCCATTCTGAGGATGTTCTCCCTCAGCCCCTCTACCCGGCCCATATCCAGCCAGGGGCCTTTCTGCCCGCAGGTCCTCAGTACCAGTCCCATTTCCCGCGCCAGCGGAGCCAGGCGGGAGAACAGGCCGTCTTCCGCCTGCAGCCTTCCCGCCAGACTGAATATCGATGGCTCCATTATGCTGACCCCCCAGTAATGAGTCTCCCTGTCCCCGCCGCGTCCGAACCCGCCTTCGGGGTTTACCCGCAATGGTGAATAGTCTCCGTCATCGGGAAATGCGCCGGTAACGGCCGTCCAGTCGGCTCCCGTCTCCCGATGCAGCGCGGCCACGGCCCCTATGTCCAGCTCGGGTATCACCATATCCGTGTTCACCAGCAGCCAGCTTCCCGCCGAAGGAACATCCCTGTGACGGGCCAGAGTCCCGACGCTTCCCAGGGGTCGTTCCTCGAAATATATAAGACACCGCTCCTCCGGCCATACTTCATATAGTTCGGACAGTATTTCATCGGGACACCTGGAAGCGTTTATTCGTATTTTCGCGGGACCTGCGGCACTTGCCTGCCGGGCAAGCCTTCCCAGAACGGTGGTGTCCCCCGAGGGGAGCAGACACTTGGGGCGGATAAGAGAAAGGGGTTCGTCCCTCCTGCCGAAACCGGCGGTGAGGAAAAGAACCCCCTCTATACCCATGTGGGACCTGGTTATCCGTAGATTTCTTCTCGGTTGCAGTCACACACCTTCACCCTGCGGCGCTGAGGTCTCCACTGACCCTGTTCATTGTACATGGCCGCGTAGAGGACCACCGCCACCTTTTCCTTGCCGCAGACGGGGCAGTCGTACTTGTGAAGGGTCCTGGCCTCGTGGGCCAGTTTCGCTGCGAAAGTCCTGTCCTTCTTCTTAGGCATCTTCAGAATCCTCTCCGGTTATCACCGGTACTTTGCATGCGGACGTCATTATCCTGTCCATCATATCGCGATCACCGGTCTCGGCGTATATCGCCTGTGCCGTCTCAATTATCGCCAGCAGACCCCTGCGGACCTGCACGGGGTCGAGCCTCCCGTTGGAAGCCCACCAAAACGGGCACGAGTATAACATCTTATCCGCCTGTTTGGCAACCCTCTCCGACCCGCTCTGGCCGGCCAGGGACCTTACTTCCCGCAGCAGTTTCCACAGTTCAGCGTGTATCCTGTTCCCCGGATAGTCCCACAGGGGCCAGGGGATACCGGCGGAAACGTCCTCGGGAGTGGTGGACCAGCTTCCCGGGGGCACCTCCGCGGGAAGCGGCGGGAATATATCCGTCAGCCGGCCGGGAGTGACGAGTTCCATCTCCCCGCTGTCCCGTACCGAAGCTATGAAAGGTTCCAGGAATCTTTCTATGGTGCCCCTCCTGTGATGTCCGAATGTCTCACCGTCCATGGCTATCAGGATGTAGCAGTCACCCTCCCCGGCCCAGCTGTCCAGACCGCTGCATATCTCGGCGGCGGTGGCCCTGCCGTCCTCCCCGTGAAAGGAAATCCTGTTGCTCCAGAAGTTGCTCCTTAGCAGGACCGACACGTCTCCGACCCTGGGCACCCTGCGGAAAGGAACCCCGTTGTTCCTGCAGGTCCAGGGGACGTCGTCGGTTACCGTCCACCTGTAGCCAGTCTCCGTGAATATCGGAGGCAGCTCCCTTGAATAGGCCATCTCCGGAGGAAAGACACCCACGGGAGAATAGATGTCGCCGATGAGCCGCCGGTTGCCCTCCCTGTTCAGTTTCAGCTGCCTTACCACGTCTTCCCTTCGGATCAGGGGGAATATGGGATGGTAGGCTCCCGAGTCCGTGAACTCCAGCCCCTCCGCCCGGGCGAGGTTCTGCAGGGTCGCCGACTTCAGCCTCTCCAGCTGCTCGGTAAGGGAATAGTTGATGTTGAAGCCCACCGGCGCTCCGGTATCCGCCAGCAGGCGCGTGAGCGGAGAGTAACACTGCGCGTCGATCCTGCGCACCAGGGAGATGTCCTGTGTCGGCGGCTGGTAGACGTGCAGAAGAAGGCTCAGGTATTTCATCTATTCATTCTCCCTCAGTAATATCCGGTCACCCGGAGAAAGTCCCAGGAGGTCCGCCGCGCTCCCTCCGCTCACCGCCAGCTCCATGCATCCCTGGCTCCCGCGAAGGAACAGAACGCCCCTGTTCTCACCGTAGGTGTCCGCCGGGACCACCCCGCGGACCGATCCGTCCGGAAGCGCCGCCTCCGTGGGACGGAAATTCCCGTACTTCCCGGAATCCATCCAGAGAAGGACGTTTCCGAAACCGTCAACGTGCGCCACGGTCACCTTCTGTCCGCCTTCCGTTTCTACGGGCGGCCGGATCGCCAACTCCTCCATTTCGACAACTTCCATCTTCTCGAGAAAACGCACCCATCCCGGCTGAGTGACCAGCCTGGCCGCCGCCGGCGCGAACAGGTCCCTTCCGTGGAAAGTGCTGCTGGAGCCTTCGGGAACCGGCGGCAGGACCCACGCCTCCCGAATGTCCAGCAGCCCGAAGAGGCCGTTGTCAGGGCCAACGTAGAGAATGCCGCCGGAGCTGCAGATCACTCCCCTGCGCGAGGTTCCCACACCCGGGTCCACCACCGCCAGAACCACGGATCCGGGAGGTATCGCGCCCTGCGAGGCGTACAGGTGGAATGCTCCCTCCTTCACCGAACCCGGGCGAACTTCATGAGTGAGGTCCACCAGGGCGGTGTTCGGCGGGGCGGCTGACAGAAGAACCCCCTTCATCTGGGAGACGTAGGTGTCAGCCGTACCGAAATCCGTCAGGATGTATACCGTACTCATCTGTATTTCAGCACCACCAGGGTCTGGTCATCGCTCTGAGGAGTCTGACCGGAATGCGCATTCACGGACTCGAGCAGCCCAACCGCTATCTGGTGCGCTGCGAGGTCCCGGTTCTCCGTCACGACCTCCCTGAGCCTCTCGGTGCCGAACTCCCGCTCATCACGGTCCATGGCTTCGGTGAGTCCGTCGGTGTACATGACCAGAACGTCTCCGGATTCAAGCCTGATGGATTCATGCTCGTACGTGGCGCCGGCCGTCAGACCGAGTATCAGCCCCCCGCGGTCCAGCCATCTGAAGGAGCCCTCCCTCCTTATCAGGAGCGGCGGGTTGTGGCCGGCGTTCACGTAGGTGAGGTTGCCGGTGTCGGTATCCAGGACCCCGTAGAAGAGGCCGGTCATTATCGGGTCCCCCTCGCCGAGCACCGAGGATTCATTCACCTTGCGCATTATGTCGCTCATGGAGTAGATGCTCTGGACGAAAGCTTCCAGATTGCCCTTCAGCCCCGCCATGGTAAGGGCGGCGGGAATCCCCTTCCCCGCCACGTCCGCGATGGCCAGGCCCAGGTTGCGGTCGGGAAGGTGAAAGAAATCGTAGTAATCGCCCCCCACTTCCCTGGCAGGCCGGTAGAATATATCTATGTCGCACCGCTCGTGGGCGGGGGGGCGGTCGGGAAGCAGGTCAAGCTGTATCTTCCTGGCCATGTTGAGTTCCTCAGAGATGGCATGGCCGGTGGACAGCCGGTCCAGCAGTATGTCCGGCATCTTCTTCCTTATGATGTCCGAGGCCAGCAGTCCGGGCGTCTCGGTGACCGTTCTTATAACCTCCATCCTCACGCTTCTGTCGGGGTCGGCGAAACGGTCCGCCAGCTTTGCGTAGACTTCCTTCGAGGAGCAGAGCTCCGGTCTCTCCCTGAGCCCCCTTACCGCCTCCATGCGAATGTCGGACGCGGGGTCGTCCAGCGCCCGCATGAGGACCGGAAGGAGCTTTTCGGCCGGGACCCTCACGCTGGTCAGGAGTCCGTTGAACCCGTTCAGCCTTACGTAGCTGTCACGGTCCGACAGGAGTACATCCAGGGAACCGGTCAGTCCGGTGGACTCATCGGTCTCCAGCTCTCCCAGCGCCCGGGCCGCGGCTGCTCTTACCGCTCTCTCCTCATCCCCCGCCAGCCTGAAGAGAACGTTCATGTACCGCCGGCTTCCCAGGGTCCGTATGGAGTTCACCAGTTTCCTGCGCACATAGGAGGACGGATCGTCGATGAATTCCTCCAGGTACTCGTCCACCCTCTTCCCAAGTTCATCCCTGTTCCATAGGACGAAGAAGACCGGCGCCGCCCTTCTCTTGAACTCGCCGCTTTTCACCAGTTCTCCCGTGAATTCAACCGAAGCGTCCACCAGGTCTTTCCTGCCAAGGCATATCAGCTGGCTGAGGGCTTCCCTTCCCTGGTAATGGTCGGATCCCAGAACGGTCCGCAGGAGTTCGCCGCGCATGTCATCGTCCATGATACCGTAATAGCGCAGGACCATGCTGGCGAACTCCCTGCTGTGGGAAATCCTTTCGTGTATCATTTCCCGAAGCGTCAATTTCTCCTCATCGTTCAGCGAGGAGAAGTTCATCAGCATGCATCTCGTTACCAGGAAAACGTCCTCCTCGGCCAGGTCGCTGCGCAGGGACTCCCTCACCTCGGGGCTGAAGAAGCGGAGCCTGGCTCCGATCCTCCAGGCCAGCTGGCCCTTGCCTCCGGGGGGCAGTCTTTCCATCAGGATCCAGAGCAGGTCGTTGAACTCCTGGTTGAACTTCTCAAGCCTTCTGTTCAGAAGACCCATAATGAGGGTGGTCATCTGCAGCGGGTTTCCCTGCTCAAGCACTTCGTTCAGCACGTCGTACTCCCTGCTGTCCAGGTCGGGGAACTTGCTTCCCAGGTAGAGCATCAGGCTCCGGCGTACTTCGAAGGAATCGTCCTCCAGGAATGTCCTGTATATCTCCAGGCTCCTCCCGGTCATGCTGCGCATGGTGAGGTCCTGCAGGAACTGTCCCCTCACACCGGGTTCCGGATCGGCGGCCGCGCCTTCCACGATATCCCGAAAAGCGGATGACTCCAGCACCCAGCTCCGCCCCAGGGAGCCGGCCACGGCCATTCGAACCTCGGTGCCGCCCCTGTTCATCATCATCCTGTACATGCTGACCAGGGACCCGTCCAGGTTGTCCGGGGAACTGAGGAGCATATTGAGAACGTCGATAAGGACCAGGCGCGACCTTTCCGACGCTATGTGGAGGAGAAGCTTGGCCTTGACCTCATCGGAAAGACTTCCGTAGAAACCGGCCAGGAAGTATCCCGCTCTCCTGATGTTCGCCTCCTCGCTCTCCATTAGTATGTCCGTGAACGCCCTGATGACAGGGGCGTCCACTTCCAGCAGCTCCCTGATGCCCTGGTCGATGGCCCACATCTTCACCGAATCGCTCACCGCGAGATAGACCTCTCCCTTGCCGCTCAATCTCCTGAACGGGTCCACGTTTCCCGCGGCCAGCGACCCCGAATAGAAGTCCTCCAGTTCATCATCCGTGGGGAACCTCTTGCTCTCCTGGACAATCAGCCTGTCCAGAAGGCGGAACAGCACGCGCTTGAAGACGGCTTCCGCCACCACGGGGTCGAAAGCGGCAAGGAGCAGAAGTTCCGCCTTCTCCAGCGATCCCAGGCCTCGGAACCATTCCAGAGCTTCCCGCGCCTGCTCCAGCCTCCACTGCCTTTCGGCGGAGGGCTCCGGCAGCCTGACGTGCGCATCATGGTGGTTATCGAAGATGTCCGCTATTACGGTGGAGGATGTGGCAAGTATAAGTCTGTGGCGGGTTTCGGTTGCCCGTATCATCAGCGATGTGACAAGCGACCACAGCCTGCCGGGAAAGATGTCCACCGTCCTCCTGAGATTGTCGATATCCAGGAAGACGGCGCAGTCCTCCGGTCCGGTCAGGAGGCGCACGACCTCTCTGAAATCCAGGTCCCTGGCTATTATCTCCAGGGGATTGAGTCCCTCACTGTATGCCTCGGCAAGAAGTTTTCTGGCTATGGTTGTCTTCCCGGCTCCCAGGGAGCCGCTGAGGCATACGAACCCCCGTCGGTGGAAAACCTCCCTGGCCTTCTCCATGGATTCCCGGTCTACCGGGAGCACATCCCCGCTGCCGTAGGAATCTATCAGCTCCCTGCCCTCAGGGTACGGGAAGGACTCGCGGTTGAGTCCGCTGAGCCACTCCTGAACTTTCTTTCTTACTATCTCCCTGCCCTGGTTCGCCGAGTCGAATACCCAGCAGCGGTCGGCCGCGGAAAGGGCTTTCACTACATTGTCGTCATCCGGTTCGCTCCGGTAGCAGAGGGCGGCTATGGGTATGTCCCGCCTGAGACAGCGGAAATATGTATTGCGCAGATCGGGGGAAAGGGGACCGTTGATGATGAGGAGGAGCGCGTCCGAAACCGGCCGGTCCGAATCGGACACTTTCAGGGAGTCCGCCCACTTGGGCGGCACCAGGGCCTCCGTGTCGGTCTTCAGTATATCCTTGACGCCGCCGGGCAGTTCCCTGCCTTCGAATACCACTGACAGATTGAAACTGTTCACGGGGTGGAAACCACTTTTCAGGTCAGAGGCCAGATAAGCGTCACCCTGGTTTTACCTTCCGGAGTCAGTCCGAACTCGACCCACTTGGCCAGGTTTCGGGCGATGAGGATTCCCCGTCCCCTGGTGGAGAGGAGTTCCTCCCCCTCTCCGGGATTGAAACCCAGGGCCTTTTCCGGTTCCCATGTTCCTTCGTCGTCTATCAGAAAACGTATTCGATTGTGAAAGATATTGAAGCTGACGGTGACCTTCTTCTCGGGGTCGTTCCCGTTCCCGTGTTCCATTGCGTTCTTGACCAGTTCGATAACGGCTATGGACAGGGATGACAGCTCCTCCTCCTCCACGTGGGCGGATCTTCCCACGGCCTCTATCATCTGCTGGGCCGGTTCGAGGACCGAGGGGTCGCTGGGAAATCTCAGTTCAATGGGCTGCACGGTCAGTCTCCAAAGCTGTCCAGCGCTTCCTGCTCATCCGTGAACGTCTCGAAAATGGTGATAAGCTTGGTGATTATGAACAGCTCATGGATCTTCTTGGTGGCATTGAGGATCTTCAGGGCTCCACCCGCCCTGGAGAGGGTGGTGTGGCCCGAAACGATGACACCCAGACCGGAACTGTCCATCCAGCTGACCTTGCCGAGGTCCAGAAGAACCTTCTTTATCCCCTTGTCAACCGCCTTCTGGAAAGTACTCTTCACTTCCACCAGGTCGGGTCCTCCGATAACCTTGCCTGAAAGGGCGATTACCAGGACATCACCTTTCATCTCCTCTTTGATCTTCAATTTCAACCTCCCGGGAACGATTGTACTGTACTCAGGTCCTGTCAGGGTTTAATATATCCTCAAAACAGGAATTGACAAAATTCGAACCCGGTCAGGAGCAGGCTACGAAATCCTTCCACTCCCGCAGCCCGATTCCCCGCAGGAATTCACTGATAGCGGATCTGGCCCCGGGCTGACGTGAAGCTATCACCACGGGTACGCCCGGATTGTCCTTCAGCGCATCCGTGGACAATACCGGTCTTCCCCTGAGGCTCCCGATCCGCCTTCCCGGCGAGGGAGCCAGGAATGCCTCTATCCTGAAACCGTTATCCTGCAGGCATCTGCCAAGTCTTCTCGCCGTCTGTCCCGCTCCGGCCACGTATATCCTCTTTCCGGACATGCATGGCACCAGCTCCAGGTACCTGGCCTTCAGCCTGTAGAAGCCGGTCAGGGAGTAGGCGGGTGAGGTGCGGGAAAGCCTGTCCGGCCTGTCCCGCCAGAGGAGCAGCACTTCGGGCACCCTGGCGAAGCGGTAGCCCCTGCTCCATAGCCGCAGCCACAGTTCGTAGTCCTCCGGAAGCTCTCTCTCCATGTATCCCCCCTCCCGCAGGACTCCCCGGTGATAGAAGGCTGTCGGGTGGGGCACCGGACTCTCCACGAAGAGGTTCTTCTCTATCTCTTCCGGCTCCGTCAGCCGGTTCAGCCAGTTCTCGTAAGCCCTGTATCCCTCGGTCACCACATCCCGGGGAAAGCTCCTCACACGGCACGTGACCACGGTCCGGGGGCCGCACCGCCGGGCCAGCTCCAGCTGCCTGCCGATCCTGTCGGGCATGCAGATGTCATCGGCATCCATTCTCGCCACCCAGCTTCCCCGGCAGAGCCGGAGGCCTGCGTTCAGGGCGTCCACCAGGCCACTGCCGGACGAATCCGCCAAACGGTATCGGCGGTCCTTTCCGCACCAGCGTTCCGCGATAGCTCTGGATGAATCGGTGGAGCCGTCGTCCACCATCACCACCTCGATGTCGCCGAAGGTCTGGGATGCCACGGACGCGAGGGCCTGTTCGAAAAAGGCTTCCGCGTTCCTGAAGGGGATCAGCACCGATACCGGCGGGCCGCTCAATTCAGCAGGGATTCCACTATTAGTAACAGCTCCTCCGGAGTCCGGGCTATCCTTCCGCAGGCGTCGCCGACGCAGGGCTGGGCATAGGGGAATCCGGTGAACGGCAGGTAGAGTTCCTCCATGGCCATGCTGTCCAGGGGTGAGGACGGGTCGAAGAGGTCCACCGACTCCGGTCCGGCCAGTTCCACGGAAGTCTCGTGAAGCAGGATGGTCATTGAATCGGAAGGAGGACCCACAACGTTCAGGTGCAGTTCCGGCTCGGAGTCCACAACGGTATCCGGGGGCATCACCGCGGCCCCGGAAACGGCGGATAGGAAAAAACTCTCGTCCCTTGCGCCTGCGGCCCGTACCGTCTCGTTCCCCTCCCCGTCCAGTATTATGGTCACCGGAAGCACGTCGGGAAGCTCCCAGTCCCGCTTGAGGGCGGCGGCTTCCCCCCGGCTGAGCCAGATCACAGGCATGGAAAGCGTGAACTCCTCCCGGAAACCCAGCAGGGTCTCCAGCCGCGGGTCGCCGATATCCACCGCCAGCGCTTCCACGTCCCCTTCCATGGAGCGGTACACGTTGTCTATGTGGGGAAGTTCGCCCACGCAGGGGGAACACCAGGTTGCCCAGAAGTTGATGATGACCGGCCTTCCCCGGGCCTGTTCCACCAGGCTGTCCAGGGCCGCCCTGCCTTCGAACAGCGGTCCCTGTTCAACACTCTGGCCGACGGCGTCCGGGCTGGAGCCGTACCTTATCGCCGGATACAGGAACACCAGGACCAGGAATATCCAGAGGTAGTCGACCGGTTTGCGGTACCTCACCGTCACCCGTCCTCACCCCTTCGGCCGTCATGGTGGATGGCCTTCACCGGGCAGATGTCTATGCATTTACCGCACCTTACGCACTCCGCCGAATCCGGTTCCCTGTAGATGGCGATGTCCACCGGGCATACGTCCCTGCATCTGTCGCACTCGATGCAGGAGCTGTCAACCCGCATTCTGAATACCGATACCTTTCCTGCCAGGCCCCATAAGGCTCCCAGCGGGCACAGCACCCTGCAGAAGGCTCGTCTGGAAGCTACCGTCCACAGGAGTATCAGAACCAGCACCGCCATCTTCCAGGTGAACAGGAAACCGGTCTCCAGGGTCTCCCCCCCGTCATGCAGTACCAGAGGCACTCCGGCGGTCAGGGTTCCGGAGGGACATATGACCTTGCAGAACCAGGGGTCGCCTCCCGCGCCCGGCACGGTCCTTATCGTGAGCGGCAGTATGAACATGAATATCAGGAGGACGGCGTACTTCCCGTCGCGCCACGCTGATGGTATTCCGAGCTTGGGTGAAGGTATCCTGTACAGAATGTCCTGAAGCAGGCCGAAGGGGCAGAACCAGCCGCAGGCGAACCTGCCGGCCAGGAATCCGAAGACCAGCAGGAAACCGAGAACGCCCAGCAGGATGAGGGCATCCGGTCTGCCGGTGGCGATACCGCCCATGAAGCCCTCCGTTGACAGGATGTTCTGAACCGAGCCGGCGGGACAGGCAAGGACGCTGGAGGGACACGAGTAGCAGTGAAGGCCGGGAATGGGGAACATCTTCGACCTTCCGGTGAAGATGGCGCCGGTTATCCACCCCTGAAGGTAGAGGTTGGTGGCCAGGAGCGACACCAGCTGAACCAGCCTGCGGGTCCTTTCCCTTACGGTCATCCCACTCCGATGCACGCCAGGCAGATGCTGGCAGCCTCCTGCCAGATGGCCATCGGGTCTCCCCAGACGTATCCGGAAACCATCATCACGGCCGCCACGGCCACCAGAGCTATTCTAAGGGCCAGGGGGATCTTTCTCATGCTCACCAACCGAAGATAATGGTGGAGGCGGCGATCGGATTCGAACCGATGAATGGTGGATTTGCAGTCCACTGCCTTCCCACTTGGCTACGCCGCCTCACAATGGGGGTCAATAATACAAATTCGCCCACCCGGGGGCAAGACTCGGCGGGTTCAGTCCACCCAGTCCAGGTTTATGTTCAGGGCCCCCGAATAGGACAACTCACCCAGGGGCGTGGTAACGGTGGGCACCGCAACCACGAGAATCCTCCCAAGGTGGTCGCCGTCCCTCAGGTCGGAATCCACACCCCCTATGGCCAGGGCCAGGTCAAGGAAGTTCAGTACTCCCATTTCTCCCATCAGGGCCACAGCGTCGAACCCTATGTCCAGGGGCAGGATTACGGTCTCCCCCGAACCCGGGACCTCCAGGGGCTGTGCAAGCGCCCCGGACGCCACCCAGGTTGTGTCGAAGGATTCACCGGAATCCCCGTCAAGGAACAGGTCCCAGGCGAAGCCGGTAAGTGTGGCGGGAATTACGTCCGGTCCGGTGGAGCCGTCGTTGGGGTTGAATATCCCGATGTTGAGGGTAAAATCCACAGGCAGACTGCCGGAAGCCCATACCGCCAGGACCTCGGCCATCTGGCCGGGAGTGAGAGTCTCCAGGTTGTCCAGCTGTATTCCGGTGATGGAGAAATCCTCAGTGTCCTCCACCCTGAAACGGCATCGGAGCAGGGTCAGCAGGTCGCCGGGACTGCACCCGGATACCAACAGCGGCAAAAGAACAGCGAACATCACAACGACTAACTTCCTCATATTCAACTCATCTTCCTTCCAGATGCATATCCGGTGCAAGGCACCGAATGCGCTATTTCCATACGATCAGCGATATTTTTTTCAAACCCGGCTCCGCTGCATCAGGTCGTGGGCCTCCTCCGCAGCATCGATATCCCAGGCGGAGCGTATTATCAGGTTGCGGTACCTGAACAGCCGCATCTCCTTCCAGCGGGGATCATTCAGCGCTTGGGACATCACCAGCTCCGCTTCATCCGTCCTTCCCCTGTCGTGCAGCCACTTCGCCAGAAGTCCGGACGCTCTGAAGGCCGCCCTGTCGTTCAATTCCGGTATCATTCCCTCCGCCGCTTCCCTCCAGTCTGTTCCCTGAAGGACCGA
This sequence comes from Candidatus Aegiribacteria sp., assembly GCA_046498225.1. GTDB lineage: Bacteria > Fermentibacterota > Fermentibacteria > Fermentibacterales > JCC-6 > Aegiribacteria. The sequence continues at coordinate 39,094 of JAWOBF010000106.1, forward strand.
GGAGACCCAGGCCTCCTGAAGCTTAATCTCATCCGCGGTTACTATGACAGAAGTGAAGATGATGGAGGTCATGCTGCTGCCGTTCAGCAGTCCTGCGGCTCTTCGAATCTCGTCCAGAGAGCCTTCCATATCCTCCTCCATCTCCAGAAGATAAGAATTGACCACCGCCACGGCGGGATTCTCCGGCTGCCGGCAGAGAAGATCATTCAATCTGTTCCTGGCCGGACCGAGCTGCCCCGATTCCATATCGAGCTCCACCCTGATGAGAGTCATGTCATCCAGAACCTTTACCTCGGAAAACTTGTCGGCAAGGTCCACGGCTTCTCTCCGGACCAGCTCGGCCGACTCCAGGTCGAACGCATGGTACAGCGCGTCCGCCATCTCCGCTTTCAGCATCAATGAGCCATGCAGTGAAGCTGTAAGCTCAGCCCTTTCGACACCCTCCTTAAAAACACTTGCAGAAGTCACCGGTCGGCCGGCCAGGAGCATCGTTTCCGCCACGTCGTAGAAGTACCACCATTGTCCGTCTTCGATCTCCCTTGAGACCTTCAGCAGTTGAATTGAAAGGCCGCCGGCGGCGGAAAAATCCTCCATGAGCATTGCTATCAGCATCCTGTGATGAATAAGTTCCGTTTCAAGGTATCTGAATTGTTCATCCCCATGCAGTTTTCCAAGTTCTCCATCGGCCGAGTTAAGCTTCTCCAGCGCGGTGTCGGTCCTGCCCAGCCTGCTCAAGTTGTCGGCTTCCTTTATCAGACAGTCCACAAGGTTGTATCCACTGATCACAGGCTCAAGTTCGGACAGCTCCTCCAGGGCTTTTTCCATATCGCCCGTCATTCTCAGGCAGTCCGCCGCCAGCAGCCTGCTCGATATGGCATTCTCGGGCATATTCAGTTCATCGGCTAGTTCGGCGTGCTGAAGGGCTGTCTTTCTTGTCATGGGCCAGTTCCCCGACAATCTGTAAGCACAAAGGAGTTCGAATTTCAGTTCAGCATGCTTCTCAATAGAAAACCGGGCTTCAGGCAACTGCCGGCTCAAGCGCTCTGCTTCCTCCAGGCATGCCACAGCAGCGGCGGGAAGCCCCGCCCTGAGGCTCGATTCAGCTCCCAGACCGAAGATCTCCAGCGCTTCCAGGGTCTCCCCGCTCTTTTCAAGATGGTATCCGGCGTTGAGATGATCTCCTTCCCGCTTCCTTCTCTGTGCCACCAGAGCATGATATCTGCGAGTCGATGCACTGCCTGCACTGCTGTAAACCTCTTCTCTGAATGCCTCGTTCGTGAAGTGGAAGGACATTGTGTCATCGATGCCGGTCCTGAGTATCCCCCGCCGCAGACCCTCATCCAGAGCACTGAGGATCTCGCCTTCGGTCCTGCCGGACATTCCTGACAGAAGGTCCAGTTCAAGAGGCTCCTTTCTGAAAACGGAGGCCTGCTGAAGAATACGCAGGGTTTCCCTGTCCAGCGATCCGATCTTTCCGGCGACTATGTTCCTGATTTTGTTCGGCACCGTGGAGGGCAGGGAGAAGGGCAGCAGTTTTCCGCTCTCTACTCTGAGAAGTCCGGCGTTCAGCATGGTCCTGATGTACTCACAGGCGAAGAGGGGGTTTCCACCAGAGAATCGGTAGACCATCTCAGCGAATTCATCAACACCCCTGACCACACCGAGCCTCCCCTTTATCAGCTCCCCGGTCTGGAACAGGGAAAGCCGTCCCAGCTCTATCTCCCGGGACGCACCTATATGCCTCAGCAGTCCGGCGGAATCATTCTCACCGGCATCTCCATTCCCGGTGAAAGCAGCGCATACGGATAACCCGGAATCGATACCTGTCTGAAGAGCGTAACCCAGTAGTGAAACGGTCTCCCGGTCAAGCCAGTGAGCGTTGTCAACCAGGATAAGCAGCGGAGTCCATGCGGTGAAAAGGCTGGAAAACGCGTCGAGGAGCGCGAATCTGTCCATGATGCTGTCGCTGAGGCTGGACTCCCCGAAAACATCCGGAATCAGTCTTCCGAGAAGATTGGACCATAGATCCGGGAGTTCTACATCGGGAAGATCCGGAGCGTATTTCCGTACGGAAGCAGCCAGCGCCGCCCAGGGAACGCCGGCAAGCTCCTGTCTGGCGCCGATCCTCATCACTCTCCTGTGACTGAGCCTCCGACCGACAGCATCCAGAAAAGAAGTCTTTCCGGAGCCGGTTTCTCCTTCTATCAATACCATGGCATTCGAGTCGCTGTTCTCAAGAAGGCTCACCGCCCGGTCCATCTCGAGATTCCTCGCCAGGAAAACATCCTCGTGCCAGAACACTTCACTGCCCTCCGGGGCCGCCAGCCTCCAGCAGGCCTTTCCGGAGGCTTTGGCCGCGTACATGGCTCTGTCGGACATGGAGAGGAGATCGCTGGGAACCGATGCGTGCTCGGGGTGACAGGCGATTCCGATGCTGGCGGATACTCCCCATAATGAACCCAGTTCCCTGTCCACCGAAGTTATTATCTTCTCCGCCACCAGGGTTGCCTCATCATGCTCCCCTCCGGAGAGGATGATCACGAATTCGTCGCCTCCGTACCTCACCACGAGGTCTCTTTTTCTGAGGGACTGCGGCAGAATCCTCCCAAGCCTTCGAAGAAGCCTGTCCCCCTCCTCGTGCCCCGCGGTATCGTTAACCTGTTTGAAGTTGTCCAGGTCCATGAAAAGAACTGAGAAAGGTCCCCCGTCCCCGATCAGTCTGTCAAGAACACTGCGGAGGAACCTTCGGTTGGGAAGTCCGGTCAGATGGTCTACGTAAGACAGGGATGAAGCTCCAGAAATCCCGAATCTTTCAAGTATCTCCGGTGTGATTTCCATCAGTAACCTTCCCTGTGAACACCGAACACCACTGGTCTATCAAGGCATGGACGGCGGCGAAACAGCAGAAGGACCCATTGGGAGAATACTCTGTCCTCTCCCGTTCCGTCAATCTCGAAATACCGGTTCCGTCCCCTCATCTGTAAAAATCGATCCAGGTTATTCGGATTCCTTTCAGATGAGCATCCAGTGGCAGTGTCAGGACTCCGTCAGCCATCTCCACCGGCTGACGCTCCAGCAGAACGTGCCGGGCCGAACCGTCTTCCAGCACGACCTCGAGGCTCTCGCAGGTTCTGAAGGGCCTCTCATGACTGTACATCAGTTCCAGCTCCAGGGTTTCCGCCCTGACCGTGTCCGAGAATTCGATCCGGCCTGATCCGATGCCGAAGGAGCTGAAAAGCCTTACCCGCAGCGCCTCCCCGTCAAGACAGACTTCAAGTGAGTCCAGCCTGTCACCGGCTGATCGATGGTCCGGCAGGGCTGAGTCCCCGCAGGCCGCGGCAATGCAGGACAGAAACAGAACACCGACGGCATGAACAGTATCGCGGATCATGATACCCTCCCCTTCAGTCGGAATATAATCAACCCGAAGGACCGGCCCGCAGAAGTTCCCCGGTCCTCCGGGAGCTTTCACTGGCCATACGCAGACAGTGTAGCCAATATAGGACCTGGAGCGGCTGGATGGAATGAGAAGAAGCGAGAAAGGTCCTTTCAGGCCTGCCGATGGTGCCCCTGAATCCTTACCGGTGCGCCCTGAATATCTCAGCCAGTCGTTCATCCTCTTCGCAGGCTCCGAACAGCCACAGCATCCGCATGCTCCTCTTCCTGACATCGGTGCTGTATACCGACAGGTGGCAACCATGCCTTCCGTAGTCCTCGCTCATGAGTATTCCATTCTCGAGGGCGAATCCCTCAACGAATGACCGTCCCCTGCTTACCCGGGCCCACTTTCCCATCTCTGTCCAGGCGCCGGCGTGCTTCCGTCCCTGGGTCAGGGCGGGAAACCTGTCGCAGGTCAGCACGGCATCCTCGCCGCTTCCGCCGGGCTGAAGGAATCCGCGAACATCCATCTGGCCCCTGAGAGAGGCGCCGGCCAGGGACTCGCAGTCCATGACGGTTCGAAGGACCGGAACGCCTGGAAGGAGAGTGACCGTCCAGGCAACCGTAAGAGAACCGTATTTCTTGTGGTCCACTTTCCAGACCAGTCTGAAACCCTTTTCCCGAAGACCTCCGCTTTCTCTCTCTGTCTCCTCCACTTCCGGAGCGTGGTCCTGAAGCGGGTATGGACCCGCGCCTCTGGCGGATACTTTGGGCAGAATGCCTCCGAACCACGGCTTCTCCCAGGCGAACTCCCCCGGCTCGGGATGTGACGAGCTCAGATACTCCACCCCGTCCAGAAGAAGGGAGTATACATGTCCGCAGGCGGCCGGATCGATGGAAGCGGTTACCCTTCCATTACTTATCTCCAGTCCGTTCGAACCCTTTTCCTCCGCATTCACAGAGCTGTCCCGGCCCGCGAGGTACACCGGCAGTGACATTGTCCTCCCCGCCAGGGTGAGACCCGCATCCACCCTTCCCTCTCCCTCAAGCACTCCGGAGATGGAGGTTCCGCTCTTTACCTTTCCTGAGGCTACCTCACCGCCATCGAGGGATATCACGGCTTCCCTCTCTCCCTGCAGCGGATGGCCGAGGGTCACCTCGGTCCCGGAAGCCATTACAGGCTCGAGGTCATGGGTGAAGAAGCGCAGCCTCCTTTCGGTATTCCAGGTCTTCCAGCCAAGATTGCCGGCCATTCTCAGAAGGCTGTCCGTACTTCCCTTTACGTGAAGAATTCGAACCGGCGGGGACTCCAGCGCATCACCGGGTGGAATCTCCGTCTCCGGAACTCCGGGCATGGAGTACTCCATCTCCTTCCAGTGAGGAAAATAAACCATCAGAGAATCGTCCCCGCTGCTTGTTCCGAGCCATGGCGCCCCAAGGTTAGCCGTTTCCTTCGAAAAATCTTCGGCTGGATCGGGAACCTGGTTGAACACCACCTGTTCCACCAGAAGACCCTCCGGAAGCGGGACAAGCCTTTTACCGGATTCCATCTCCCCGGACCATCTTGCCCTGGCGCGGTAATTCACCCGCTGGGCGGTGTTCGAGCCGTTCTCCACCGAAGCGGTTGTCTCCATGAAACCGGCCCGGTCCAGTCTGACCCTGATCCTGTGTACCATGCCCGGCCTCGACGGCCAGCCGGTCCACCCGGTTACCTCCCCCTCATCCAGCTCCAGCCGGTAGGTCTGCCTGGGCAGGTCCGAGTTCCACACAAGGGGCGGACCGGGACAAAGCATGATACTTCCCAGTTCTCTGGGAACGCCATCCTCACCCGGAAC
>JAWOBF010000120.1:0-10207 GCA_046498225.1 Candidatus Aegiribacteria sp.
AGGTAATCGGCCCCGAAGAACTCCCGGGCAAGCGCGGCCCGTTGAACTTCAGGACCCCGGCCCAGCTCCACCGGGTCATTGTATACCTGGATATTGTCGTCCGTCATCTCGGTTAGCGCCCCTACCAGCTGCATGGACCGCTGCTGTCCATCGGGTCCGGGGAAGACCGATACGGCCATGGTAACGATTCCGTCCGTATCCTCGGAAAGGGCGCGGTCCCAGTCCACACCGGTATCGATTATTCCCTGGGAAGAACCTCCGGGCTCTTCGGCAGCATTCTCGCCCGAATCCGTTATGGCGTCGTACGCCAGGAACCCGCCCACCAGAAGGGCCAGTCCGATGGTGATGTAGGTCATGTCATTCGAATCGGTATCCGTGGTGGTGGAGCCGCCTCCACCGCTGTCCGCCGCCACCGATGATGTAAGGAGGAAGACCGCGGCAAGGACAGCCGCTGCGGTGCCTCTGTATTTAATCATTCTACTCTTCCTCGGAACGGGCTTCCTCCATGATCTTCACCTGTATGTCCCTGGGTACCGGCTGGTATCCCTCGAAGCTCTGAACGAAGCTGCCCCTTGCCTGGGTAAGTGATTTGAGGGTGCTTGTATACTGGAAAAGCTCCGCTTCGGGAACGCTGGCCTTTATCACCTGGAACGCTCCCTCCGCCTCTATTCCCTGTATGCGACCCCTCCGCGAGGTCAGGTCGCTCATTACATCACCCATGAACTCCTCAGGTACAGTAACCTCCAGGATCACTATCGGTTCCAGGAGGCTGGGGCCGGCGTTGAGCATCACATCCTTGAAGCACTTGCTGGAAGCTATCTTGAAGGCCATGTCCGATGAGTCCACCGGATGGTATGACCCGTCGAAGACCACAGCCTTTATGTCCACGACCTTGCTCTTTGATATGGGGCCCTTCTTCATCGATTCCACGACGCCCTTTTCCACGGCGGGTATGAAGTTGGTGGGAACGTTGCCCCCCACCACTTCGCTCACGAACTCGAAGCCCTCTCCCCTGGGAAGAGGCTCCAGTCTCAGGAAGACATGGCCGTACTGTCCCCGGCCGCCGGTCTGCTTCTTGTGCTTGTAGGAGCCCTCCGCCTTCCTGGTGATGGTCTCGTGGTAGGCTATTCTGGGCTTGAATGTCTGGGTTTCCACTCCGGTGGATTCCTTCAGTCTGCTGAGCATGACCTGCAGGTGAAGCTCGCCCATGCCCGAGAGAGTGGTCTGACCTATCTCCGACTCGTTCCTCAGTATCAGGGTGGGATCCTGGGCCGCCAGGACCGAAAGGCCGGAGCCCATCTTATCCTCGTTGCCCCTGTCCTTCGGAGCTATAGCCACCCGGTATACCGGCTCAGGGAAGACGATGGGGTCCAGTATCACGTTGCTTCCCTTTTTTGCCAGGGTGTCGTTGGTGGAGGTGTTCTTGAGCTTGGCCAGGGCCGCTATGTCTCCCGTTACCAGCCTGTCGGCGTTCGTCCTGTTGCTGCCGGTCATGAAATAGTAGTTGCCCAGCCTCTCGGAGGCGTTCCTGGTGGTGTTGGATATGTCCGTGGTGCCCTCTATCCCACCGCTGCAGACCCTGACGAAGACGATTTCGCCCATGTGGGTGTCTATGCGGCTGTTGAACACCCTGGCCACGAAGGGGCCGTTCGGGTCCGGCGCAACTTCGACCCTTTCCTCCCCGTCGGTGGCTGGAATGGGCGGGAATTCCAGGGGCGATGGTATGAAATCGGGTATCGAATCCAGAAGGAACTCCTGCCCCACAGGAGGGATGGCCAGGCCGCAGAAGACAGGGAAGAAGCTTCTTGACGATACCGCCGCCTTCAGACCCCTGTTCATCTCCTCCTCGGACAGGGTGTCATTCTCGAAGAACGATTCCATCAGTTTCTCGTCCGTCTCCGCGGCGGCCTCTATGAGAGAGAGACGGTAGGTCTCCAGATCATCCTGTGCCGATTCGGGGACTGGTATCTCCTTCCCCTGGGAGTCCACGGCTTTTCCGGTGAGCACGTTGACCACACCTGAAAATACTCCGTTGTCCATGACCGGGAAGGTGACGGGAACCGCGCTCTTGCTCAGGCTGTCCCTGATGTTCTCCAGGACCCTGGTGAAATCGGCGTTGTCCCGGTCCACCCGGTTGACCCATATGAGAAGGGGCTTCCGGTTCTCCGCCGCGAAGTCCCACGTCTTGAGGGTCCCAACCTCCACTCCGTCTGTTCCGTCCACTACCAGCACGACCCCGTCGGCCACGGTTACGGCGCCTATTGTTGCGCCGTGGAAATCCGCGAGCCCGGGGGTGTCTATGATGTTTATCTTGTACCCGTCATGCTCCAGTATTCCCATGGAGGAGGAGAGGCTGTGCTGCCTCTCGCGGCTCTCCGCGGAGTAGTCGAAATGGCTCGAGCCCTTGTCCACGCTACCCAGCCGCTCCACACCCCCGCCTTTGAAGAGAAGAGCGTCACACAGGCTTGTCTTGCCCACGGAACCGTGTCCAATGACCGCGATGGTCCTCAGCTTGTCAGAATTGTAGTCCTTCAAATCAAAACTCCTGTCCGAACTTGTTCACAGCGGGAAACGTTACTAATATTCGTACTGTTCTTAAGGGAGCATATTACTTACGCATGAAAGACGCTTCTGTCAACTGTTATGTTACCGGAGCGATCCTGAATTCTTACGAGGGAGAAAGCCGTATGAACACAGCCCGCCTGCTTCTTCTCCTGGTCGGAGTTGCGTTCCTCTGGTTCATCATCCGCCAGATGGTGGAACACTGGCTGCGACCGCCGGAAAGGGAGAAGGAGTACAGGGAGATAGACGCGGAGGAGAGGGCCATCGAAAGGGAAGCGGGGGACAATATACCCCACTGCCCCGTCTGCGGAAGCCCCACCAGGCTGCACAGGTACCCCCACATAACGGTCTGGCGCTGCCTGGATTATCCCGAATGCAGAGGTTTCGTCAGGGCGAAGAAGCCCAGAAGACCCAGGTTCGCCGCGGAATGGGACAGGAAGAGAAAGAAGAGGGACAGCTGAAACCGTTGCGCCGTCCGGCAGGCGGTTATAGATTGAGCATTCCGCATCCACAGACCCCATATCGTTAAGGAGGAGCAGTGTCATCCGGTGACAAGAGGATCCGCAGGCATCCCATCCTGCCCGAGCCCGAAGCCAGAGAGGTCGGTTTTTCGTTCAACGGTGTCCCCATGACGGGCATGGAGGGGGAGGCGGTTTCCTCCGCCCTCTTCGCCCGGGGAGTCCAGGTATTCGGCCACCATCACGCGGACCGGAGCCCCCAGGGAATGTTCTGCGCCAACGGCCAGTGTTCCCAGTGCACTCTGCTGATAGACGGCATACCCCTGAAGAGCTGCATAGTTCCTTTGAAAGAGGGGATGGAGGTGCGGAGCCTGGAGGGGCTCCCCGAACTGCTGGAGCTTTCCGGCCCCGGGGTGAAGCCGCCGGTCACCGTCGATACCCGGGTGCTCATACTGGGGGGCGGGCCCTCCGGAATGGCGGCCGCCATAGAGCTGGGTCAAAGGGGCATACAGACCATCATAGTTGATGACAAGGACCGGCTCGGGGGAAAGCTGGTGCTGCAGACACACAAGTTCTTCGGCTCCGTGGCGGACTGCCACGCCGGGACCCGTGGGATCAGGATAGCGGAGATGCTGGAAGAGCGCAATTGCGGAATGGATGCCGTGGACGTCTGGCTGGAGAGCGTGGTGCTGGGAGTGTTCAGCGACGGGACCGTGGGTGTCAGGTGCTCCGACGGGTACAGGATGGTCAGGCCGGAATACCTGCTGGTGGCGACCGGCGCAAGGGAGAAGTCACTCCCCTTCCCTGGCTGCACCCTTCCGGGGGTCTACGGAGCCGGAGCCTTTCAGACCCTGGTGAACAGGGACCTGGTGAGGTGCGCAGAGAGGATATTCGTGCTGGGCGGCGGAAACGTGGGCCTTATCGGGGCGTACCACGCACTTCAGGCCGGAATGACGGTCGTGGGTCTGGCGGAGGCTATGTCCTGCTGCGGCGGCTACAAGGTGCACGCGGACAAGATAAGGAGGCTGGGCATACCCATCTATACCGACCATACGGTGCTGGCAGCCCACGGGACGGAAAAACTGGAGGCCGTGACGGTGGCCGGCGTGGACCCCTCTTTCAGACCGATCCCGGGCACCGAGAAGAGCTGGCGGGTGGACACCCTGCTGGTGGCGGTTGGACTGAACCAGGTGGACGAGTTCTACAGGAAGGCACTGTCCTTCGGCATGAAGGCCATGGTGGCGGGCGACTCGGAGGAGATAGCCGAGGCCAGCGCCGCCATGTTCAACGGAAGGATAAGGGGGCTGCAGATAGCCGATGAACTGGGGGAGGCGGGAATATCCATCCCGGAGGACCTGCACGAGAAGGCGGAGGTTCTCAAGAGCCCCGGCGGGGAGGTCCATCCCTACCGGCCGCCGGACGGGAACCGGGAGGGTGTCTTCCCCGTGCTCCACTGCATGCAGGAGATTCCCTGCAACCCCTGCATGACCAGCTGTCCCAAGGACCTCATCGGAACCTCGGGCCATCCCATCATGGGCATTCCCGAGTATTACGGCGGCTGCATCGGCTGCGAGAGGTGCGTGGCGGTGTGCCCCGCCCTGGCGGTCACTCTGGTGGATTACAGGAAGTCCCCCGAAACGCCGGTGGTCACCGTTCCCTTCGAACTCGGCGAATGGATGCTGGAGGAGGGCGGTGAGGTTACCGCCACCGACTGGGAGGGACAGGCTCTGGGCAAAGCCGTGATAAAGAGCTGGAAGAGTGCCGCCGGATTCGAGAAGACCCTTCTGGTAAAACTGGAGACACCGGCGGAAATAGCCGCCAGGACGGTTGGCTTCAGAATTCAGGAACCGGAGGACATCGCTCCCCTTGAAGAGCCGCTGCCGGTTCCCATGCCCGATGACGCCATCGTATGCAGGTGCGAGAGGGTCAGCGCCGGGGAGATAAGGAAGCACATCAGGGCGGGCATCAGGGACCTCAACAGGCTCAAGGCCCTTACCAGGGCGGGTTTCGGGGCATGCGGGGGGAAGACCTGCTCCACCCTCATACAGAGGATATGCCGGGAGGAGGGAATACCGGACGAAGAGGTTACTCCGCTTACCGACCGGCCCCTGTTCGCCGAGACCCGTCTGGGCTGGTTCGCCGGAGAGGAGGACCGCCATGGCAGGCAGTAACTACGATGTAATCATCGCCGGCGCTGGAAGCGTGGGAACGCCTATGGCCATGAGCCTGGCCCGGCGGGGAGTGAAAGTACTCTGCCTGGACTCTGAAGCCTCCGCCGGCCAGGGCAACAACAAGTGCGCCATAGGCGGTGCGAGGGCGACTCACAGCGAACCCGCCAAAGTTATCCTGGGTCTTCGCTCGCTCTCTGTCTTCCGCACCTGGAAGGAGGAGCACGGGGACGACATAGGCTGGCACCAGGGCGGGTACACCTACGTCGCGTACGATGAGGAGACCATGGAGCTTTTCAGGAGCACCGTCCCGCAGCAGCAGGAGGCCGGACTGAACATAAACCTGATAGATGCCGAAGAAATGACGCGGCTGGTGCCCGGCATCAACCCCGAGGGTCTTCTGGGAGGCACATGGTCGCCGGAGGACGGAAGCGCAAGCCCCATGACCAGCTGCTACGCCTTTTACCGCAAAGCGGTGGAGCTGGGGGCGGAGTTCCGCTTCCGGGAGAGGGTCACCGGTATGGAGACGTCAGGTTCCAGGGTCGCCTCCGTGAGGACCGACAGGGGAAACTACGGCTGCGGCGCGGTGGTGAACTGCGCCGGCTCCTTCGCCACCGAGGTGGGAAGAATGGCCGGTGTGGACCTCCCTGTCTATCCGGAGAGCCATGAGGCCGGAGTGACCGAACCGGTCAGAAGGCTGTTCGACCCTATGGTGGTGGACATACGCAGGGCCCCGGGGTCGGCCAACTACTACTTCTATCAGCACGATACCGGCCAGGTGGTGTTCTGCATAACACCGGACCCCCCTATACCCGGAACGGACATACGTGAGACATCGGAGTTCCTGCCACTTGTGGCTCCGAGGATGACCGGCCTCTACCCCAGGCTTGCCAATCTGAAGGTCAGAAGGGTCTGGCGGGGAATATATCCCATGTCGCCGGACGGTTCTCCCATACTGGACAGGGTGGGTCCGGACAATCACTACGCCGCCGTGGGCATGTGCGGACAGGGATTCATGCTGGGCCCGGGAATAGGAGAGGTGATGGCAAGGACCATTACCGGGGGGGATACGGAAGAGGACCGGCAGGTGCTGCGCGAGCTGCGCCTGGACCGGGGCTTCACCTCACAGGAGGCCCTGAAGTAGTTCAAAACATGCAGACCGGCTAAGCTGACTGGACTATATCCGTTCTGAAGCGTTGGATGTGTCGTCCACTGTCAGCTAGAAGCAGAGCAGCACCCCGGCTATTATGGCCAGGCCCATTCCCGCGCCCCTGGCCGGGGTTATCTTCTCGCTCAGTATTATCGCACCGTAGAGAACGGGTATAAGAGGGTAGAGGGCGGTGAGAGATATGGTCGAGCTGAGGGGGCCGCAGGAGAGAGCCTTCTGGAACGCCGCGACCGCCAGGCCTCCGGAAAGGCCCGCGGCCGCCGCCAGCACAATTCCGCCCGGCGGGACGTTCCGCACGGTGGACCCTGACAGCAGGAACATTCCGGCGATTATACCGAAGGAGACGATGGAGTAGAAGAGCAGCGAGGGCCAGTGCCCCAGCCTGTCCGCCGCGAGCTTGGCGGTTATTCCCCAGATGCCCCACAGCAGAGTGGCGGCCAGAGCGAACAGCATGGATCTGGACATGTATACTCCCTCTTCCCGAAACTGTTTTGTATACTTTCGGTTAATACTTCCGAAGACAGGTCTATTTTTTATTCTGGATCCATCATGGAGGAAACCCATGAAGTATGCATTCATCATGCTCATATTCGCAATGACCGCGTCGGCGGAGATGTCCGTGTGCGGCACCGAGGAGCTTCTTCCCATAGGTTATACCGAGGAGGAATTGCTTCTTCTCGACGACATTGTGATAAACGCCGTTCCCACCTCTCCGCCACCGGAGGGAACCTTCAACCCCGGGGAGTACGACCCGGCGGAGGGCGTTTTCGTCAGGTGGACCCTTGGAGTACCATACAGTCTCATCGTGGCTTTCTCCCAGGAGACCACCGTGTGGGTCATCTGCGAATCGTACCAGCAGAGTACGGTTGAATCGGCGTTCATCAACGCGGGTGTCAACATGGACAATGTAGATTACGTTTTCGCCCCCACCAACTCCATATGGGTAAGGGATTACGGCCCATGGTTCGTACTTCTGGAGGACGGCACCCAGGGCATCTTCAACTACACCTACAACAGGTTGTCCAGGCCGGATGACAATGACATTCCGAACCAGGTGGGAGCGGCCTGGGGCATACCGGTATACACTTCGACCATTATGCATACAGGCGGGAACTACATGTCCAGCGGCTTCGGCCAGGCCATGTCCACGGACATGGTCTACTCGGAGAACGGGGGGGACGAGGACTGGGTGGATTCACAGATGGAGCTCTACCTGGGAATAGATAACTACGTTACCATGCCGGACCCCCAGGGGAGCTACATAGACCACATAGACTGCTGGGCCAAGATGCTTTCTCCGAATAGGCTGATGGTCCTTCAGGTGCCGCCGGGCCATGGGGATTACGCTGCGCTGGAGGCCGCGGCCGACATGCTGGAGAGCACAGCGAGCCCATACGGCACGGACTGGGAGGTTTTCAGGGTCTTCAGCAGCGGCAGCGAGGGATACACCAACTGTCTCATCAACGATGATACCGTCTATCTGCCTCTCTGGGGAACAAGTTACGATGACGCTGCCGTCGCCTCGTACCAGGAGGCAATGCCCGGCTACACCGTTCAGGGTTTCGAGTATGGCGGGTGGGAATCCACCGACGCCCTGCACTGCAGGACCAGGAACGTGATGGACAACGAGATGCTTTTCATCAGGCACGTTCCGGTGGCCGACCAGCAGCCGGCGGACACTCCGGTGGCCATCGACGCCCTCATGAGGTGCCATCCTTCGAATACTCTCACCGCCCATGACGTTCACTACAGGGTGGGCACTTCGGGGCCGTTCACTTCCCTGGCCATGTCAGCGGCGGGCTCCGACTCCTTCACCGTGGAGATACCGGGTGTAACCGGGGGACAGACGGTCCAGTACTACGTAGCCGGCGCGGACGATTCCGGAAGGAGCGAGTCCATGCCCAGGTTCGCCCCGGACACCTGGTTCTTCGAGTACCAGACCTCGGCCACCGGAACGGGGGGCGGAGAACTGGCTACCGGAGTGATCGTGGGGTCCCCCCGGCCCAATCCGTTCCACAGCGCCGTTACCATTGAATACTCCATCTCCTCCCCCTCTCCGGTGGTAATGACCGTGAGCGATATCTCCGGAAGACTTCTGCACCGCGGGGAGAACGTGCTCGACCCCGGGGCCGGTTCACTGACATGGACACCGGATGAAACGGTTCCCGCGGGACTCTACGTGGTGAGGCTGGAAGGAATTGACTGGAGCCATTCCCAGAGGGTGACCCTGATACGGTAGCCGTCTTGGGAATGCGTCCTCCGGACCGGGAGAAGCTCAGGGAATGCCTCGAGCGCATCTATGCGGAGTACAATCGCAGGGAACTGATACATCCGGACCCGCTGGAGTTCCTCTGGAGGTACGGTAATACCGCCGACCGGGAGATAGCCGGCCTGGTGGCTTCAGGACTGGCCTACGGCAGGGTTGGCCAGATACTGAAGAGTACGGAAAAGGTCCTGGGTCTTCTTGGACCGTCCCCCTCCGAAACCCTTGCCGGTCTCTCAGAAAAAGAGCTTCTTCGGGCCCTTGGCGATTTCCGGCACAGGTTCACCACGGCCCCGGAGATGGCCGCCCTTCTCAGTTCGGCCTCTTCCATACAGAGGGAATGGGGTCTCATGGGCAACATGCTCGGTGCCCTGATGGCGGAGGGTTCATACGACGCCGCCCTGGACGGGTTCGCCCGGGGGATACTGAACGGGGCCGGCCTGGACAGGTGCAGCCTTCTTCCCCGTCCGTCGCGCGGAAGCGCATGCAAGAGGCTTCATCTGTTCATGAGGTGGATGGTCAGGAGCGACGACGTCGACCCCGGGGGATGGGAGGACATTCCCCCCTCGGTTCTCATGGTCCCGGTTGACGTTCATATGTACAGGCTCTCCATTGGGCTGGGGTTCACCGAAAGGAAAACCGCGACCCGCCTGACAGCCATGGACGTTACCGGGGGATTTCGACTGATCAATCCCGATGACCCCGTGAAGTACGATTTTTCCCTTACCAGAATGGGTATACAGGGCAGGGAGAGCGATGAGCTGTTCCGTGACCTGCTTCTTGAACACTGCTGTTTCATTGACACGGGGCACTGACGCGGAATATGCTCCGATGACCGCCCTGCCGGACTCGGCATATTGCTATTGACCAGAGGGACGGAAGGACTATCGGGTTTTAACATGCTGCTTCCCATCCTTGCTTCCATACTTCCGGCGTTTCTGTGGATGGTCCTGTTCTACAGGAGCGACAGGTACGCTCCGGAACCGAAGAAACTGGTGGCCAGGACTTTCCTGGTAGGCGCCCTGGTTGGCGCCGCCATGGTCTTCTCCCTGAAGGAGCTTCCATTCAAGCTGGCCATCATATACTCATCTGTATTCATCGCTCCCGTCTCCGAGGAGACGGCCAAATTCCTCTCCGTCAGATGGACGGTCTACAACAACAGGGAGTTCAACGAGCCGGTGGACGGCATGGTGTACGCCACCGCGGCGGCCCTGGGGTTCGCTTCGGTGGAGAACGTCATCTACGTGCTGAACAGCTGGCTTGCCGGAGGTCCCGAAGTGGGGGTGATGGTGCTGGCGGGAAGGTCGGTTCTGAGCGTACCCGCCCACGCCCTGTTTTCCAGCATATGGGGTCTGGCCCTGGGATGGCACAAGAAGAGGGGGACTTTCCGGTCCGGCCTGTTCGTGGTCGCCGGACTGCTGGGAGGGATGGCGCTTCACGGTCTCTTCAATTTCCTGGTGAGCGAGAACCTGCTTGGCGGTTTCGTGTTCCTGGCTTTCCTGGGACTTTCCTGGAGGATGGTGTTCATCCTTATAAAAAGGGCACTGCTTCCTCCGGCGGAACAGGACGCCGTGAAGAGCTGATCAGA
>JAWOBF010000128.1:0-13763 GCA_046498225.1 Candidatus Aegiribacteria sp.
CTGGAGCCGGCTCGTGGAGCCCGAACTGCTATGGGCGGCCTACCTGGCCGGGGAGGGCGCCCGAATAAGTGACAGCGTTCTGGAGGGCTACCTGAACGAGCTTGTCCGGGAATACCCGGAAACCGAATTCGGTGAAGCCGCCGAGAAACGGCTCGGAGGCGGCGGAAGGGAGGAGGAATGATCCGCGACCGGCAGCTGGCCGTCCTGAAGAGGGAGGAGATACTGCCGGGTGTTGTAAGGCTCACACTGAAGGCGCCCGAGGAATTCCTGGCAGAAGCCGCTCCCGGCACCTTCGTACAGGTCGAGGTTCCCACCGAACCCTTTCCCATCCTGCGCCGGCCCTTTACCGTGAGCCTCAGGGAGATCGATTCTTTCCAGATAATCTTCGAAGCCAGGGGCAGGGGAACCGACATACTGGCCGGACTGCCCGAGGGGACGGATCTGAGGGTTCTCGGTCCGCTGGGAGAGGGATACCGGATGGTGAAGGGCAGATGGCTTCTCATCGGCGGTGGAATGGGAGCCGCCGGTTTCCCGGGACTCATTCGGGAGGCGGACTGCGGAATGGTGCTGCTGGGAGCCTCCTCCAGCCGCCGGCTGCTGCCTCTGGAGGGGAGGCCGGAATGCGTCACAGAGGACGGCTCCTTCGGGGAGAAGGGTCTGGTGACCCATCTCCTGCCGGGAATTCAGTGGAGGGAATTCAGCAGTGTTGCTCTCTGCGGCCCGGTGGGAATGATGAAAGCGGTGGTACGGAGCATACCCCAGGAATTCACGGAGATGGTCCAGGTGTCCACCGAGGCAAGGATGGGCTGCGGATGGGGGGCCTGCGAGGGTTGCTCCATACCCGCCTCCGGAGGAGGATATTTCAAATGCTGCACGGACGGGCCGGTCGTTCCGGCCGTCTCCATAGACTGGGACCGATGGGAGGGAGTGTGATGGGCACCCCGTCATGGAACCTCTGGGGCAGGGAGTTCGATTCACCGGTTATGCTCGCTTCCGGTACCGCCGGCTACGGCCTGGAGCTGATGGACATGGAGTGTACCGCCGGAGCGGCGGCGATCATCTCCAAGGCCACCACTCTCAGCCCCCGGGAGGGCAACCTCCCTCCCAGGGTGGTGGAGACCAGGTTCGGCCTTCTGAACTCCGTCGGCCTGGCGAATCCGGGCGTGGAGGAGGTTCTCTCGTCCATACTTCCCGCGGCCTCCGGGCTGCCGGTCCCCCTTATCCTCAACGTGGCCGGTGAGACGGTGGAGGAATTCGCCCGGGTGGTGGAGAGGCTGGATACCTCATCCGTTCCGTTCGGATACGAGATAAACGTCTCCTGTCCCAACGTGTCCGCTGGAGGTGCGGCCTTTGGAGCCTCGCCAGCCACCGTGGAGAGAGTTTCCGAACTGGTCCGGAGAACAACCTCCAGACCGTTCAGCGTCAAGCTCACTCCAAATGAGGGGAGTGTTGTTGAAGCCGCTAAGGCGGCACAGGAAGGCGGTGCCGACGCCGTTACCGTCTGCAACACTTTTCTGGGAATGACCATCGACTGGCGTACCGGAAAGCCCCCTCTCAGGAGGAAAGTGGGAGGCTATTCCTCACCTGCCCTGCTGCCCCTGACCGTAGCTCGCGTTCACCTGACCTCACAGGAGCTGGATATACCGGTGCTGGCCTCCGGTGGTGTATCACGCCCGGAAGATGTCCTGGAACTGCTTGCAGCCGGAGCGGCCATGGTCCAGGTGGGAACCTGGCTCATGCGAAGGCCCGCGGCCGCGGCGCACCTCCGGAACGGAATACTGAGGCTGATGGAGGACAGGGGACGGTGAAATGCTTCATCCTCTCCCTGACGGCGCTTCTGACCGTTTCCGGGTGCTACCTCGAGTCCAGGCCTGTATACTGTTCCCGTGGAGTCTCCGCCTCGGCTACCGTTGCCGGTTTTCAGCAGCGGGGTACTGCCTCCTACTACGGCCCGGGCTTTCACGGGAAGGCCACCGCGAGCGGCGAGACCTTCGACATGTACGGACTGACCTGCGCCCACCTGACCCTGCCGTTCGGTACGGTGCTCAGGGTGGTCAACCTTGAGAATGACCGGGAGGTGACCGTCCGGGTCAACGACAGAGGACCCTACGTTGGGGGAAGGATAGTGGACCTCTCCTACGGTGCGGCGGAGAGGCTGGACATGCTGGATTCCGGAGTGGCCAGCGTGATTCTGAGGGTGATGGAACAGTGACTTCAAACAGAATCAATGAGGAGGGTGATCAATCGATGGAAACCAGGCTTTACATAGCCCTTACAAGCCGGGAGATGGCCGGGAGGAAGCTAATTCTGGATGAACTTGCAGGTCTTCCCCTTGGAATAAAGGTGGGGCTCGAACTCTTCGTCAGCCAGGGACCCGCCCTTCTGGAGGAGATAAGGAAGGCGGATTTTCCGCTTTTCCTGGACCTCAAGTTCCATGATATACCCTTCACTGTGGAGGGAGCTGTGCGGTCCGCATGCAGGTTCGAGCCGGAGCTGCTCAACGTTCACGCTTCGGGAGGGATGGAGATGATGCGGGCTGCCGCGGAGGCGGTGGAGGGGGATACCCGCCTGCTGGCGGTGACCGTCCTGACAAGTCTCTCCGGGGATGATCTCCACCGGGCCGGATTTCGGGGCAGTCCGGAGGAACTGGTGACGGGGATGGCCATGGCGGCCCGGGAAGCGGGCATTCACGGTGTCGTCTGCTCTCCCCTGGAGGCTTCGGCCGTAAGGGATGCCGCAGGCCCCGATTTCCTTATCGTAACTCCGGGAGTACGTCCGGCGGGAGCAGGTATGGATGACCAGAAAAGAACCTCCACGCCCTTCGAAGCCGTCAAGGCGGGAGCAACTTCACTGGTAGCGGGCAGGCCTGTGACACTGGCGAAGGATCCAAGATCCGCTGCGGAATCCCTCCTCAGCGAGATCAACCTGGCGTTCAGCGAGCGCTAGCGGCCCCGTGACTGGAGGGAAGTTCCTGAGGACGGTCTTCCCGGTTGCCCTGGGGATTTTCCTCATTCTGTTCGTGCAGTTCGGAATGGACGCCCTGGCCGGCGCTTCCATACTCGGCAGGCTTCGGGACTCGGACCCCGCGGCTTCAGTGGCTGATGTCGACATCGGTGGGAAAGTAGCGGTAATAGATCGGATGGCGCTGCCGGGCAGAGGGCTGTTCCTGGAACGGACCGTAGTGTACTGGAGCGGCAATCCGTTCAGCCCCACCGTGGACAGCCTGCTGGTTCTGGGGGGCAGCTGGGTGCAGACACGGAGCGGCGGCCCGGCGGAAGGCCGGCCGGGACGGGGACTGCCTCCCTGCAGGTTCTCCGGCATTCGCGTACATATCGGAGGTGACACTTCCCTGGTCTGCGGGACACTGAACCCGACCCGGTCAGGCGTTTCTGCTCGCCTTGCCATGGAGGGAAGCTGGGGCGCACTGTCGGGAACGGTTTTCACCGGGGGGTCCGGGGACAGCGCCATTGTTGACTGGTTCAGCTGCAGCAGGATTCCCGGAGGGATGATAGCTCTGCCGGAAATGCTGGGTACTCCGCATTTCCAGGGCAGCATGGTGGTGGTGCGCGACGGCTTTCTGAAGGCCGGCGGAGTGGTGACCGGGGTGGACGGCGACCCTGCGGAGGTCCGTTTCGATATGAACGATTCGCTTGGATACGTATCTCTGAGCCTCTCCTCGAGGCTGGAGACCATCAGGGAAGTACTGTTGACAAAAGCGGACGAGCTGATGGGCGGAGTTTATCTTGACATGGATCCCTCGGGACATTTCACCCTGGACATAACTGACAGTGATACAATAGGCGTCACGGTGGACGCCCGAATCGACCCCCTGAGGGTATTCTCCCCCGGACTCGCGGACGATACCGTAACCGTGGTCGCCCGCCTGCAATTCAGGGGAACATTCTGTATCGGCTCGAGGACGGTGAGCGTGGACTCTGGACTGGTCGCGGTCCAGGAATTCCCTGTGAATTTCAGCCTCCGCGGAAGTTTTTCCTCACTCCCCAGACTGGAGCTGAGGCTCTGGAACCGTTCAGTGGACGGTCATCAGCTGTCCCGGTCCGTCCCCAACGGTATGATGGGCATACTTGAGGGGCTTGAGCTTGCCGGCGACGCCTCCTTCGACCTGCACGCCATACTTGACTGGGGCTGTCCGGACAGCTCCGACTTCTCCGGCAACGTGAACGTGAGCGGCCTGCGCGTGGGCTACAGCCCTGTATCGGTCGGTCAGCTCAGGCAGGGCGGGTCGTGTTTCATGAGGGACAGCTGGAACGGCGGCAGGAGGATATTCCTCAGTCCGGAGCAGAATCAGGATTTCGTGGTGTTCGATTCCCTCCCCCCTTCCTTCGAGGGCCTGCTCAGATGCGCGGAGGACGCCACTTTCAGAAGCCATGACGGTCTGTGCGAATACCATATCCGGAATTCCCTTCGAGCCAACATGGAGACCGGCCGGTTCACCCGGGGAGGTTCCACAATCACCATGCAGCTGGCCAGGAACCTCTTCCTCGGCCGTGAGAAGACCCTGGCCAGAAAGCTCCAGGAAGTGTTCCTGACCTGGAGGCTGGAGGTTTACCTGAGCAAGGACCGTATGCTGGAGATATACGCCAACATCGTGGAGCTTGGCCCGGATGTCTTCGGTTTCAGCGAAGCTGCCGAATACTACTTTCAAAGGGACTTGAGGGAGCTGTCCACCAGGCAGATGGCCTATCTTGTGTCCATACTTCCCGGCCCAGGGCTCTATCACAGGTTCTTCAGGAACGGGAGGGTTCCGGCGTACTGGGAGGACTACCTGGACAGGCTGATAACCATCTCTTCAAGCCGGGGGTGGATAGACCCCGATTCGGCAGTCTCCGCGCTGGCCGATTCCATCGTTTTCAGCTACGCCGCAGAGGGCTTTTGAACGTTGACAATGAGACACATTATATTTATACGCTTGAACATGTTTACAACTCGATCCCAGGGGGTTTTACATGGGTGATGAAAGGGCCGTGGAACTCAGGCATGAGGGCAAGACCTACAGGGCCGCCAGCCGTGAGGTCTTCTTCAAATGGGCCCGGGAGCACAGGATATCGTCCGACGACAGCTACAGGGTGGCCGGAACGGACAAATGGATCCCGGTCACGGCGAACACCGAACTGAATATCCTTCTGGACCCTGAGAACTGGTGGAAGGTCAGGATGGGCGGCAAGACCTACGTCGCGTCCGACTGGGAGACCATTGTAAGATGGGCCAGAGAGGGAAGGCTGTCCTCCGACGTTCAGATAGAAGGGCCGAAAACTCCTCCGGGAGGGATACTGGGCAAGGCCTCACCCGAACTGTCTCCCTACCTGAGGGAATGGGTCTACGATGACCGGGAAAGCCAGCCGGTAAGGCTGCGCTTCGACGGAAGGACCTTCATACCCGGCGATCTCGACACCCTGGAGAAATGGATCCGGGAATCAAGGGTTCCCTTGGAGGCCGAGGTATCGATCAGTGGGGATGACTGGGAACCTGTGACAGACCACGAACGTTTCACTCGGGATATGTGGCCGGTGGAGGATACCGGTGACGCCGCGGATACGGCGGAGGAGATGCCTCCCAGGTCCGAGGATTCGGCGGAACCGCCTGACAGGGATGTTCCCCCGCCGGAAGCGAAGGTAACGCACAAACAGGAGGTCAGGCAGGAGACTCCGGAGGACAGGTTCTACCGTATTTCCACATCCTACGGCGATGATTACGTATTCGAGGACCCGCATGAGGTTCTGGAGCTGCTGAAGAAAAAGAGGATCCACAGTTTTGACGAGGTAAGGCATCACGCGCTTCCGGGGGGCGTTGTGTTCGTCAGCGAATTCGTCCGGGATTACGCCCCCCGAAAAGGCGCCACGATTATCATGGCCATTCTGGCGGCCCTCTTCGGAGCAGCCGGAGCGGCGGCCATCATCTTCCAGCAGCAGGAACGCCAGTGGATGCTGATCGGCGGTATCGCCTCCCTGGTTATAGCCCTGATCCTGCTGGTAAGGATCATCTGGAAGAGGTAGGATGAAGGTAACCGACCTGATAGCCGCCACCAGGGACGGGACGGGGGTCTCGAGGGAGGACCTGTACGAATTCGCCGCCGCCATCGGTTCCGGTGACGTGCCCGACTACCAGGCCGCCGCCTGGCTGATGGCCGCCTACATGAAAGGGCTGTCGGACCGGGAGACCCTTGCATTGACCAGGGCCATGAGGGACAGCGGCAGAGTAATCCAGTGGGAAGCGGGCCGTCCGCTGGCCGACAAGCACAGCACAGGAGGCGTGGGGGACAAGGTGTCGCTGGTCCTGGCTCCTCTGGCCGCCGCCTGCGGATTGCGGGTGCCAATGATAAGCGGCAGGAGCCTGGGCCATACGGGCGGGACCCTGGACAAGCTGGAATCCATTCCCGGCATGAACGTGCAGCTCTCCCTGTCCGAATTCGTGAAGCTGGTGGAGGAGAACGGAGTGGCCATGAGCGGCCAGACCGATGACCTGGCGCCGGCTGACAGAAAGCTCTATTCACTTCGGGACGCCACTTCCACCGTAACTTCCATTCCCCTTATCTGCGCCAGCATACTGAGCAAGAAGCTTGCGGAAAACACCGATGTTCTGGTCTTCGATGTGAAGACCGGAACCGGCGCTTTCATGAAGGACCGGGCCGGGGCGGAGGAGCTGGCCTCCCGGCTGACGGGCATCGCCGGTGAGGCCGGGGTAAGGTCCCGCGCACTCATAACATCCATGGACTGCCCCCTGGGAATGAAGGCCGGCAACGCGCTGGAGGTGCGGGAATCGATTGACGTTCTGGAGGGCCGGGGTCCGGACGACGTAAGGGAGCTGTCGGTGAGACTCACCGCCTGCATGCTCCGGCAGGCCCTGCCTGACCTGTATGATGAGGATGCGGAGGCGGAGGACCGATGCCGCGGACTTCTGGATGACGGTTCAGCCATGGAAAAGTTCGTGACGATGGTGGAAGCTCAGGGAGGTGATCTCCAGGCTTTCGATTCCCTTCCGGCGGCGCCGGTTACCATGGAAGTTCCGGCATCCAGGTCCGGTGTCTACAGCGGTGTGGACGCGTACGCGGTCGGTGAGGCCGTGAGAAGCATTGGAGGCGGCAGATACAGCATGGACCAGGAGATCAGGCATGACGTGGGCTGGGAACAGCTGCTGCCGCCCGGCAGCCGAGTGAAGGCCGGTGATGTTCTCGGTCTGGTGCATGCCGGCGACGGGGATGATGCCCGATCGGCCGCTGAAAGGATAGGAGCTTCCGCCCGCTGGGATATTCCGCCGGAACCTCTGATCAGGGGAATAATATGAGAAACATGCCCAAGATAGACCTGAAGGGACTTCCCGGGAAGCTGAACGATGCCGGAGTGCTTTCCGATGAGGGACTGGAGAGGTTATCGAGATTCGATGACCTGAACGAGGATAACATGCTGAACCTGATGGTGGCGCGGGGACTTGTCTCCGAGGAACTCCTCTACAAGTTCCTGGCGGGGATGGCGGGTCTTCCCTTCAAGGTGCTGGACCCCCTGGAGCTCGATTACCAGGTGGTCACGGAGCTTCTTCCCGGCGCGTTCGCCCAGAAGCACCATCTGGTGGTTTTCGACGACAGCGGCTCCCGCCTGAAGGTGGCTACCTGCAACCTTCAGAACACCCGCCCTCTGGAGGACCTCAGCCACATGCTGGGCAGGGAGATAGAACTCCATGTGGGCAGGCCCTCGGAGATTGCGAGGGTGATAAGGCAGTTCTACGGCCTGCACGGGTCCATCACCGCGGCGGTGAAGGAAATGGATTCCCGCGAGGCTGTGGACCTCGGCAACCTCGAGCGGTACGTCTCCAGCGAGACCGACCAGAAGGTGGAGCCGACCGACAGACCCATAGTCAACGCGGTGAACCACCTGCTTCAGTACGCCTTCGAGGAGAGGGCCAGCGACATCCACCTGGAGCCCCACAGGAACGGAACCGTGGTAAGGCTTCGTATAGACGGGGTCCTGCACGACATTTACAGGATACCGAAGAAACTGCATCCACCCATACTCTCCAGGATAAAGATGATATCCGGTCTAAACATCGCGGAGAAGAGAAGGCCCCAGGACGGCAGGATAAGGACGCATTTCGACGGCAAACCGGTGGAGATACGCGCTTCCACGATCCCGGTGGCCTTCGGCGAGAAGGTGGTGCTGAGGGTGCTGGATCCCGCCATGCTGATGCAGGACCTGGCGATGCTCGGCTTCCGCAACGATGACCTCGGCAGGTACAAGGAGGTCATAGGCAGGCCCAACGGGCTCATTCTGGTCACAGGCCCCACCGGCAGCGGAAAGACCACCACCCTCTACTCCTCCCTGACCACACTGGCCACCAAGGAGAAGAACATCACCACGGTGGAGGATCCCATAGAGTTCGTGACCAACGAGTTCAACCAGATAGCAGTACAGCCCGCCATCGACCTCACGTTCTCGAATTCCCTCAAGTATATTCTGCGGCAGGACCCGGACATAATCATGGTCGGGGAGATAAGGGATACGGAGACGGCCAGGAGCGCCATGAGATGCGCTCTCACAGGCCATCTTGTCCTCAGCACGCTGCATACCAACGACTCCGCCTCGGCCGCCATAAGGCTGGTGGACATGGGTGTGGAGCCGTACCTGCTCTCCACCACGCTGCTTGCTGTGGTCGCTCAGAGACTGGTGAGAATGATATGCGACAAGTGCGCCGAGGAGTACGTTCCTCCCAGGTCCCTGAGAGAATCAATAGGGCTGGAGGACGGTGTCGTTCTCAAGAGGGGCGTCGGCTGCAGGAACTGCCGGGGGACCGGTTACCGGGGCAGGACCGGCGTATTCGAGGTTCTGGACATGACTGAGGAGATCAGGAACGCTGTGTCCGGCAGCTCTTCGGTAGATGAGATCCGAAGGTTGGCCGCCGGGCAGGGGATGGTCTCACTCAGGGAGAATACCCTGGCCAAGGTCAGGGCGGGGCTCACAACGCCGGAAGAGATGCTGAAAGTCACATTGGGGGTGGAATGAAACTCTATATTCTTGCATTCGCCGTTCTGCTTCTGCTTTTCTCCGGCTGCGGCGGGGACCAGGCCGAGGAGACGGGCTTACCTGCCGGCGACGGTACCGTAGGCCGGGATTCTGTGATAGTAATGCCCCGAAGCCCGATGGAAGTGGCTCTTGCCTTCTCCAACCACCTGGGCATGAACGATCCCGCCTGCTTTAAGCTGATAACCGAGGCTTTCGCAGATACACTGCCCCTGGACAGCCTCTCACCCCGGCAGATTTTCGGCAGGTGGCGAGCCTTCGACGCCACGGGTCGTCTCACGACGATATTCGAGACGCCGGAGGGGAAGAGGACATCCTATCACTGCGCCATAAGAAGGATGGAGATGCCGGCCATCAATCGGATCGATTTCCTGCTGGTGGACGAAGAATGGCTGATCGACGGTTTCGGTGTGGAACTGCCCAGGGAAACCGAGGATTCCCTCACCATAGAGCAGCTGGCCGACCTTGTCATAAGCTATCCCCAGGTGCGCAGGGAGATGCATATAGCCAGAATGCTCTACGATGACTGCGTGATCGATTCAACACTGAGCTACGCGTCAATGAACGCCGCCATGGAGGCGGGCACGAGTTTCCAGGATTTCGTTATCGACCTTCAGGACGAGAGCTACTCCGTCCTGGCCGAATCCAACATCCGAAGGGCGGGCAAGTTCCAGATAATCAAGGACCGGACAGAGACCGGCTTTTCCGGTCTTCCCTCCGATCTCCTCTCACTTGTCAACATCTGGAAGGAGATGGCCTACATTTCCAAATCAGTCCTGAGGGAGCGGCACGAGGCCCTTCAGCGTCTGTACGCCAGCGGAGAGTGGATAGAGCCGGACCTTTCAGGGGATCTGGAGAGGCTGGCCGGTTTCAGAAGCTTCTTCCTGGCGGTGAGCGATCTTGTTGAGGAGCGGGATTCGCTTTCGCGGACCTGGCCGGTTCTTCTCACAGCCGGTTCCAACGAGCCTCTGGGGCAGGTGCAGATAGACCTGGATCCCCATCAGCTGGAGCAGAAGCGCGAGAACGAGGTGGGAGTCACCGTATGGAGGGCTCTCGCCGTGGAGCTCAACGGCGACAGCGACCCCGAGAGAGTGGTCTACTGGTCGGGGAACCTGTACCTGTTCCAGGGTACTTCCGCGGGATACAGGCTGGTATGGAGGACATACGAGGACTACGAAAGCGATTTTCACGCCGATTTCGTCTCCCAGCCCTCGGGCAGGCCCGGCTGCCGCGAGGTTACCTTTACCGGAGTGGACGGCGAGTACGATTACTTCCTCGGCTATTCCGACGGAGGAGAACCCCTGTTCCGCAGGATGAGGAGAGAGACCCCCGAACCCTCCGGAACCGGGGAGCAGCCCTGATGAGGCAGAAGGTTACGGCTGTATTCTTCTGGCTGTCCCTGGTTTTCATTGTGGGCGTATTCTTCTCGTTCGGTTTCTCCTACAGGATATACGCCGACTGCAGCAGCGCCTTCGCTCAGGCCAGGGGCAACCTTCTGGTTGCGGGGCTTCGCGGCCATGAACCGGCTGCGGCCACTGAGATATACGACAGCAGTGGTGACCTTCTTGCGACCGCCTGTGTGGAGAACCGCTATCCGGTCACGCTGGAGGAGGTTTCGCCCTGGGTCATCAACGGTTTCATCGCCACCGAGGACAGGACCTTCTACCAGCACAGCGGTGTCAGCTTCCGGGGCATAGCAAGGGCGGCGGTCCACGACATAAGGACGGGGGAGCGCCACGG
The DNA here is from genome assembly GCA_046498225.1 of Candidatus Aegiribacteria sp. Lineage (GTDB taxonomy): Bacteria > Fermentibacterota > Fermentibacteria > Fermentibacterales > JCC-6 > Aegiribacteria. The sequence continues at coordinate 10,770 of JAWOBF010000128.1, forward strand.
CGCGTCCACCATCACCCAGCAGCTGACCAGGGGGCTCTTCCTGGTACCGGACCAGACGATACAGAGGAAGATACAGGAAGCCTTCATCGCCATGGAGATTGAGAGACAGTTCGACAAGAACGAGATACTGGAGATGTACCTGAACCACATCTACTTCGGGTCCGGAGCTCACGGAATTGAAGCGGCGGCCAGGACCTACTTCGGCGGAATCAGCGCCGCTGAACTCTCCCTCGCCCAGTCTGCGATGCTGGTGAGAATGGTGAAGAACCCCAGCGGGTTCAATCCGCTGGTCAACCCGGACAGATGCCTGACCCAGAGGAATGTGGCCCTTCAGGTGATGGCCGGTGAGGGCTACATAACGCCCCGGCAGGCCGCCGAAGCCATGGATACTCCGCTTGCGGTGAACGTGCACCGGCCCGAGATCGAGCAGGAGTGGAACTACTTCTCCGAATACATACGCAAGTACCTGGTCAACCGGTACGGCTGGTCGGCGGTGTACGAGCAGGGCCTCAGGGTACATACCACCCTGGACCCGGAAATGCAGGCGGTGGCGGAGAGGGCGGTGGACAGCGTGCTGGCCTCCATGGAACCGGTGTGGGACCCGGAATCCGGGGAGTTCCTGAGAGATTCCGAGAAGCTGCGGTACGAGAGTTCCTACGCATACTGGCAGGCGGTGAGGGACACCATACCGGGTGTTCCCGACTACATTCAGGGAGCCCTGGTGGCCCTGGACCCCTCCACCGGCTACGTTAAGGCAATGGTGGGCGGACGGGACTTCAGGGACAGCGAGTTCAACAGGGCGGTGCAGTCCCGAAGGCAGCCGGGAAGCGCTTTCAAGCCTTTCGTCTACGCGGAGGCCATCGAACAGGGCTGGTCACCCGGAAGCACCATCCTCGACCAGCCGGTGGTTGTGGAACTGAACCCCGGCTCGTGGCGGCCCAGGAACTACGATCATACCTTCCACGGTATGGTCACACTGAGAACTGCCCTGGCCAGGTCATTCAACGTTTCCGCGGTCAGACTGGGAATGGCCGTGGGTGTGGAGGCGGTGGCTGCCAGGGCCAAGGCCATGGGACTGGTCTCCAGGGTCCCCATTGTGCACTCCCTTCCTCTGGGCAGCGCCATGGTCAACCCGCTGGAGATGGCCCAGGCCTACGTGCCCTTCGTTACCGGAGGACTGGCCCGGGACGCCGTGGCGGTGCTAAAGGTCGAGGACAGGTACGGAAATGTCCTGGAGGACAACAGCACACCGTCATCAGGACGCAGGGTTCTCTCGGAGACCGGCGCCTACCTCATGAATTCCATTCTCCAGTCTGTGATAAGGGAGGGTACCGCCACCGGAAGCAGGTGGTACTGGGGCAGACCCTATTCCGGAAGGCTTGCGGGGGGAAAGACCGGCACCACCAGCGATTACGCCGACGCGTGGTTCGTGGGTTTTACGCCGGACCTTGTGGCCAGTGTCTGGGTAGGCTACGACAACCACGTGATAAGGATGAGGCTGCAGAACGGCAGGGGGCAGTCGGGCAGCAGTATCGCCCTTCCCGTCTGGAACGCCTTCATGCGGAGAGCCCTGGAAGAGCTGCCGTCGGGCACCCTCATGGATTTCCCCGACGCTCCGGAGAATTCGGTGGAGACCGCTGTCATCTGCACCATCACGGGAAAGCTGGCCCTGGAAGCCTGCGGGGAATACACCCGGGAGGAGGAGTTCTGGGAGGGCACCGCCCCACGGGACTACTGCACACTGCATGATTACGGCGAGGAAGCCTTTCAGCCGGACACAACCGTTCCCGATTTCACGGAGTTCGATATGAACTACACACCGCGGGGAGTACGCTGATGCCACCTGTATGGTTCACCGTTCTCGGTTTCCTCATCATGCTGGTGCTTTTCCTTGCGTGGCGTCTTGCCCGGTCACGCACCTGGAAGCAGATACAGCTGAGAAAGGCCGCCAGGCTGGCGGCAGAGGGCAGGACCGACCAGATGCTGCAGTACCTGCGCCGCAACATGAACCGGAGGGACGTTTCCGATCCCATAACCAACGCGCTGGTCTACTTCTACATAAAGGCCGGTCAGTACCAGGAGGCGGAAGATATCATCACCACCGCCATCGAGAAGGGCGACGGAAGCGCCATGGCCCTGGCCCAGCTGGGATACGTGGCCGGCGGCAAACAGGACCATGCCCTGGCGGAAGAGTACTACCGAAGGGCCGTTTCCATGGACGAGTCCCTCAAGCCTACCATGAACGTCAACATCGCCGCCATGCTGATAGAGACCGGCCAGCGGCTGGATGAGGCGGAGGGGCTTCTCAAGGAGGCGCTGGAACTGAGGGAGGGCAGCTCCCGAAGCGGGATACACGCCAACCTGGCCATGCTCTACCTGAAGCTGAAGAAGCCGGTGGAGGCCAGGGTCCAGGCCATGACAGCCTTCGAACTCATTCCAGCGGGCAGCCCGATTCTAAACAGCAGCAGGGCCAATGCGCTGGCCCTGGCCTCCCGGGCCTGCTCCATGCAGGGTGAGAGGGACGAGGCGGGCAGGCTGGCCGGCAAGGCCCTGAAGATGATCCAGGACCTTCCCGGAATGGAGAAGCTGGCGGAGGAGCTGAGGCATCTCGCCTCGGGAGACGGAACCGCCGGGGAAAACTGATCCATTGAAGAAGATACTGTGGGTGCTGGTATTCGCAGTCGCCGTATACACCGCCATAATATTCCTGACCGACGTAAGGGCCGTGGGTGATTCCCTGGCCTCGATGAAGCTTTACATGGTCCCCCTGTTCCTCTCCCTTTCGCTGCTGAACTATTTCCTGAGGTTTCTCAAGTGGCATTATTTCCTTGGAAGGGTGGAAGTTCGAATTCCGGTTGGAGAGAGTTTGAAGGTCTTCCTGGCCGGGTTCTCCATGACGGTGTCGCCCGGCAAGCTGGGAGAGCTTCTCAAGTGCTACCTTCTACGGGAGAGGCGGGGTATTCCGGTATCACGCACCTCCCCGGTGGTGGTCGC
>JAWOBF010000005.1:0-7275 GCA_046498225.1 Candidatus Aegiribacteria sp.
TCCTCAAGAGAAGGGCACTGCTGTTCATCATCAGCGATTTCGCTTTCCCCTCGGGTAGCAGCCTCCTCCGAGCCGCGGTACAGAAGCATGATGCCGTGGGCATACATGTATTCGACCCCCGGGAGCTTCATCTTCCGAACATGGGCCGGGTTAGGTTCCGCGACCCCGAGACCGGCAGGGAAAGGGTGGTCAACACCGGTTCTCCTTCCTGGCGCAGGAAATTCGGTGAAAAGGTGATGGAAGCCCGAAGGGCCAGAGAGGAGCTGTGCAGGGAGAACAGGCTGGACCTCGTGAGCATATCAACCTCGGATAACCTCGTGCTGCCGCTTCGAAGGTTCTTCGAACTCAGAAAGAAACGCAGGCGCAGATGAGTGCCGCAGCGGTCGCACTGGTACTGCTTGTCCAGGTCCAGCTGACGGATGTTCCCCTGGGTGTGCCCGTGGTAGTGGACTACTCCATTCCCGGAGGGCTGGAACCCCTTCCCCTGGAATCTTCCAGCGACTTCGCGGTCCTGGAGCAGAACGGCGACAGCGTGACCATTGTTCCGCTGGCGCTTGATACCCTGGACCTTCCACCCATGACAGCCGTTTCGGATACCGGGGAGACCCTGTTCCCCCCACCGCTGGTCACCGTGGCGAGGACGATGCCGGATACGGCATGGACCGTGCCGGTGTTCACTTCGCCCATCGGCATGAACATTCCTCCGGGATATCCCCGTGATTACCTGGAGAGACACAGGTTCTGGATGAAATGGAAAGGTTCCCCCTCCAGGACGTGGCTGAAATTGCTGATACTCGGACTGGCCCTCGCCGTTGCCGGGCTGATAGCATGGATGCTGAGGCGAAGAAGGGCCGCCGCGACCGCCGGAGAAGAGACCGTGAGCCGGCCGGGCGTATCTCCACTGGACGAGGTCAGAGCTCTCCTGGACTCAAGGGCCTTCGCCGAAGGCAGATGGCATGAATACTACAGGGACGTGGACCGGCTGCTCCGGGACACCGTAGCGTTCAGGTTCGGTATCGGCAACCGCGCCTACACATGGCGGCAGATCGCCGGAGAGCTGAGCAGCGAAGCGGACGGAAGAAGGTTCGTCCGGGATACCGAGGAGCTGACCAGGGAGATAACTCTGCAGCGCTACGCCGGCTGGGGAGGGTCGCGCGACCGGGCAGGGCGCTTCACCGAAAAGCTCCTTTCCATAAGAAAGGAGTGGCACGGGAAATGACACTTCAGTTCCCTCTCGCGCTGCTTGCTTTTCCCGTTCTGCTGGCAATCGTCCTGCTTCTGTCTCGTAAAACTCGAAGAAATTCCCAGACCTACAGCGGACCCTTCAATTTCGAAACACACTCCGGTTCCGCAGGGAACAGGATCGTCACCCTTGTCCAGTGGACCGGCATAGCGCTGCTTTGCCTGGCCCTGGCCAGGCCGCAGACGGGATTCGAAAGGCTTCCCGAAGCGGGGGAGGGGATAGATATCATCATAACCCTCGACGTTTCCGGCAGCATGACCCAGACGGATTACCATCCCACCAGACTGGCGGCGGCGAAGAGGGCTGCCCTGACCTTCATCGAGGGCAGACCCAACGACAGGATAGGACTGGTGATATACGCTGAGCGGCCCAGGACCCTCTGCCCTCCCACGTTCGACCACCGCACCCTGGAGAGGTTCATTCACGGGGCTGAACTGGGCTCGCTTCCCGATGGTACGGCGATAGGCGCCGGGCTGGCGGTGGCCGCGAGAGGCTTCAAGTACTCCAGAGCCGCCAGGAGAGTAGTTGTTCTGATATCCGACGGAGAGGACACCTCCAGCCGGGTGGATCCCATTACCGTCGCCCAGGCGGTCAACACGCTCCACGGGGACAGCCTGAGCGTCTACACGGTGGCAATAGGCCGGCCCTCCACCGCTGAGGGTCTCGGAGTGGACCGGGAGACCCTCTCCTACATAGCGGAGCTCAACGGAGGCAGACTGTTCGACACGGAGTCCGCAGAGGATCTTCAGGAGGTTTACGCGGCCGTAGATTCACTGGAGGCGTCAACCCTGCCTTCGGAAGGCCTCTTCGTGTACCGCGACTCCTACATGCTCCTGCTGGCCCTCGGAACCCTGCTGACAGCCCTGGCCAACGTGATCAGGTACGGATATCTCAAGGTGGTGGGTGAATGATGGGTTTCAGCTATCCATACCTGCTCATCCTGCTCATCCTGGTGCCTGTCTACCTATGGCTGCGTGCCAGATGGCACAACCGGGAGCTGAAATCCCTGAGGGTGTTCGTCCGGCCCGTACTCTGGGACCGGGTCAGGATCAGTCCTCCTCCATCCAGGATACTGTCCAGGATAATGTGGGCTGCGGCGTTCTCTCTGCTGGTAGTGGCGCTCAGCGGCCCCAAATGGGGAACCACGGAAGCCGTGGTATCCACCGGCGGCAAGAATCTTGTGATAGCCCTGGACGTATCCCAGTCCATGGCTTCCCGGGACGAAGTGCCATCCAGGCTGGAAAGAGCGGCCGAGGAAATAGGCAGGCTGGCGGAGCAGCTGGAAGACGTGCGGATGGCCCTGGTCCTTTTTTCCGGGTCCTCCAGGCTGGCAGTTCCTCTCACCCTTGACCGGGAATTCCTGCTGGGCAGGATCCCCGCAGACCCCTGGAGCAACCCGGACATACCTCCGGGCACCAGGCTTGGCGACATGGTCAGTCTCATGGGCAGCGTCCTGCCGGACATGGACCTGGAAGCAAGCCTGGGAATGATCTTCAGCGACGGCGGTTTCCACGATTATGCCATCGAAAGCGCCGTTCAGGCGGCGTCCAGGTATGGAATGAGGCTCATAACCGTGGGGGTCGGAGGTCCCCTGGATGTGCCGGTACCCTCTCCGGAGGGCGGAGTCCTGGTGGAAGCTTCCGGGGACACGGTACGCACCAGTCTGGAGGAAGAACCTCTCAGGGAGCTGGCGGAGAGGAGCGGGGGAGTATACACACGGCTCTCCGGCTCCGATGATCTGGTCTCGATAACCGGGTCTTTCCTGGAGATGCTCTCCGGAAGGAACAGTGAGCTGGCCTCCGGAGGGTCCACCGGGCATAGAAGGTATCAGTACTTCCTTGCCGCCGCCCTTCTGCTGACAGTCGCTGCGATTGTCCTTGAGAGGAGGGGAAAATGACACCGCTCCTGCTGGTGGTGCTCACGCTCGGAGCTCAGACCCCGGCCGCCGATCTTGGGAATACGGCCCTGGACCTCTTCTCGCGGGATGATTACACCGGCGCATTTGCGGCCCTTCAGGAGCTCTTCTCCAGAATGCCGCACAATGGACGGATAGCCTACAACCTGGCAGCGTCCGCTTTCATGCTTGACTCCTTCCCGGAAGCTGATTCCCTGCTGAGGACCGCTTCGGGCGATGTACCGGAAGACACCCTTTCCACAGCCATGGCGCTCAACAGTCTGGCCATGGCCATTCAGGCAGAAGATTACGGGGGAGTGGAAGCCGCTGTGGAAGACCTGAGCCGGAACATCTCGGCGGGGGATTCCCCCCGGAGCGAAAGGACGGGCCTGGAGGCGGGGATCAACTGGCTGGAGAATCATGACCCTCCGGAAGACCAGGAAGACCAGCAGGATCAGCAGCAGGACCAGGATGATCAGGAGGATCAGGAAGACCGGGAGGATCAGGAGGACCAGCAGGATCAGGATGATCAACAGGATCAGGATGATCAGGAGGATCAGCAGGACCAGGAGGAGCAGGAAGACCGGCAGGACCAGGAAGGCGATACACCGCAGCCACCGCCTTCAATGGAAGAGATGACGCCCGAACAGGCCCAGGCCATACTGGACATGGTGGAGGAGGACCAGCCGCAGGATTCCATCGGCATGGGCAAGACCGGTCAGCCGACGGGTCCTGTCTGGTGATGTTCCTTCTTTTACTCGCCCTGAGCCTTTCTCAGCCGGAAGTGGCCGTGGAACTTCCCGATACGGTTCGATCCGGAGAGGTTTTCCAGGTCAGATTGACCGTAACCGGCAGCGACCTCTCCGATATCGGTTTCGTACCAGCCTTTTCCAGCGGTCTGGAACATCTGGGGACCGGCAGCATGAACTCCTTCTCCAGTGTGACCACACCATCGGGTACAAGGGTGACCTCCAGCACGGTTTTCACGTTCAGGCTGTCCGCCCGGTCTCCCGGTACGCACACTGCCGGGCCTTTTCGAATAACTTCTTCCGGAACTACAATATACACTACAGAAGAGTTCAGCCTGACAGCTGTGGGCTCCGGTCCTTCCCCCGGATCGGCCTCAGGCGGCAGCACAGTTGGCGGAGCGGGAGGGAGGACCGGGGAAGAGGTGGCCTGGATGGAGGTGGATATCGACACCACCGGCAGGGTCTATCCCGGTGAGACCTTCAGTGTGGACTACTATATCTTCAAAAGAGTCCCCAGCGCCGAAGTCGTAGACCTGTACCTGGAACCATCCGATTTCGCATCATCGGAACTTGTGGACGATATAGACCGCCTGCAATGGGTCAGGGACAAGAACGGTTACTACAGGACCTGGCTTGCCACCGTTGAAGTCACCCCGGTCTTCGCCTGTACCCTTTCCCTTCCCGTCCTCAGGGGGCGGATAGGGCTTCCTGGAGGAATGCTGAGACCATCCAGAGAACATCTCATATCAACCCGCGGCGCTCGAATACCGGTTTACCCCTTTCCGGAAAGCGGCAGGCCGGATAACTTCACCGGCATAGCCGGTGGAATCTCCTTCTCCATTTCCAGGTTAAGCGGATGCTACAGCCCGGCGGGGGAGACCGGCGTCCGGATCTCCGCATCGGGCCCCGGGGCCGCACAGCTGAGCAGTCTTCCGGAACTGACTGTGGACGGTCCCGCCGAGGTTCTGCCGGGAAGGTCCTTCGATGCGGGAGGTGACACCAGGGTCTGGAACGTACTGGTGCAACCCTCGGACAGCGGTACAGTGATAATCGGGCCGGACAGTGTCGCCTGGTTCGATACGGAGTCGGAGTCCTACCGTCAGGCGGTCATACCGGCATGTACCCTTTCCGTATACCCTATAGCGCGAAGACCGGCGGACCTTTCTTTCCTGAACGCCGGCAACGGCGGTTCCGCTTCTTTCTGGTTGGTACTTGTACTGATAATACTGCTTTCCGCGAGCCTTTTTCTTCTACTGCGCCACAGGCGGAGATCAGCCGCTACCGCCGATGTCATGGCTGCCGGCGACATAGAGGAACTCCTCACCGCTCTGGGCAACCGCCTCTCCGTCCTTCTGACCGGCTCGCACAGCTATATGGGCTCGGAGGAACTGGACGAGGCCCTGGACGGGACTTCACTGGACGTGATACTGGCACGAAGGGTGCTTCGCCACTGGAAGGACCTGGAGCTGATGCTCTCCGGCAGAAGGGTTACGCCCGAACAGCTTAACCAGCTGAAGGACAGGAGCATGGAGCTTATCATGGAGATAGAGACCGAAATGAAAGGTGAAGAGGAGCCTTCCTGATCAAGGGGTGTCGAGCCATTCCTGAATTCCTATATTCAGCCGAACACAAAATGCACCCACCGACGAAGGGGTAGAACATGCTGGCGAACATTCTCGCTGTTACCGCGTACGCCGTTCTCATAGTTGTAATTGGCCTGAAAGGTATGCGCAGGACCAGTACCTACAGTGATTTCCTCCTCGGCGGAGGAAAGATAGGACCCTGGATGACCGCGTTTTCCTACGGCACCGCCTACTTCTCCGCGGTTCTCCTCATCGGTTTCGCCGGCAAGATAGGGTACGGTTTCGGCCTGTCCGCCCTCTGGGTAGCTCTGGGCAACACTCTTGTCGGCACACTGGGCGTCTGGCTTCTCCTGGGCAACAGGATAAAGGAAGCGGCGCACAGGCTCAACGTGCATACCATGCCGGAGTACCTGGAGTCCCGTTACGCCAGCCCCTTCTTCAAGGGCTATTCCGCCCTGGCCATTTTCGTCTTCTTCATTCCCTATACCGCCGCCGTGTTCATGGGGCTGAGCTACCTTTTCGAGTCCACATTCGGACTGGACTACTCCTGGGTTCTTGCATTCATGGGTGTATTCACCGGAATCTACCTTGTTATGGGGGGTTACAAGTCAATCGCAATGATCGACGTTATCTTCGGAATCATAATGACGGTGGGCGTACTGACCCTCCTCTGGTTCACGCTTCAGAAGGGGGGAGGCCTGCCGAATATCATGGATTCCCTCCGCGACATACATCCGAAACTGGTCAGCCCCGTAGGCCCTCCGGGGTTCATCCCGCTCTTCTCCATCGTATTCCTCACCAGCGTTGCGCCCTTCGCCATGCCGCAGCTGCTTCAGAAATTCTACGCCATACGCGACAGGAAGGCCGTCAGGATAGGAACTGCAGCGTCCACGGTGTTCGCGCTTCTTGTAACAGGCATCGCATACTTCACCGGCGCGCTTACCAGGGTCTTTCTCACACCGGCGAATGCTCCCGGCGCTTTCGTCGATGGAGCTCCCGTCTTCGATGCTCTCATACCGGAGCTCCTGACCAACGTCATACCAGTCGCCCTCACCGCCGTTATCCTGCTTCTGGTGCTTTCCGCCTCCATGTCTACGCTGGCGGCTCTTGTTCTCATATCCAGTTCCACCGTGACCAAGGACTTCTACCACGGTTTCATGAAGAAGGACGCCTCGGACAGCTCCCTTACCAGACTTGGAAGGGTAAGCAGCGGTTTCTTCATTCTGCTTTCCATAATCCTGGCCTGGACCAAGCCGGCGGTTATAGTCACTATTCTCTCCATATCCTGGGGAGCCATAGCGTCCGTGTTCCTGGGACCTTTCATCTGGGGAATCCTGTCGGACAGGCTTTCAAGAACCGGAGCCCTCACGTCATCCTTCGCAGGACTGGCGACATGCATGACCCTTTTCCTGTACTGGGACCCTTCGATGATACCTCAGGCCGCCACGCTCGGAATGATAGTCTCTCTGGTCACTCCGGTCTTCTTCCTGCCATTTACACGTTCCACGCGGTGAAACGAGGGTTCGGCGGCTGGGTGGAGGGTGGTTTTGGTGCATACACAATGTCCGATAAGAGATATTATGTAAAGTCACGGATATGGTAATTCACATCCGTGCATGACTGTACATAATATCGATATAGTTCTGCTTTGTTATTTCTCTTCCCCCCTGTTTTGTTCATCACATGTTTTTTAGATCAATGCTGTTGCTTCGCGTTGTGTTCATCACATGTTTTTTTACCCTTGGTACCGGAAAAGGCCATCCATTCGCCGTCGGGCAGCGGATGCTCCCGTGCTAGCCGGGCGAC
>JAWOBF010000113.1:0-12576 GCA_046498225.1 Candidatus Aegiribacteria sp.
CTATTCACATAGCCCTATGTTTTTGCGGGAGGGAAGTCCAGGGTAGAAATCGGATTCAATCCTTTTTTAACGTTGAACATTGAACGTTGAACTTTCATTGTTGAACGTTGAGCTTAAACAATCGCATCGACAAGAAACGCCACCAACACCAGCAGCACAACAACGCCAGCTATAAAATAGACATTTTTCAAAACCCGGGGATCTTCGGGCAGGTTTTGTCCAGCGGAGCCTCCTTTTGCCGGCCGGGCGTTTTCGGACCATTCCAGGTGCATTGCATGCTCGCGGCTTGCATCATACTGCCGCCGCCTGACAGGATCAGCCAGAACCTCGTATGCCTCGTGTACGGCCAGGAACTTGTTCTTTTCCCCGCCTTCGGCATCAGGATGCGTCTGCCTGGCAAGCCTGCGGTAAGCCTTGTGAACCTCCTCATCATCCGAATCGCTTTGAATCCCGAGCCTTCGGTAGTAATCGGACTGGACAGCCCGGCTTTTAGCGTGCGGCGATCCCAGCCCCAGCACCCCTGCCACAGACACAAGCCGTTTTTTTATATTATCCGGACGGAAATTAAGACGCCGCGCCTCCTGCTCCAGTTCTCCTCTCAGACGCAGCAGCTCTGCAGGCAACAGGGCCGATTACGAGATGTCGCTGCAGATAACCAACGCGGTCAAGATAAGTCTTCAGGAGGCCATAGCGGCCCAGGAAAGGCAGCAGACTCACATAAGAATACTTGACCCCCCCAGACATCCGGGCTGGAAGAGCAGGCCGAAGAGGAGCCTGATCTGGATAGAGATTTTTCTTGTCGCCTTCGCGGGCATCTTCGCCTTCATCATGGCCAGGGAGAACATGCGGAGGGTGCAGCGTGAGAAGCCTGAACTCTGGGAACCCTGGCGAAAACTGCTCTCGGACATCAGGAGCGAACTCACCTTCCGCAGGAAGAAGTAGTCTTCCGGCGGCTGTCAGTCCCCTCCGGCCTCCATATGCTCGCGGTACATATCGTATCGCAGGAGGGATGTATCCCCCCGTTCCACGGCTGATTTCACCGCGCATCCCGGTTCCGTGAGGTGAAGACAGTCCCTGAACCGGCATTCCCCGATATATTCCTCGAACTCGGGAAAACAGAGCTGCAGCTTCTCCCGGGGAATGTGTTCTATGGAGAACATTCTCAGGCCGGGAGTATCTATGATGGCGGTTTCCGGGTCCAGCGGGATCAGCCGCGCGGCGACGGTAGTATGCCTGCCCTTCGTGGTCTTTGGATTGACCGCTCCTATCCGCATATCCAGGGAAGGGATGAACCGCCTGGCCAGCGAGGTCTTCCCCGCACCGGACTGACCGGTCATCACGACCGTGCTTCCTCGAATATGCGCCAGAAGTTCATCGGTGCCAAAGCCGGTCTCGCAGCTTACCGGAAAAACACTGTAGCCGCTCCCCTTCTTCCCGTAGATCGAGGATATACTGTCCACCAGCCGCTCATCTTCCGCTGTACGGCTGAGGTCCAGCTTGTTCAGGACGACCACGGCGTCCAGCTGATGCCACTCGGCGGCCGCCAGGGCCCTGGTGAGGAAGCCGTGGCTGAAGTCCGGGCTCTTCAGTGAGCATATGACCAGTACGGCGTCCACGTTTGCCGCTATCACCTGCGTGGTCCTGCCCAGGGGGGATGTGCGCTGAAGGATGCCCGACCGGGGAAGGATGCTCTCCACTACCGGTCCGTCACCGGCATTCACGGCCAAACCCCGGTCGCCGGTCACCGGCGGGGTCTCGCGGTAGACCTTCCCCGTCACCCTGGCGGCGGTCTCCCGGCCCTCCCGGTCGATTATGGTCACACCCCGCCTGCCCACGGATGAGATGCGGCAGGGAAAGGGTTTTCCGCTCAGAACAGCACCCCCTGGGAATCCGGCCGCACGAACCTCACTATATGCTCTCCGGCCCTGCCCCAGCCAAGAACTTCCCTGACCATCCTCTCCAGGTACAGCGAGTCGTTCTGAAGCCTGGATATCTCGGCTTCAAGGGAGTCGATCTCGTTTCGGAGGCTGTCGATACGGCCGTCCATCCTCTCCACATCTCCCTTCAGCCCCGCCAGCGCCATGAAACCGTGTCTGTTGAAGATGAGTATGACCACCAAAAGCACGAATACGGAGACCAGTATGACGTAGAAGGTTCGCCTGCTCCCCGCGTCACGAATGCTCATGTCAGCCCACGGAGGAATCCTGAAGAATTCCGATGCCCCGGTAGACGGCCTGGGAGCCCAGTTCCTCCTGAATTCGCAGCAGCTGGTTGTACTTGGCCACCCTGTCCGTCCGACTGGCGGAACCGGTCTTTATGAGGTTGGTATTCATGGCTACCGCCAGGTCGCTTATGAAGGTGTCCTCCGTCTCTCCGCTGCGATGGCTGACCATGGCCTTCCAGCCGCTGTGCTGGGCCAGGCTTACCGTGTTCATTGTCTCGCTCACGGAACCTATCTGGTTCAGCTTTATGAGTATGGAATTCGCGGCACCGCTCTCGACGGCCCTGGACAGCCTGGTCTCACTGGTTACCAGAAGGTCGTCACCGATGACAAGGATCCGGTCTCCCATCTCGTCCGTCATAAGTTTCCAGCCGTCCCAGTCGTCCTCCGCCAGGCCGTCCTCGATGCTTACAACTGGGAAATTCTCCGTCAGTCCTTTCCAGTATTCCACCATTTCCCGGGAGGAGAGTCCGTCGGGGTCGCAGCCGTGCATGAAGTAGCGGCCGTCCCGGTAGAATTCGCTTGCGGCCGGGTCCAGGGCGATGAAGATATCCTCCCCCGGGCGGTACCCGGCGTCGGAGACGCTTTCCATGATGAGCTCCAGGGCGGCTTCGTTGTCGGGAAGGTCGGGTGCCAGCCCTCCCTCGTCCCCTACCGTGGTCGAAAGTCCCCGGGAGGAAGCCCGTTCTTTAAGGGCGTGAAAGACTTCCGTCCCCGCCTGAAGGGCCCGGCCGAAGGTTTCGAAGTTGGCCGGCACTATCATGAATTCCTGGAGGTCTATGGGATTCGAGGCATGCTTTCCTCCGTTGAGAATGTTCATGAAAGGTACCGGGAGGTTTCGTGCCCCGGGTCCACCGAGGTATCTGTAGAGCGGAAGCCCCAGGTGGCACGCGGCCGCCCTGGACACGGCCATGGAGACGGCCAGTATCGAGTTGGCTCCCAGTTTCGATTTGTTCGGCGTCCCGTCCAGCTCGATCATTATGCGGTCCAAAGCGGATTGTTCAAGTGCCGATATTCCGCAGATTTCCGGGGCGATGACCGTCTCAATGTTGCCAACGGCCTGCAGCACGCCCTTTCCACCGTAGGCCTCCCTACCGTCCCGAAGCTCCACCGCCTCGTGTTCTCCGGTGGAGGCGCCGCTGGGGACCGCGGCCCTTCCCCAGCCGCCGTTGAGAAGCGAGACTTCCGCCTCTACGGTGGGATTTCCTCTGGAATCCAGTATCTGACGCGCTCTTACGCTTACTATTTCTGACATTCTGTTCCCTTTCTTTTTTCGTCCGCTGGAACATAAGGATGTGAGCCCCGATGTCCCAGGGTTCGGGCCCGCCGCACCCTATTCGTGGTTGATGGACAGCTGGAAGGTGGAGGCGGACAGGTAATCGTCTATCATCTCCCCGGGGGACACAGTATCCAGGGAATCCAGGAAGATGCGGCCTATTCCGGGGTCGAACTGGATACCGAGGTTCTTTCTGATCTCCTCCCTGGCGTAATCCAGTTCAAGAGCTTTACGGTAGGGCCTGTCGGAGGTCATTGCCTCGAAGCTGTCGGCCACCGAGAGTACCCTGGCGTAGAGCGGTATGTCCTGTCCCTCCAGTCCCGCCGGGTAGCCGGAACCGTCGTACCTCTCATGATGGTGCCTGACGGCGTCTATGAAGCTGTCGAAGGCGGTGATGGGCTTCAGGATGTTGTAGCCCACTTCAGGATGGCTGTATACCGTCCTGTACTCTTCAACGGTGAGCGATCCCGGCTTGTTCAGCACCAGCTCCGGGATCCCTATCTTCCCGATGTCATGCAGAAGGGCGGCGTTGTTCAGCAGGGATATCTCCCGTGAGGGGAGCTCCATCCTCGATCCCAGATTCGTGGCGAAAGCGGCCACGTTCCTGGAATGGTTGTGGGTATACCTGTCCTTGGCGTCCACCGTTTCCGCCAGTGCGGCTATTGTCTGTATGTAGTTGGATTCGTTGGTCTTGAACAGGTATGCGTTGCTCAGGGCGGCGGCTGAATGCCGCAGGAGTATGGGAATATGGGAGGAGGGATCTATGATGGTGCCGCAGCCGCTCCAGTCGCCGAGAGCAATAAACCCCATCAGTGAGCCGAAGTCTCCCAGGTCCAGCACCTCCACCACCGGCGGGGAATTCCAGTCCGGAGAGGTAAGGCAGGCGAAGGAATCCCTCACATCGGTCTCCAGCAGCAGGTCGGCGTCTCGCGAATCGCGTTTCCGCGACAGGGCGGAGCGAAATTCACCGTACAGAACATCCTCGGGAATATCCGACCTGACCAGCATGTAGCTGAAGGAGGCCATGTTCTTCCCGCTAAGGAAAACACCGAACAGGTCGAATTCCACAATTCGGCGGAGCCCCCTGCTGATGGACGCCAGGACCCTTGTCATGTCCAGGGAGGAAGAAAACTCGCTGGAAAGAAGGTTCACGGTCTTCAGGGTCTCCGTCTGCAGCCTGAGGTTGGAGGCCATTCTGAAGTTGATGAGCTGGTTTCCGGCCTGGGCGGCGAACAGGCCCATAAGTTTCAGATCTCTGGAGGAGTACTCCACAGGAGAGCTGTTCCTGGCGACTATGCAGGCTCCCAGACTGCCTTCCGAGCTTGGTATGGGAACCGAGATCATAGACCTTAACCCTTTGCGGACGGTGCCGGGGGCGACCCCGTCAAGCACTCCCATCTCGGTTTCCATAGTCGCCAGCGCCATTTTTCGCCAGTCGTCCTCCGGAATGATCTCCAGACTTCCCGATCCGGTGGAGATGGAGAAATCCGGGCTTCCGGGTCCGGAGGTCAGGTATATCCGCGCCAGGTCCCCGCGGAACGTTTTCAACAGTATTTCCACAAGGTTGTCCAGATAGGCCTGAAGAGACCGTTCGGAAATATTGACGTTTACCGTAAGGTCGTATAGATCCTTGAGCTCCGGGGAGGGAAGGGAAGAAAGCTGTCGGGACCTTATCTCCAGGGCTCTTTCCACCGTCTTTCTGAGCTCATTCATCCTGAAGGGCTTGGTCACGAAATCGAAAGCTCCCCGCTGAATGGCTTCCTTTGCCAGGTCGATGGAGCCGTGGCCGGTAATGAGTATCACCAGGGTGTCCGGATATCTCTCCCTGACCGTGGAGGCCAGCTCGAGCCCGTTGATGTCCGGCATCATTACGTCGCTGAGGACAAGGCTGAAGGAGGTTTCCTCCATCCTGTCCAGGGCCTCCGCCCCGTTACAGGCCTCTTCTATAGTGTAGTTGGCAAGTTCGAGGAACTCTCTGCACAGGGTACGGACTTCCGGGTCGTCGTCCACTACGAGTATTCTCGGCCCTTCGGAGTTCACAGGTCCCTGCCGGTATCCCTGGGGATTCCCAGGCTGCCCATGCGCGCCAGCAGGGTGGTCCTCTTCAGGCCCAGAAGCCTGGACGCGTGGGTTCTGTTCCCCCCGCTCTGTTTCAGAGCGTTTACGATATAATGCTTCTCGATGTTGTCCAGAAGAGCGTTCAGCCTGATCCCCTCGCCCTCCCGGCTGGGCGCGGGCGGCTCCTCCACGTCCGGACGCATCTTGTCCGGAAGGTCCTCCGGCTGTATGACACCCTCCTCGCACAGTACCCAGGCTCTCTCCATGGTGTTCTCCAGCTCCCGAACGTTGCCCGGCCAGTGGTGGGAGAGCAGAACGGAGGCGGCGCTGGAGCTGAGAACGCACATGGTCCTGTTCTCGTGGCCTGTGAGCCTTGAGAGGAAATATTCCGCCAGTGGAAGGATGTCGTCGGTCCGCTGCCGGAGGGGAGGAATGTGAACCTCTATTACGTTGAGCCTGTAATACAGGTCCTCCCGGAATTCGTTCCTGCTCATGGCGTCCTCCAGGTTCATGTTGGTGGCGGCGATGAGCCGGACGTCGGTGGTGAGAACCTTTGAACTCCCAACCGGGGAGAATTCCCCGTCCTGAAGCACCCGGAGAAGCTTGACCTGCATCGCGGGACTCATGTTCCCGACTTCGTCCAGGAATAGAGTTCCTCCGTCGGCCACCTGAAATCGCCCGTGCGTGGTGGCGGTGGCGCCTGTGAAAGCGCCTTTTACGTGACCGAACAGTTCGCTTTCCAGCAATCCTTCCGGAAGGGCGCCGGAGTTCACCGATATGAAGGGCTGGGTGGACCTGAGCGAGTTGGAATGCACCGCCCTCGCCACAAGCTCCTTTCCGGTGCCGCTCTCCCCGGTCACCAGAATGGTGCTGTCCGTCCTGGCCACCCTGTTCACCAGGTCCATAACCTGCTCCATGATCTTGCTCTGGTAGACTATCTTTCTGGTGGAGCGGTGACGCGTCCTTCCCATGGACGAATGCAGGGCCCTGTTAACCGCGGAGGTGACCGTACCGGCGGTGAACGGCTTGGGAATGTAATCCACCGCTCCCATGCGCAGCGCGGTCTTTGTGCTCTCTATAGTGGCGAAACCGGTTATCACTATCACCGGCATGAAGGGATATTTCTTGCCGGTTATCTCAAGTATTTCGAGGCCTGAGATGTCCGGAAGCCGGACATCGGTTATCAGAAGGTCGTAACCGGTCTTTCTTCTGAGTTTCCTCAGGCCCTCCTCGCCGGTGGCGGCGCTGTCGCACCTGTACCCGGAGAGATTCAGGGTTTCGCTGAGGAGGTCGGTGATCTCCGGCTCGTCATCGATTACCAGTATCCTGCTTTTTCTGCTATTATTGTCTTTCATGGTACATGTATGGTAACACAATTCTGGTGGATGTCAATATTTTGACGAGCAAAGAGTCCGTCCGTTTCGTCCCGGGAATCCCGGGGACCCTGTTCGTACTGCTGCTGACGGTCCTCTCCTGCGGAGGGGAACCGGAGGAGGGAGAGATCGTCATTCGCCGGCGGGACATCGAGGGGGAAGGCCCGGCGGGCCGGGGTCCGGACACTCTTCTCTCGGTTATTGAACAGGACTCGACGGCCGTGGCCGTCGATACCATTCCAGTCGATACCGCGCCGGACATTCGGCCGGACACCCTTGAATGTCCCTGGACCAGGCTGGCACTTGAGATCAACGGTTCCATCTACGCCAGCCTGGCGGGAAGGATCGAGGGGCCGGACGTGCTGGGCGCCCACATAGTGAGATGCATGTGGTGGGACACCGATCCCTGGGAGGGCATGTACGCCGGGGATTCTCTCTACGTCCTGGTAGGGGAGACCGGAAGGGAGAACAGGGTAGTGGCCCTGAGGTACCGCCCGAAAGAGGGAACTTCCCGCCGGCCGTTCTCCGTGTACAGTTTCAGGATGACAGGGGACAATTTCCCCTCACATTACTACAGCGACGGCACCGAAACGGTGAAAATGCTCAGCTACATGCCGGTAACCACCTTCGAGGAGATGACCGGACCCTACGGCGAACCCAGGGGTGACCACTACCATGCCGGTGTGGATTTCAAGGCGCCGGCCGGGACGCGGGTGAGGACATGCCGGGGCGGGGTCGTAACCCGTGTCAACTGGAATCACGACTACAACGGCAACTGCGTGGAGGTGAGCATAGGGGCCGGATACAAGGAGGTATTCCTTCATCTCGAGTCGATAGCGAGCGGTGTGGTAGAGGGCGTCGTGCTGGAGAGGGGAGACGTAATAGGCTTCGTGGGCAATACCGGCATCACCTCCACCGCTCCCCATGTTCACTACCAGATCAATGATGAGCGCGGCAACCCCATAGACCCATATCTGTTCTTCGGATCCCGCAGAAGGAACCTGCCCGCGGAAGACATGGAACGTTTTGAAGCGTTCAGGGACAGCTGCGACATGTGGCTGTCGCCGGCGCCGGGCATGAGTACTCGGTGACATTCGCGAAAATGTATATTATGAACATGTATGACAAAATGACGCATCGGTCAAGGACGGGGTTTCCCCCATTCATTCGGGAGTAAGATGTCAGCAATTCTTGGAATCAACTGCTACAAGCACGACAGCGCGGCGGCCCTTCTGGTGGACGGAGAACTGGTGGCGGCGGTGGAGGAGGAGAGGTTCCGCCGAATAAAACACTTCTCCGGCTATCCCGCCATGGCCATCGAATACGCTCTGGAAGAAGCTTCCCTGAAGCCTGGCGATATCGATCACGTTGCCTTCTACATGATGCCAGGGCTGGTAATGAGGGAGAATCTGGCGCACAGCAGGCACTATGTATTCAGGAAGGGCGGGTTGTACTTCCTGCTCTCCCAGCTCAACGGGGCTCGAAGGATGAAGAACATCGGCGCCACGACCAGGGAGCATCTGGGAGCCGAACTGAAAGCCCCGGTAACCTTCGTGGAACACCACAGGGCCCACGCCGACGCCGCCGTCTTCTTCTCCGGCTTCGAGAGCGCCGCCGTTCTTACCATGGACGGGGTGGGAGAGAGGGATACCGGCATACTGGGTACTTTCAGCGACGGGCGGCTGAAGATCCACTCCAGGTCGAGGTTCCCGAATTCTCCCGGCATCTTCTACAGCGCCGTGACCAGGTACCTGGGATTCACTCCGGATAACGACGAGTACAAGGTGATGGGTCTCTCCAGCTACGGAGAACCTGAATTCCTGGACATCTTCAGACAGGTGATAAGCTGCCACCGGGGCAGGATGAAAGTGGACACGGGGCTGCTGGACATTCACATGGGAGTTCACCATTCCAGCTTCACCCCGGAGCTGTCCCGCGTCCTGGGTCCGCCGAGGAAGCCGGGGGAGGAAATAACGGAAACCCATAAGAACATAGCCTGTTCCGCCCAGAGGGCCCTGGAGGAGGTGGGCCTGTCACTGGCCCGTCATCTCAGGGAGATTTCGGGACAGGACAGGCTGGTGATATCGGGTGGCGTGGGCCTCAACTGCGTTATGAACGGGCTCATAGAGAAGGAATCCGGCTTTTCACAGGTCTACCCCATGCCCGCCTCCCACGATGCCGGGACCTCCGTGGGCGCGGCCCTTCAGGTCCACAGGAGATTCTACCCCGATGTGCGGCCGGTGACGCCCGAGAGCATGTATCTCGGACCTTCCTTTTCCAGGGATGAGATCCAAAGAGACCTCGAACTGGCGAGGCTCTCCTGGGAGGAGCCCGGCGATCTGGCGGAAAGAACGGCTGAAATGGTGTCGGAAGGGAAGATAGTGGCCCTGTTCAACGGCAGGATGGAGTTCGGTCCCCGTGCCCTGGGGAACAGGTCGATCCTCGCCGACCCCCGCAGGGAGGAAATGAAGGACATCCTGAACAGCGTGGTCAAGCACCGCGAGCCCTTCAGGCCCTTCTGTCCCAGCTGCCTGAGAGAGAGCGCCCCCGAGTACTTCCCGGGCTGTTATGAAGCACCATACATGATAAAGACGTATCCCGTGGCCGCAGGCAGGAAGAAGGACATTCCCTCGGTTACACATGTTGACGGCACGGCCAGGGTGCAGACGGTGGACCGGGAGGTGAACCCTTTCTACTACAGCGTGATAGAGAGATTTCACCGCAGGACCGGTGTTCCGGTCATACTCAACACCTCCTTCAACGTGAGGGGGGAGCCTATCGTAACGACGCCTGTGGACGCGGTGAGATGCTTCTACGGCACTGGAATAGACGCGCTGGTGATGCCACCATTCCTGCTTTCGAAGGAAAGGGAAGTGTGATCCTGTGGTAACCGCGCTGGGAAGAGGAACCGTGCTGGTCACCGACGAGGACGCCGGCAGGGGCCAGGAGCTCAGGAACAGGATATCCGCCATGGGATACAACGTCACCACCCTTGCCAGCGCCAGAAAGACCGTAAGAAGGATAAGGAAGCGGTCGGTGAACGCGGTCATGATCTCCGCCACGGTGGAGGACATGCACATATCCGGCTTCCTGGAAACACTGCGTAAGGCCAATCTCGCTTCGGGAATAGTCGTGTACGGGAAGAACATAAACGCCGAAGACGCCGTGAGCTGGATGAAATCCGGAGCGGCGGACATCGTGCTTCGCCCGGAGGATCAGGAACTCCTGGAATCAGCCATACAGAGGGCGTTCTCCTATTCTATCAGATCACTTGAAAGAAGGCTCTCCTCCGAGGATTCGGCAGGGGAGGAGGTGCCCCAGCTGCTCTACCGCAGCCGTCTCATGGGAGAGGTTGTGAACAAGGCCCGACGGGTAGCCCCGCTGAAGGCCACGGTACTGATAACCGGGGAGAGCGGTACAGGCAAGGACGTACTGGCAAAACAGATCCATTCACTCAGCGGAAGGACGGGGAATTACGTGGCCCTCAACTGCGCCGCCATTCCCCAGACACTCCTGGAGGACGAACTCTTCGGCCATGAACGGGGGGCCTATACCGGGGCCGAGAGATCCAGGGAGGGGAAATTCGAGGCCGCCGACAGGGGCACGCTGCTGCTCGACGAGATAGGGGAGATACCCGCCGACATCCAGGTCAAGCTACTTCGTATACTGGAGGAAAGCGTGGTGACAAGGCTCGGAAGCAACAGGCCCCGTCCGGTGGACGTCAGGCTCATAGCGGCCACCAACAGCGACCTGAAGACAGAAGTACAGAGGGGCGGTTTCAGGGAGGACCTCTATTACAGGCTGAAAGTGGTGGAGATACACATTCCTCCGCTGCGGTCCAGGAAGACCGACATACCAATGCTTGCCATGTCATTCCTGAGGGATGCCGCCGAGAAACACAACCTGCCCCTGCCGGAACTGACCCCGGAGGCCCTGGAGCACCTGCTGGCCTACAACTGGCCGGGAAATGTGAGGCAGCTCCGCAATCTCATGGAGAGCCTTCTGATAATCTCGGGCAGCGTGATAAGTACCGAGGACCTGCCGGATGAGATAGCCGACCTGCCCTCAGGGGACGGTCCCCAGCTCAGGGCCGACCTTCCGGTCTCCCTTGATGAACTGGAGAAGCTGGCAATCCGGAAGACGCTGGATATCACCGGGGGGAACAGGACGAGGGCGGCGGAGCTCCTGGGAATAGGCAGAAGAACCCTGCAGCGAAAACTGAAGGAGATGTGACGGGCCTGCTGTCATCGGCCGGCGCCGCGCGGTTTGGAGGTACGAATGAGAGTGATAAAGACAGGGCCACTGGTGCCGAGGAAGGTAAAACTGGGAATTATCGTCCTTGCGGTACTCCTCTGGTTCCTGCTGGGAGGGCCGTTCTACATAGTCGACCCGGAGGAGGTGGGAGTGGTCCTGACCTTCGGGAAACATACGTCCACCACCGACCCCGGATTCCACTTCAAATGGCCCTGGCCGGTCCAGACTGTGTACAAGCCTGCCGTGAACATCGTCCAGAGGATCGAAATAGGGTTTCGGACCATCTCCGATGACCCGCCCTCATACATAAGCTTCACCAACGACAGCGAGATGCTCACCGAGGCGCAGATGCTCACAGGCGACGAGAACATCATCAACTGCGCCATCATAGTGCAGTACAGGATAAACAACGCCACCGACTACCTTTTCAATGTCAGGGACCAGAGAGGGACCCTGAAGGACATCGCGGAGGCCAGCACCAGGCTGGTGGTGGGAGATAACGCCATTGACGCCGTCCTCACCACCGGGAAGCTGGAGGTCCAGACCAGGATAATGGACATGATACAGGAGATAGCGGACGAGTACGCCCTGGGAGTCAGCATAGTCACTGTCCAGCTGATGGACGTGCAGCCGCCGGCCCCCGTCTTCGCAGCCTTCAAGGACGTGGCCACCGCCAGGGAGGACATGCAGGCATACATCAACGAGGCGGAGAGCTACAGGAACCAGCGGATACCCCAGGCCCTGGCCGATTCGGTGGAGATGGTGAACGCGGCCATGGGATACAGCGCCGGAAGGGTGAACAACGCCCAGGGAGAAGCATTCAGGTTCACGGCGGTGGCGGAGGAGTACCGCAAGAGCCCGGAGGTTACCGCCACCAGACTGCATCTGGAAACCATCTCCGCCCTGCTTGACACCGTGGGCATCACCGTCGTGGATCAGTCTGCCGGGGCGCTCACCCATTACGACCTGGGGGGAGGTGCGAGATGAAAAGGCTGAAGCATCTGCTTTACGGCATGGCCGGTCTGTTCGTCCTGATGGTCCTTCTGGGAGCATTCTTCACGATATCCGAGATGGAACAGGCGGTGATACTCCAGCTGGGAGAGCCCATACGGGTAATAGTGGGCGACAGGACTCCCGAGGAGCTGGCGGAACTGCAGGCATGGATGGACGAGAACACTCCCGGCGTCAGGCTGAGCCAGGGGGCGGGGCTCTACTTCAAGATACCCTTCCTCCAGCAGGTCAGAATATTCGACGACCGGATAATGGAATACGACGATCCCCCGGCGGACGTAGTCACCAGGGACAAGAAGCATATAAAGGTGGACTGCTACGCAAGGTGGAGAATAAGGAACCCCCTCCTCTTCCTGCGGAGCGTGCGGACGGAGACCGGTGCC
>JAWOBF010000118.1:0-3717 GCA_046498225.1 Candidatus Aegiribacteria sp.
AAGAAAACCGTACCGTACACCGGCACGCCGTTCCTGTGTCCCGCGTCTATAACACCCGGGTTGGGAGCCAGTATCAGTCCCTCTCCGGCACTGCCTCCCCAGAAGGTCAGATGATCCGTGTACTGCCAGTAATTGAAAGCGTAGCAGTCGATACCCTCTCCCCCCTGGGATGGATTGAAGCTGGTGGAGGGATGCATGATGCTCAGAGCGCCGACTCCTCCTTCATCCCAGGCGGCATGGGCGTTGCACTGCGTATCACCGCGGGAACGGGTGCGCAGCTGGACACCGCTTCGGTTGTAGGGCGCGTCGGAATCCCCGGCGGGCGTCCAGGTCAGGAGTTCGGCCGGAAACCAGTAGGAGGCGTACGGCTGACCCGGGGGGTCCTGGGCCATGACGGCCCCCACGGACAGAACCGCGGCCAGAACGATCCTCAGCGTCATCGTTTCAGCCCCTTTCCGGCTTCCCTCATCACCGGTCCGGTAACAGCTGAGCCAGGCCCGTCGCTTCGCGACGCAGCCACCGAGACACCGGTGCCCACGGCTTCGGATATTCTCGCCACCATGGCATGGGTGAATCCGGGGCAGAGCGCCACGGAGTGTATTCCGTTCTTCCTGCAGTAATCGGCAATGGTTTTCTCCCGGTCGCACGAATCACCGACCACCATTGAATGAAGAGTGTAGGTTTCCGTCTCGATAACCCTGGTATCCGACGGATCGCCGTCCGCCCATTTCGATACGTAAAGAGTGTTGAACCTCACACGCAACCTCCCGTTAGAAAGCCTGGCACCATTGATCGAATCCACCGGCTCCGGACGAGCCGGGAGTTCCCATGAAGGGTCGGACCGCCCTCGCGGCTGCCTCTAGCGGGCAGCCTCCCTGCCCCTCTGTAGAAGCACCTGGACCACTGACATCGCGGGGTCGTTCACGGTGAGGAAAGTTTGCACGGGTTCCTCCATGCCGGGGAACCACGCCTCCATGGAGACCTCGCCGGTGGCGGGTGTGAAGAAGGGCCTGAAGCAGTGGTTTATGATGTACCACAGCTCCTCCGGATATATCATCACGTTGCTCCTGGTATCGCCGCTGTTGTAGTAGAGGGCGTGTTCACCGTATACCAGATATTCGTCCCCCGCCCTCACGGTGAATCGGGCGTCCTGGTCGTACATGATGTCCCAGAGTTCACCCATGGTCCTGTCGCCGTACGGTATGCCGTACTGCCATTCAGACGGCCTGGAGTCACCGGTGATGACTATCACGGTTATGTCGCCCCCGTCCCTCTCGACGTACCTCGGGTACTCCCTGCTTCCCCAGTACGGATAGGGCGTATACTGGCCGTAGGCGAATACCGTGAGAGGAAGGACAGCGATCAGAGCAAAAAGGACTATCTTCATATTTGTACCTCCGCGTAACGAACGCCGGCACCCTGCACGGCACCATTGCATTCCACCTCGATGACGATAAGCCGGGACGTCACCGCCCGTCAACCGGAGAGGAAATGGGGACCTCGGTGGAACCCGCCAGTCCCTTCCCTCCTGGTTGTGTTGGCAGGACATAACGATAATATTCCCCTGAATTCAACCGAGCTTTACAGGAGGACATCTTATGAGATACTGGATTCCGGCAGTTCCTGCCGTCATCATCCTTGCCTTCGCGTGCGGGGACGGGCGGCGGCCGCGGGAGGAAGCCCCGGAACAGGCCGCGGGCGTGGAACCGGTACCGAGGGTGGAGAGGCTTCGAGTGGCAACAACCACCAGCCTCTACGACACCGGCCTGTGGGGATACCTGGAGCCGATGTTCGAGGACCGGTACGGGATCGAGCTGGACGTGCTGTACGCCGGTACGGGCAAGGCCCTGGACTGGGGCCGCAGGGGAGACGTGGACGTTATCACCGTCCACTCCAGGTCCAGGGAGGAAGCCTTCGTCGAGGAAGGCTTCGGGCTGGAGAGGGTTCCCTTCGCCTTCAACCATTTTCTGGTGGTGGGCCCTCCGGAAGACCCGGCGGGCATAGATGGTATGCAGCCGGAGGAATCCTTCACCGCCCTGTACGGGTCGGCGGAGCATCCGTTCGTGTCCCGAGGCGATGATTCGGGGACCCACGGCAGGGAGAAATCCATATGGAACTCCGCCGGATTCGATTACGACAGCGTCAGGACGGCGGGCGACTGGTACGTCGAGGGGGGCAGCGGCATGGGGCCGACCCTGGTGATGGCGGATGAGATGAGGGCCTATACCCTGACGGACATCGGCACCTTCCTGGCCTACCGGGGAGAGCTTGACCTGGTGCCAGTTGTGGAACAGGGAGAAGCCCTCCTCAACGTTTACTCCGCGATTCGAGTAACCGCCTCTCAGCAGTCCGGGATGGCGCAGGCCCTGGTGGACTTCCTGGTATCCGAAGAGGTGCAGAGGCTGATCGGTGAGTACGGGGCCGAAAGCTACGGCAGGCAGCTGTTCACCCCCTGCGCCGGAGAGGACATCTAGAGGCAGGTGTCACACCTTATCGAGGCTTTCCGCATAGCGCTGAACATGGTTTTCTCAGGCGACGGGGCTGTGTACTCCATCGCCGTTCGGACGCTTCTCATAGCCGGCAGCGCCACCCTTATCTCCTCGGTGCTGTTCATTCCGCTGGGCTGCCTGGTGCACTTCTCCCGGTTCAGGGGCAAGGGTTTCGTGGTAAGCGTCATACAGGCACTTTACAGCGTTCCTACCGTCCTGGTGGGAATGCTTGTCTTTATCTTCATATCGCGTGCCGGCCCCCTGGGGAGTCTGGGCCTTCTCTTCACCCCGGCCGCCATAGTCATCGGCGAGGTCATACTGGTGGCCCCGATAATCACCGGTCTCACGGTCTCCACCCTTCGGGGAACGGGCGACGAGGTGAGGGACACCGCCCTCTCCCTGGGAGCCGGAACGGGAAGGATGGTGATGAAGGTCCTGGCGGAATCGCGGGAAGCGATACTCACCGCCATGCTCATCGCCTTCGGCAGAACGGTATCCGAGGTGGGAATAGCCATAATGGTGGGCGGAAACATCTCCGGATACACCCGGACCCTTACCTCGACCATAGTGCTGGGAGTGGGCAGGGGTGAGACCGCCCTTTCCATGGCCCTCGGCATCATCCTCCTGGCCCTGGCGATGCTGGTCAGCATCTCGGCCGGCGCGCTCCGGAAGGGCGGACGGAAGTGATACTGCGCCTGAGGGACATCAGTCAGGAAAGGTCCGGAAACTCCATCCTGCGGAACGTGGACCTCTCCGTTCCAGCCGGCTCCTTCTTCATCCTCATGGGTCCCACCGGATGCGGCAAGACCACCCTGATCCGCGTGGCAGGCCTGATAGACGAACCCACAGGCGGGGTTGTGGAGTTCATGAATGCGGAGGTTCCGGCCCGGGGCCCCGGCAGGCTCGAGGCCAGAAGGAACATGGCCACCCTTTTTCAGAGGCCGGTCCTCTTCAGGGGGACCGTGTTCGACAACGTTGCATGGGGCCTGAAGATACGGGGTGCGGAGATGGAGGATATCCGGGAACAGGTCGCGGAGACGCTGGAGATGGTGGGTCTGGCAGGTTTCGGCGGAAGGGATGCTGCGACCCTGTCCGGCGGCGAGCTGCAGAGAGCTGCCCTGGCCAGGGCCCTGGTGATAAAACCGAAGGTCCTGCTGCTGGACGAGCCAACCACCTCGGTGGACCCGGGGCTGCGGCAGAGCATGGTTCGAAGGATGGCCCGGCTGCA
>JAWOBF010000057.1:0-15722 GCA_046498225.1 Candidatus Aegiribacteria sp.
TGCTGGTCGCCGCCGACCAGGCCCTCTACCAGGCCAAGAACCAGGGCAGGAACAGGGTCTGCGCGTACAGCTCCCGGAGGAGCGCCGATAACGGGAAGGTGACCATCGAAGTCACATTTCCGGCGCCCTCCTCCATAAGCGAAGGCAGCTACATAATCCTCACCCGATGGTTCCAGCACGGGAGGGAGATAACCGAGATAGAGGCAAGGGAGATATCAGACCTTTCCAGGGGTGTGCGGGATATAGCGGAGGGCCGCCCCCCCGAATGCGGGTACGTCACCGCGGAGATCAAGGGAAGGGTGACCAGCGTGGAGAGAAGGGTGGACAAGACCTTCTTCAGCTTCGAGGTGAATCCGGAGATGCTCGAACTTATGTACAACCATCTGAAGGAAACCGGTATATGAGAATAATCGAGTGCGGAGGCGTCTGGACCGGTCCCGGAAGGCTCCCGCTGGGAGCTTCGAGGATCTACCTGGCCGAGGGCGGAATTGAGGAGATAGAAGCCGCACCTGAAGTCAGCTCCCGGCTGTTCGTCATTCCGGCCTTCGTGGACGCGCACTGCCATTTTCTATGGAGCGGCCTGGAGACAGTGATGGTGGACCTGGAGGGCGCGGAGTCCGCCGCCGGGTTCCTTTCCATCGTCTCCCGCGAATCCAGCTCGGACAGTACTGGCACCATACTGCGGGGGTACGGTTACGATGAGAGCGGCTGGAGCGGGGGGGAGCTGCCGTCCCTTGCGGAACTGGACAGCGCAACCGGCGGCCGGCCGGTGATACTCAGAAGGGTATGCGGTCACGCCGCCCTTGTGAACTCCCCCATGATGGAAATGCTTCCGGAGGGAGCGCCCGGGCTCGACCGTGAAAGGGGGATGATAAGGGAGGGTATCATCTTCGAGCTGGAAAAACTATTTCCCCCCGAGGACCGGGTCCTGGAACAGGCATGCTTGAACGCTGTCAGGATGGCGCACGAGGCCGGGGTAACCTCGGTCTTTACCTTCGAGAACTACATGACGTCCAGAGTGCTTCGCGAGAGCGTGCCGGACTTGAGGACCTCCATATGCCTCTACGGGACCGAGGTGCTGGAAGACCCCAGGGGTTCGGCCCTCAGAAACGCTTCCGGCCTGAAGTTCTTCCTGGACGGCTCCATCGGAGCGGCCACAGCGGCGATGTCCGCCCCCTATACCGACGGGACGGAAACGGAGCCCCTCATGTCGGAGGAACAGGTTATGGAAGCGCTGGAACTGGCCGAAAGCCTGAACCTGGTGCCGGTATTCCATGCGATAGGCGGCAGGGCCCTCTCCCTGCTGGACAGGGTCAGCCGTGATTTCCTCGACCGCAGGGGAGGAAGGTTCCCGCAGGGGATAAGGGTGGAGCACGCCGAGGACATCTCTTCGGTATGGCCGGGTTCATGGGACCCGGAAGTCCACTGTTTCGTCATGCAGCCTAATTTCGTCGAACGCTGGCAGCAGCCCGGCGGCCTCTACGGCGACAGGCTGGGATGGGAGAATTCACTGGCGCTCAACCCCTTCAGGCGAGTATTGGATTCAGGCTTCAGGGTAGCCTTCGGAAGCGACGGAATGCCGTTCGGACCCCTGGCCGGACTGGCAGGCGCCACCGCCCATCCGGACCCGGACCAGAGGATAGCCGTTGACGAGGCCCTGCACGCCTATACACTGGAAGCGGCTTCCGTATGCGGCTTCCGGGAGGTTGCCGGAGGTCTTCGTCCGGGCAGGTCGGCGGACCTGGCGGTCCTCTCCGCGGACCCTTTCAAAGTCGATTGGAAAGAGCTTGAAGTGGTGGCCACCGTTCAGAGAGGAAGGGCGGTATACGAGAGAGAGCGGGTGCTGCAGGAGATATGAGCCGAAGGGTGGACTGGACCGATCCCGTTTCAGTGGGAGCTTTCGCGGTTTCCTCCGCCCTGCGGGAGGACAGGGCGGAGATGGACGCCGCCACATCATCTCTCGGCGCATTCGCCGATGAACAGAGCGTATGCACCGTCAGGGCCCGGGAGTCCCTGGTGGTGGCCGGCTGGTTCCTTCTGGAGGAGGTATTCCGCCGGCTGGCGGAGGTATCCGGCTGCGCGGCTCCGAGAACCTCCCAGCTGGTCCCGGACGGAACGGAGGCCGCCGGGGGAGAGGCGATAGGGGTAATTGAAGGACCTGCCGGACTGATCCTCAGGGGAGAGAGGGTCGCGCTGAACCTGATGTGCCGCCTGTCCGGAATAGCATCCCTCACCAGGAAGTTCGTCCTGGCCGTGGAGGGGACCGGCGCGGAGGTGCTGGATACCAGGAAGACCACACCCTGCCTTCGCGCCCTGGAGAAGTACGCCGTCAGGATGGGGGGGGGAGTGAACCACCGGTCCAACCTGGCGGAGATGGCCATGATAAAGGACAACCATCTGGCGGTGGCCGGTGGAGCGGACAGGCTGGGAGAAATAATGGAGAGACTGAGGAAGATGGATGTACCTGTGGAGATAGAGGTGGACGGTCTCGGTCAGCTCGGGGCCGTGCTGCGGGAAAGGCCCGGCAGGATACTTCTTGACAACATGGAGCCGGAAGAGCTGGAGGAGGCGGTCGCCATGTCTTCCGGGAGCGGTATCTACCTCGAGGCCTCAGGGGGCGTAACTCTGGACAACGTACGCCGGGTGGCGGAAACCGGCGTTGACGGCATATCCTCCGGAGCCCTCACCCATTCGTCGCCGTGGTCCGATATCGGTTTCGACTGGGGGCTTGTATGAGACGGCTTGTACTGGATATAGGCAATACCAAGACCGCGGCCGGGATCTTCCGTGACGGCACGCTGGAGGTTCAGTGGCGCGTTACCACCCGCCACTGGACCTCGGATGACCTCTGGGTCGTTCTGAGGACCCTGCTGAAGACCGATGACTGCCCCCTTCCCGACGCGGTTACCTTCGCCTGCGTGGTTCCCCAGGTCCGGCATTCGATGATGGACCTCTCCAGGCGCTACCTGAAGGTGGAACCGCTGGAGGTGACCGCGGAAACCGCGGGAATAGAGATACGCTACAGCTACCCCCACGAGCTTGGTGCGGACCGGCTGGCCAACACCGCCGGGGCGATGAAGCTGGGAGACCTGCCGGCCATAGTGGTCGATTTCGGAACCGCCACCACCTTCGATGTTATTGACGGGTCCGGGGCCTACATGGGAGGCGCCATTTCCCCCGGTGTGGGAACGGCGGCGGCGGAGCTGTTCAAGAAAGCGGAGAAGCTGAACCCGGTGGACCTGGAGTTCCCCGAGTCCGCGCTGGGACGAAGCACATCGGAGGCCGTCCGTTCCGGAGTACTGCTCGGCGCCGCTGGAGCGACCGACTACCTCCTTGGCCGGCTGATTGAGGAAATGGAGGGTATTCCGGAGCTGTGGGCCACCGGAGGATGGGCCAGGGGAATAGCCGGAAGATGTGAAAGCCCGCTGAAGGTCTGCCCGGAGCTTACACTGGTGGGCATAGACAGTATCGGTGAGAGGTGGTCAGATGGGTGGTAAGAGGGTACTGCTGGGAATAACGGGCAGCGCGGCTGCCTTCAAGGGAGTGATGCTCGCCTCGCTGCTGAGGAAGGAGGGCTTCCGGGTGGACGGTGTCATCACCGCCGGAGGGCTCGAATTCGTAAGCGACACGCAGCTGGCCTGCGTTACCGGAAGACCGGTCCATACCGACCTCTTCACCCCTCAGCCCGGGGACCCGGTCCCGCATATCACGCTGACGGAGGGAGCGGAGCTCCTTGCCGTGGTGCCGGCAACGGCGGATTTCATGGCCAAGGCCGCCTGCGGCCTGGCCGACGACCTTCTTTCCTCCGTCTTCCTGGCCTGCGACGCGCCGGTCCTCATGGCCCCGTCGATGAATACCAGGATGTGGAACAACAGGGCCACAGTCGACAACACCAGCCTTCTTCGGGAGCGCGGTGTCCGGTTCGCCGGACCCGTGGAGGGCGGGCTGGCCTGCGGGACTTCCGGGTTGGGCAGGCTGATGGAACCGGACGGAATATTGAAAGCGTGCCTGGAGATACTCCGGGGGTCGGACTGACATGCGCCCCCTTCCCACGATGCGATGGACGGACGGTTCTCTAAGGCTTCTGGACCAGAGACAGCTTCCGGAGCGGGAGGCCTACATGGACTGCCGTGACGTGGAGACACTGGCGGAAGCCATCAGGACGCTGGCAGTCAGGGGCGCCCCGGCCATAGGTATCGCGGCCGCCTACGGATGTGTCATCGCTGCTCTTACCACCCCTTCAGGTCCCGGCTTCCGCGGCGGGGTGGAGGAGAAGATGAGGCTGATAGAATCCACCAGGCCCACGGCGGTCAATCTCTTCAGGTGCGTAGATGAGCAGAGAGGCATACTCGGGACCGTCTCGGGCAGGGAGGCGTCCGCCGCGGCCCTTCTGGAATCGGCGAACCGCATGATGGAGGAGGACCTCGAAGCCAGCAGGGCCATGGGCCGGTATGGAGCCGGCCTTCTCCGCCCCGGTTCCAACGTACTCACCCACTGCAACGCGGGCGGGCTGGCCACAGCGGGTCTGGGCACAGCCCTGGCGGTAATCTACGAGGCCTGGGACAGGGGCCTCATTGAAACCGTCTACGCCGACGAGACCCGTCCGCTGCTTCAGGGAGCCAGGCTCACCTCATGGGAGCTGACCAGAGCCGGCATACCTGTCCGGGTACTCCCGGATTCCGCCGCCGCTTCCCTTCTCCGCGCCGGGAAGGTCCACGCAGTGATAGTGGGCAGTGACAGGATAGCCGCCAACGGCGACGCGGCGAACAAGATAGGAACGTATCAGGTAGCCCTTGCCGCGAAGGCCCACAGAGTACCGTTCTATGTTGTCGCTCCCCTGTCCACATTCGATATGGATACCCCGTCCGGGGAGGAGATAGTGATCGAGCAGCGGGGCAGGGAAGAGCTGGCGCGCATGGGAGGAAGGAAGCTGCTTCCCGAAGGCGCCGGGGTCTGGAACCCGGCGTTCGACGTGACACCGGCTTCCCTGATAACGGCCATAGTATGCGAGAAGGGGGTCATCGAGCCTCCCGGACGGGATTCCGTGAGGAATATCCTCGAGGACTGACCGCCATCGAACAGGAATATGTTTTATTCCCTGATATCGTCCAAGAGTTGACAAACGCATCTGTTCAGCGTACACTTTCACCTGCTTTAACGGGAGGTTGAAGTTTGATCCCGGTTGGATTATTAATATGTGTGCGGTCCGTCATTCGCGCCTGTTCGGAAGGTCCGGTTTTCATTGTTGGAAGCTTTATCTAAGGAGGGATCTTGGGCTGTACGATAGGTATCGACCTCGGAACCACCAATTCCTGCATGGCAATATCCGAAGGCGGAAACCCCGTGGTGATCCAGACCGGTGAAGGCCCAAGGGTCATGCCCTCGGTGGTGGCCTTCACGCCGGCGGGAGACCGGCTGGTGGGAATCGTGGCCAAAAGGCAGGCCATCACCAACCCCAGGGATACCATAACCAGCATCAAGAGGCTGATGGGCAGGAAGTACGAGGAGCTGGAGAACGAGTCCATCAACGTATCCTACGAAATAGCCGCCAACGACAAGGGCGACGCCGTTGTAAGGATAGGGGACGGAAGGACGTTCACCCCTCAGGAGATTTCATCCATGATACTTCAGAAGATGAAGTACAGGGCGGAGGAGTTCCTCGGGGAAGAGGTGACGGACGTTGTGGTAACAGTTCCGGCGCATTTCAACGAGATACAGCGGAAAGCCACCAAGGCGGCCTGCACCATCGCCGGACTCAACGTGAAGAGGGTGCTGAACGAACCCACCGCTGCCGCGCTGGCGTTCACCGACGCCGTTGAAAGGCGGAAGATAGCGGTATTCGACTTCGGCGGCGGAACCTTCGACATCAGTATCCTTCAGGTGGTGAACGGCATATTCGAGGTCAAGGCCACCACCGGCAACACCCAGCTGGGAGGGGACGATTTCGATTCCCGCCTGGTGGAGTGGATAATGGAGGAGTTCAAGCGCTCGCGGGGAATAGACCTGAAAGAAGACCCTGTGGCCCCCCAGAGGGTGAAGGAGGCGGCCGAGAGGGCCAAATGCGAACTATCCACCGCCCTGGAGACATCCATAAACCTTCCCTTCATCGCATCCAGCGACAAGGGACCTGTCCACCTGGAGATGTCCATCACCAGGGGACTCTTCGAAGGGCTGGTGAAGGACCTTGTTGAGAATACACGCCCGCTGTGCGAACAGGTCATGCGTGACGCGGGCCTCACCCACGAGGATTTGGAGACTGTGGTGCTGGTGGGAGGGTCCACCAGGATACCGCTGGTAAGGCAGCTTGTGGAGGACACGTTCCATCAGGAACCGGTCCACAGCGTGAATCCCGACGAAGTGGTGGCCATGGGAGCCGCCATAGCGGGATCCGTCGTTTCCGGCCAGAGGAAGGACCTGGTGCTTCTGGACGTCACGTCCCTCACACTGGGGGTGGAAACTCTCGGCGGAGTGATGGCGCCCATAATCGAGAAGAACAGCCCCCTTCCGATCAAGAGAAGCAAGATGTTCACTACAGCGGTGGACAACCAGCAGGTTGTGGGCATACATGTCCTTCAGGGCGAGAGGAACCTGGCGGAGGAGAACAGGAGCCTGGCCAGGTTTGAGCTGGTGGGCATAAGTCCCGCTCCCCGGGGAGTTCCCAGGATAGAGGTGTCCTTCTCCATCGACGCCAACGGAATACTGTTCGTAAACGCCAAGGACGCGGTGACGGGAAAGCACCAGGAAATGAAGGTCAATCCCAGCGGCGGTCTCAGTGATGAGGACATAAGGCAGCTCATTCAGGACGCCAGGAAGAACAGGGAGACCGACCGTGAGAGAATAAAGCTCATCGAGATGCGCAACGTGGCCGACCAGTCCATATACGAGGCATCCAAGCTGCTCAACACCAGCAGGGACAGGCTGGACTCCGATTCCACCGGTGAGCTGGAGGCCGCGCTTAACGAGCTCAGGAACTCCAGGGACGGCAGCAGCACGGACAGTATTCAGACAGCCCTGAAGGAGCTTTCCATGGTCATGCACACCGTAAGGAACATCCTCAACATGGTGGATACCATGGAGGAGGAGGATGAGAACGGCGGTCTGACCACACTGGAGGATGGGGTGGAATAGCCGGTCCGGCTTCCAGTTCCCATGATCCCCGTTTTCATTTTTTTTCCGGGCAGCTTAACTTACTATATTCCAGCTTCGGAAATAACTGTGAACAGTACAGCAGGGAGCGCGGGGCCCGGCCGGTCTTCCCGAAGACCGGGTACCGCCGCCCTCCCGTTACGGAAGTGATTCAATGAGCGGAAATCCATACGATATACTGGGCGTCAGCAGAGATGACGATCACGCGGCCATCAAGAGCGCCTACAGGAAACTGGCACTGAAGTACCATCCCGACAGGAACCCCGGAGACCGGGACGCCGAGGAGAGATTCAAGGAGATAACCCAGGCCTACGAAATACTCAGCGACCCGGACCGCAGGCACAGGTTCGACATGACCGGATCCGCCGACGGAATGCCCGACATGTCCGATTTCTTCGGCGGTTTCGGAATGGATGACGCCCTGAGAGCTTTTCAGGACATTTTCGGTTTCGGCAGGCAGAATCCCTCATCCGAGACCGGAGAGGACCTGATCATGGATATCGAGCTGGAGCTGAGCGAGGTAGTCCGGGGGTGCAGCAGGGAGATCAGGGTGGAAAGGAACGAGCATTGTACCACCTGTGAGGGAACCGGCGCCCACCCGGACCACGGGCTGAAGAGGTGTGAGAGGTGCGGAGGACAGGGAAGGATAAGAACGGTCAGGAGGACCCTCCTCGGGGCCATGCAGTCCGTATCCCCATGCCCCGATTGCCGGGGGAGGGGCAACATACCCGAGAAGGTATGTCCCGACTGCCTGGGTTCGCGTCTGGAGCCAAGGGAGAGGAAGATATCCGTAGACCTGCCGGCCGGAGTTTCCACCGGACATTTCATAAGGCTCAGGGGACAGGGTCATTTCCCTCCCGGCCGGGGGCAGCCCGGAGACCTCATACTCAGGATAACGAATGTTGATTACGGTGAATTCCAGAGGGATGATTTCGACCTTGTCTACAGGACCGGGATATCCTTCCCCCGGGCGGCGCTGGGAACCAGGATAACCATTCCCCCGGTGGAGGAGGACTCCATGGAGGTGGACCTGCCGGCGGGGATCCAGGC
The DNA here is from genome assembly GCA_046498225.1 of Candidatus Aegiribacteria sp. GTDB lineage: Bacteria > Fermentibacterota > Fermentibacteria > Fermentibacterales > JCC-6 > Aegiribacteria. Next base: position 8,197 of record JAWOBF010000057.1, read on the forward strand.
CGGGGAGAGGCTGGTCCTGAAAAGGAAGGGTATCAAGAAGCTGAAGGGTTTCGGCAGGGGCGATATCGTGGTAATCCCGGATGTATACGTTCCACGGAAGCTGTCCAGGAAGGAGAAGAACATTCTGAAGGAGCTTGATGAATCCGACAATTTCAAGCCTACATCATAGCTGCTGAAGGATCGATGCAATGACCGGACCCCTGAAGAGCCTGGAATTCGGCAAGGTGCTGGAGGACATCGCTTCCAGAGTTCGAAGCGGTTCCGGAAGGGAGGCCGTGACCTCCGCATTCCCCTGCTGGGAACCCGCGGGGGCGGTAAGACTGGCTGATGAAACCCTTGCCGCCGCCGATCTTCTGGACAGAGGTATCAGAGTACCCGCCGGCGGCAACGATGAGCTTCTTCGAATCTGTTCCCTCCTGGAAGACGGTGCGCTTGTCCTGGAACCGGGCCAGCTGCGGACGGTGGGAGTGGTGCTTGAGGAGCTGGGAGAGTTTCTCGCCGACGCGGAAGCTGAGGGGGAGGACGACGCCGGGGAAGGTCCCCTGGACCGGTACTTCCAGCTGGTTCCAGGGCTGCCTGAACTCAGCGGCCACCTTGTCTCCATAACCACACCGGAGGGGGAGCTGTCTCCCTCGGCGTCCAGGGAACTCGCCAGGCTCATGAAGAAGGTGGACAGCCTGAAGCGGAAGCTCTCCGGCAGGATAGACGGCCTCTACTCAACCCTGTCCCGAAGCGGCGTGCTGCGTGACATGCCTCCTACACTGAGGGACGGCAGGTACGTGCTGCCGGTAATATCCTCCAGGAGGGGCGAAGTCCGCGGCATAGTGCATGACAGGTCCGAGAGCGGCGAGACTATCTTCATCGAACCCGCAGGTCTGGTGGAGGACGGCAACGCTCTTCGGGAAGCGACCCTGGACCTGGAATACGAAAAGAGGCGCATTCTCAGGGACGCCACCCTGGAACTGAGAAAGCACCTGCCCCGGCTGAAGGAGGGCGGCAGGGCGGTGGCGGAACTGGACGCTGTCTTCGCCAGGGCGGAGTACCACCTGGAAATGAGGACCGTTTTCCCGGACCGGGGGAACCTCTCCCTGGAAGATCTCAGGCATCCCCTGATCCCCCCGGGCGAAGTGGTGGGTAACACAGTCCAGCTTCCAGGGGACTGGAGAGTCCTGATAGTGAGCGGTCCCAACGCCGGGGGGAAGAGCGTTCTTCTCAAGGCCGTGGGGCTGGCCGTCGCCTGCGCCCAGTCGGGTATCGGCGCCTGTGTCTCTTCCAGTTCCACCATGCCTTTCTTCGGTATGCTTCATGTCTCCATCGGAGACCAGCAGTCCATCGCGGAGCACCAGAGCACATACTCCGCCCGGCTGCTGGAGCAGCTGAGGATGCTCAGCTCCCCCGGCCCCGGTTCCCTGGCCCTTATAGATGAACCCGCCGCCGGGACCGATCCCCTTACCGGGGCCGCCCTGGCCGCCTCTGTCCTGGAACAGCTGGCCGGGACCGGCTGCCGGGTCATCGTCACCACTCATCAGGGACAGCTGAAGAGCCTGGCCCAGGGCAGGGAGGGATTCTACAACGGCAGCATGAACTTCAGGGTCGATACGCTGGAGCCGGACTATACATACGTTCCGGAAATACCGGGCTCCTCCTTCACCCTGGAGATAGCCAGGAGGATCGGATTCCCGGAGGGGGTCCTCTCCAGGGCCCTGCGGCTTTCCGGTGATTCCTTCCGTCTGGACCGCATGCTGGAGGATGTTTCCTCCAAAAGGAGGGAACTGGCCTCCAGGATCGGGGAGCTGGAGGAGAGGGAGGAGGAGAGCCGGAAGCTTCTCGCCCGGAAAGGCGGTGAACTCGAAAGAGAGAGGGAAGAGCTGAATGCCAGAAGGGAAGAGCTGGAGGAGGAATACAGCCGTCTGTTGAACAGCATCAACTCCAGGGCGGATTCGCTGCTGGCCAGGCTTGCGAGGTCGGAGAGCCCGGAGGACCGCAGAGAGTTGAGGGAGAAGCTGAGAGATATCACTTCGAATGCTGCGAAGGTGGAGACAGAACCCGACGTTGACGAGGAATTCACGGACGGGAATATAGAACCCGGCGACTGGGTCAGCGTAAAGGGATGGAGCGGATGCGGAAGGGTGGAGGAGACCGGCAGGGACTACGTGGCTGTTATAATGGGCAACCTGAGGCTGAGGAAACCGCCGGGAGAGGTCACCAGGGTACCTCCCCCTCGTGCGAAGCCGTCGACGGCGGGATGGAGCGCACCGGTAGAGGCGGAAACGGAACTCGACCTCAGAGGTATGTCGGCGGAGGAGGCCCTGGCGGAAGTGGACAGGGCAATAGAGGACGGGCTTGTGGCGGGAATCCCCTTCATACGGGTCATACACGGGAAGGGAAAGGGCATTCTCATGAGAGCGGTGGTAGATATGGTCAGGACCGACGGCAGGGTGGATGACTTCAGGCCCGGCAAGCCTCCGGAGGGGGGGACCGGTGTGACCGTGGTCTATCTGAAGACCGGAGGGGACCGGGGCTGATGGCCGCGGGGGGTTACTACTCGGACGGCTCCATAGAAAGGGTGAGGTCGGCAACCGACATCGTATCCATTATCGGCCGTTACGTGAACCTGAAGAGGTCCGGCCGCAGCATCAAGGGTCTCTGTCCCTTCCACAAGGAGAAGACACCCTCCTTCTTCGTCTCCCCTGAGCGCCAGATGTATCATTGTTTCGGGTGCGGCGCCGGAGGTGACGTCTTCTCTTTCCTGATGAACTACCTGAGTTTTTCCTTCACAGAGGCGGTTGAGGAGCTTGCGGCCGAGGCGGGGGTGGCCCTTGAGAAGACCGGCAGGGACACCACCAGAACGGACGTATTCCGGGATATAATGGCCGAGTCCCACAGGTTCTACGTGAAGAAGCTGAAGGGAAGCGGGGCGGACGCAGAAAGGGCGAGACGGTACCTGGCGGACCGGGCCCTCTCCCCCGCCACCGTGGAGAAGCTGGGGATCGGGTGGGCTCCCGGAGGGAGCGTTCTGTCCGGGCACCTTCGCGGGAAGGGGTACTCGGAGAGCCAGCTGGTGGAAGCGGGAGTGGTGTTGAGGTCCACTCGGGGCAGCGGGACCTACGACCGGTTCAGGGAGAGGATAATCTTCCCCATATCCGACAGGCGGGGAAGGGTAATAAGCTTCGGCGGAAGGCTGCTGGGGGGATCCGGCAGCGGCAACGCGCCCAAATACCTCAACGGCCCGGATTCACCCATTTACAGCAAGGGTGACTATCTGTACGGATACCGGGAGGCCGCCGCCGCCTCCCGCGACCTCGACATGGTGATACTGGTGGAGGGCTATTTCGATCACGCCAGGTTCGTGGAGAAGGGTTTCCAGTGCGCAGTGGCCACCTGCGGCACAGCTCTCACCCCGGCCCAGGCCAGGCAGATCGGTGGCCTGGCGTCCTCGGTCTTCATATGCTACGACGGCGACAGCTCCGGACAGAGAGCGTCGGTGAGAGCGGCGGAGGTCATACTCCAGCAGGGTTTCCTGCCCAGGATAATGGCCGTACCGGACCAGCTGGACCCGGACGACTTCCTCAGGGACAGACCGGAAGAGTCGGTACTGGAACTGGCGGGAAGCGCCGCCGACCCCATAAGGTATGCCCTGGGCCTGCTGAACGGCTGGTCTTCCGTTGAAGGAACCCAGAAGAGGGTAAGGGTAGTCAGAAGGCTGGCCGCTGTAGCATCCTGCGCCACCGAACCTGTTGTAAGGGAAACCCTGCTCAGGATAATCTCGGAGGAAACGGGATACTCCATGAAGACCCTGGAGCTGGAGCTTGGGGATGAGAAGAGCGGTAAGAGGGAGGTGTACCGGCAGAAAACGGACCGGGCGGAACTCAGCAGATGGGATACCAGGATACTCGCCGGAGTCCTGCTGTCCCCGGATGGCCTTTCGGACCCTCTCATCGGCTACCTCCGGGCCGATGACCTGCGAAGCCGGTCGGCCGGGGTAATACTGGAGGAGATGAAGAGGCAGGCCGGCACCGGACTCTCGCAGTTCCAGCTTTCGAGGCTGGATGAGCCTGAGAGGGCCATATGCGCCATGTTATTCTCGGTACATCCGGAGAGGACGGCGCCGGATGACCCCGAAAGGCTCCGCAGAGCGGTGGAGAAGGTCAGGCTGCAGAGAGAGCGGAAGCGGCTTCGGGCTCTGGAGCTTTCCGGAGACACGGAAGACCCGGAGGAACTGAGGAAGCGGATAGAGGAAATAACCGAAAAACTGAAGCACATGTAGGGGGTTGCGGAATCAAAAACCGTGGGCCGACCGGGGGCTTCTCTTCCAGCACCATCTTCTTCAGGCAGCTTGATGTTGTGGAGCCGATGACCCCGGAGGAGGAGAAGTCACTGGTGGATGCCCAGGAGAGGTACAGGAAAGCCATGCTGGAGTCCATTCTGGCGGTGCCCCTGGGAAGGCGGATGTTCCTTCAGCCGCTTCGGCGGCTGGCGGAGGGGGAAGCCCCCCGCCGGGACCTGGTGGACGGGTCTTACTGGGGCATCTCGGGGGGAGTGCTGCCGGAATCCCGGAGGGAACGGCTTAAAGGCCTGCTGGAGAGGATCCGGGGTCGCTATCTGAAGCGGGAGGTCGTGCTGGACCTCCATCTCCTTTGGCACTCGGTGGAGAGCCTGGGCGAAGAGCTGTTCGCCGGAATCGGCCGGTACAGGGAGCTTCTGGTGATAAGGAACCGGATGATGGACCTGCTGAAGGATGAAACCGTTCCGATGGAGACGCTGGCGACCTGTTTCGACCTGCTGGAGGAAACTCCTTCCGAGGCCTCCAGGCTGGCCTGGAGGCTGTACCCCGGGCTCAGCTCCATTCGCAACTGCCTGGACCTTCTGGAAGTGAGCACGGGCACCGGAATATTCAGGTACTCCGACGCGGCGAAGCGCTTCCATGAAGCGGTGCAGAGAACAAGAGACGTTATCGAGAGGTTCGTGGAGGCAAATCTGGGACTGGTGATATCCAAGGTCGGACGGTTCTATCCCTGTGATGTCATGGAGGAGATGGACCTGATCCAGGAGGGCTGTCAGGGCCTGATGGAGGCTGTCAGACGCTTCGACCATACTCGAGGGTGCAAGCTCTCCACTTTCGCGGTATGGTGGATAAGACAGTACCTGATGAAAGCGGTCATCCGTCAGGGAAGACTTGTCAGGATACCGGTTTCCCTGCACTACGGGGACTCCTCCATCCGCAGGGCCATCGATGAGTTCGCCATGGAGAGGGGACAGCCTCCTACCGTGGATGAGCTGGCGGAACATATGGGGCGGGACGTCCGGGAGATAGAGGAGATATACCTCTCCACCGCTGTGCCGCTCTCACTTGACCATACCGGAAGCGAGCATGACGCCACCATAGCCGATTTTCTGGTGAGCCGCTTCCAGTCACCGGACAGGCGGGCGCTTCGCTCGGAAACCAGGGAACGTATCGACGCGGCCCTGAAATCCCTTTCCGACAGGGAGAAGACCATAATAACGCTTCGCTTCGGACTGATGGACGGCGAACCCTGCACACTGGAGCAGCTGGGAAGGGTATTCGGTATAAGCAGGGAGAGGGTGAGACAGATCGAGAGAAGGGCTCTTGCGAGGCTCAGGAAACACGGCCTGATAACCACACTGGAATCGGGCCGGGAATGAGGTGTCTGCTGGCGGCGGCGGTCCTTGCCGCAGCAGGCTGCTCTACCCAGCAGCCCCGTCAGGCCGGGACGGACAACAGGTTCATCGTTCTGGGGCCTTCACTGGTGGAGCTGATGTTCGAATCCGGGCTGGGGGACAGGATAGTGGGAGTGGACAGGTATTCCACCTGGCCTCCCGGGACGGAGGATATTCCCGGGGTAGGGGGTTACGTGGACCCGTCGGTGGAGAGAATAGTCGCCCTGGAGCCCACCTCCATTCACGTATCAGGCCGGAGCTCCACCATCAGGGAGATAGCCGGCAGCCTGGGAGTGCCCTGCTACAGCTACGACTTCGATTCCCTGGAGGGGGTGTTCTCGGCCCTGGATTCCCTGGACGCCAGGTACGGGGCGGGCGCGGCCCGGTTCCGGGAACGGCTGGAAGCGAGACTGGATTCTCTGGAGGCTATTATGGAGCCGGTGGCTCCGTTGTCGGTGATGATCGTGGTCTACCATGAGAAGGGTTCCTCCAGCATGACAGTGGCGGGGCGGGAGACCTTCTTCGCGGATATCCTGGAACGCGTGGGGTGCGAGATAAGCTCACCCGGCGCCGGAAGCTGGCCCATGGTCTCCACCGAGGGTGTTCTTAGCCTGTCACCTGACCATATTATCCTTCTGTTTCCCGGAAGGACCGATTCGGCCGCGGTAAGGCGCTGGGAGGAACCGTTCTGGGAAAGTCTCGGTTTTCAGGCTGACCGGATACACTGTCTGTTCCAGCCGTACATGATGATACCCGGGGGCAGGCTGGGAGAGACAGCCGAGAGGATATGCTCATGCCTGCTCTGGTAATGCGGGACCTCAGCGCCGGTTACGGCGGGAACAATGTGATAAGTGACATCAGTCTCTCCGTCATGCCCGGAGAAGTCTGCGGTCTCATCGGCCCCAACGGGGCCGGCAAGAGTACCCTTCTGCGAAGCGTGATACGTCTGGGAGTTGAGGTTACCGGCAGGGCCAGCATATGCGGCCGGAGCATTTTCAGCCTTTCGATGAACGAGAAGGCGAGACTGGTTTCCTACCTGCCGCAGAATTTCCATCCCGGGTCGAAACTCACTGTATCGGAGACCGTCCTGCTGGGCAGGCATCCCTACAGGACCGGATGGGCGATGGATTCAATGGAGGACATCGAGATAGCGAGAAGGTGCATGGAGGAGACCGATACCTGGGAACTGAGGAACAGGGTGTTCGCCAACCTGTCAGGCGGCGAGATGAGGCTGGTGCTGCTGGCCGCCGCCCTGGCCCAGGAACCCCGCATCCTGCTTCTGGATGAACCCGGTTCCTCCCTGGATTTCAAGCATCAGCTCAACATGTGGCTGCTTCTGAAGAAGCTCTCCGCAGGCGGCATATCCGTGCTGGTCAGCACTCATGAGGTAGCCCTTGCCGGCAGGTACCTCGATACCGTTATGGTACTCTCCGAAGGCCGGTCCAGGGCATTCGGTCCCCCGTCCGAGGTTTTCACCACCGATATCCTCTCTGCTGTATTCGGAGTCCACCTCCATGTATCGCACGATGAGCCAACGGATTCATGGGTGATAGTGCCCGGGGTGGAGCTGTGAGCGGGACGCGCCCCGGAACTCCGTCACCCCTCTTCTGGGTTCTCCTGTCTCTGGCCATAGCAGCCGCTGCCGTCCTTTCACTTCTTGCGGGGCCCATGGGGAGCCCTCCTGCCTGGGTGATTACCGGACTGAGGCTTCCCAGACTGGCGCTGGCCCTGCTGACCGGAGCCGCCCTCTCGGTTTCCGGGTGCGTGCTCCAGTCCATACTGAGGAACGATCTGGCCACGCCCTATACTCTGGGCATTTCCGCCGGGGCCGGGCTTGTGGCCGGGTC
>JAWOBF010000064.1:0-15272 GCA_046498225.1 Candidatus Aegiribacteria sp.
CAGTTTTCTTATCTTGTTGCCCGACGCCACGCTCTCCGTGAGATCGTCCCGTTTCACGAACAGCTCCACCCCGAGCCGGCGGGACATCCTTTCCATAAGCTGGACGGGAGTGGGGAGGCGTGCCAGCTTCACCCGGTCCCCCAGCAGTCCTTCCATGGGTCATCCTCTCCAGCGGCGGCCCGCCGCGCTCCGTGAAAAAGGGCCCGGCTGCGCCGGGCCCCGTGTACTCTCTATCCCGAACGTCCTGGTACTAGTAGTTCAGTCTCCAGCCCAGGTACATGTCGGTGTAGCCGTCTTCGTTCTCATCCTCGAAGCCGTAGTTGCGGCCGCCTATCTGTATGGTGTTGTAGGGGTTGATGAAGACGTTGAGGCAGAAGTCTATGAAGGTCTTGTTGTCTTCGGTCCTATCTGCTCCGGCGGCAATCTGTTCCTCGGGGCTGTAGCTCTCGTAGCGCACAGCGGGCATCACCGAGTGGATCAGGGCGTCCTGAAGGGTGAAGTTCACTCCCAGGGTGGTGTAGAAGGCCACGGCGGCATTGTTCTCCATGCCGTCCACTTCGGGGCCGGCGTAGCCCATCTGCCAGTACTCTCCCACGAAGACCAGGTCCGCGCTTCCGGAGAGCGGGTAGTCCGCCAGGGCGCAGGCGCTGATGGCAGTGGCCGACCACTCTTCAGGAATTTCCGGAGGGTCCTCCGCCTGACCTATCATCGACACTCCGCCGGCCACGGTGAGCCATTCGGCGGGATCAAGTGTGAGTTTCGCGACTATCCGCTTGTCTACGTCGTTGTCGGCGTCGCTGTGCATCCCGGTACCGTTGAAAACGCCCAGGTCCAGTCCCACCCAGTCGAACTGGCCGTGGAGGTTAAGCCCCACGTCCCGGCCTCCGTAGTATCCGAACTCTTCGGTTCCGGTCAGGGCGGCCCTGTCCAGGAAGTAGAGACCGCCACCTGAACGGTTGTAGGCGTAGCCCAGGGGTATCATGAACTGGCCCGCGGTAACGTTCACCTCGGGTATCACATCCATGGTGACATAGGCGTCGCAGACGTTCAGGGGGGTGTCTTCGTCCCATGTTCTGTAGTTCACGCCCAGGCAGGCGTAGGTGCTTTGGTTCAGCCTGCCCATAAGGGTGGTCCAGTCGTAGCCCCTGAAGGCGTGCTCTGGGTCCGCGGTCTCGGAACCGTTCATGTAGAACCAGGCCTTTGTGTAACCCTTGATGGTGAAGGTCTCACCGGGTCCGCCGGAGAACGTTGCCCCTGCAAAGCCCAGAGCGGCCACCAGCGCGACCATTCCCAGTGCGTACTTCATAGTACTCCCTCCGTTCAGAAGTTCAGGTGACGATGGATAAGGTGCGAAAAGCTGATACCGACACCAAACCGGTGCCGGACCGGGCACTCCCCGCCCCGAATCGGCGGGATTATACTAAAGGTGTTTGAAGATGCCAAATTCTACCCATATGATAGGTAAATGCCTTTGGATAGCAGACCGTGAGATCAGTCCACCTAATCATCTCGTTCCTGTTCGGGGCCGCTGTGGGAAGCTTCCTGAACGTAGTGGCCTGGAGGGTTCCCCGCGGGGAATCCATTCTGCGGCCGAAAAGCAGGTGCACCTCCTGCGGCCAGCCGGTGAAGTGGTACGACAACGTTCCGGTGCTCAGCTGGTTCCTGCTTCGAGGAAGGTGCAGGAGCTGCGGAGCGGCGTTCTCCTTCAGGTACGCCCTGGTGGAACTGGTCACCGGGCTGCTTTTCCTGGGGGTCTTCCTCCGGTTCGGACAGTCCTGGCTGTCGCTGCAGTACGCGGTATTCGTCTCTCTGCTGGTCTGCACCATACTCACGGATATCGACCACTGGCTTATCCTGGACAGCGTGAGCCTGGGCGGTACCGCCGCCGGGCTGCTTTTCACGCTGCTTCCTGGGGGCGGGAGGTTCCTTCCACACCTGATAACGGCGGCCGCCGCCTTCTGCCTCTTCCTGCTGGTAAGGCTGCTGACCATAATCCTGCTTCGAAGGAAGCCCGGCTACACCATTCCCCCTCCGGGGTACGAGGATGAGGCGGAGGAGTTCCAGGGCGGAATGGGCTGGGGGGACATCAAGCTGGCGGGGATGATAGGAGCGTTCCTGGGGCCGTCACATACAGCGGTGGCACTCTTCCTTTCTTTCCTCATAGGCGCCCTCACCGGAACGGCGGTCATCATCGCCGGAAGGAGCAGGAGGGTTCCCCTGCCCTTCGGGCCTTTCCTGGCCCTGGGGTCGATACTGGCCGTGTTCGCCGGGGACGCCCTGTGGCGTCTCTACCTCCAGGTCGGCCTCTCCCTCTGAGAATGCCCGGACCGTTCGAGACCGATTCCGGCGGGGGCAGGAAACGGAACTCCTGCAAGGCGGTGATAGTAAGGGGAAACAGCGTCCTGCTGACGGTCAACCATGACCAAATGGGGGATTTCTACCTTCTGCCCGGAGGCGGCCAGAAATTCGGAGAGACGCTCACCGAAGCGGTGGTCCGGGAAGTGCTGGAGGAAACCGGCTGGCTGGTGGAACCGGGCGACCTGGTGCTTTCCAGGGACTACATCGGCGCCACCCATGAGTTTGCCGAGTTCGAGGGGGACGTGCATCAGACGGAGATGGTCTTCATGGCCGTTCCGCTGCGGATGACGGACCATGAGCCCGTTCCGGACCCCTGGCAGACGGGTATCGAGTGGGTGGACGCCGAAAGGCTGGGCGAGGTGAGGATCTACCCCTCGATCCTGAAGGAAATCCTTCCGGCCATTATCTCAGGTGGCTACAGGGGGCCGATATACCTGGGTGACGTGAACTGACCCGCTCCGGTCATTCTATCACTACCAGGATATCCCCTGTCATCACGGTCCTGCCCTGCTCCACCGCCACTTCTCTCACCGTTCCGGACCCGGTGGCCATTATCTCGTTCTGCATCTTCATGGCCTCCAGGACCAGCAGTCCCTGGCCCGCCTTCACCTGATCGCCCTCCTCCACCAGCACTCTGGCCACCAGGCCGGGCATGGGAGCGGTTATCACAGCCTCCCCGGCGGCTGATTCCTCCTCAGCCGACTGAAGGTACTCGTCGAAGACCCGGAAGGAGAAGACCTCTCCCCTGGTGGTAACCCTGTACTCCGTGCCGTCCTTCTCCACCTCCACGTTGTACGAATGACCGTCCAGGAGGATGGAGAGGTGTGTGGGGCTTATCCTGGTGGAGCTGAGGCGGTACTCCGTATCGTCCAGGAGCACCAGGTAGTGGTCCTCATGTTCTGCGCTGTCCACCAGTCTGGGGCTGACCCTGAACTCCCTGTCACCACTTCGAACGACGAACGCCATTGCCTGCCCTCCCCAGCATCTTCCATCTGCTTACCCTGGACCGGCCTCCCAGTTCAACCGTCCGGTCCTCGGCGGCGACCAGGGCAGCCGCCATGGCGGCCACCTCTATGTGCCTTTCGCTCACCGGGTGCTCTATCTCCTGCACTATGCCCGTATCGTAGCTGCCCGATCGGAAGGACGGGTGCTCCAGCGCCTTGAGATGGAAGGGTATGGTAGTGTGAATTCCCTTTATCCTGTACTCCCGCAGGGCCCTCTTCATCCTTCCGAGGGCCTCCTCCCTGTCCCTGCCCCACACCACCAGCTTGGAGATGAGGGGGTCGTAGTAGAGGGATACGGTGCTTCCCTCGCTGACGCCGGATTCAAGCCGGACGCCGGGGCCGGAGGGCTCCTCCATCTCCGTTATGGTTCCGGTGGAAGGAAGGAAGGTCACGGAATCCTCGGCGCATATCCTGCATTCGATGGACGCCCCTCTCAGCTCGACATCCTCCCGGGTGAAGGAAAGGCGCCGTCCTTCGGCTATGCGTATCTGCTCCTTGACTATATCTATTCCGGTCACCAGCTCGGTGACGGGATGCTCCACCTGGAGCCTGGCGTTCACCTCGCAGAAGTAGAAGCTTCCGGATGCGTCAAGCAGGAACTCCACTGTGCCGGCGTTACGGTAATCCGATGCGAGAACGGCCCGTATGGCCGCCTCTCCCATCCTATCCCTCAGCTCACTGTCCAGGGCGCAGCTGGGAGCTTCCTCTATCAGCTTCTGGAACCTCCGCTGGACTGAGCACTCCCTCTCGCCCAGATGGACCACGTTCCCGTGATGGTCGGCCAGGACCTGTATCTCCACGTGCCTGGGCTTCTCCAGGTACCGCTCCACGTAAATGTCCGGGTTGTCGAAGGCGGCCTTCGCCTCGGCGGTGGCCTGTTCCAGGCTGGACCCCAGCTGCTCCGCCTTCCTCACCACCCTCACGCCTTTGCCGCCTCCGCCTCCCGCCGCCTTAAGCAGCACCGGCAGGCCTATGTCCCGCACTGCCGCCTCCGCCTCCTCCACGCTGGAGAGTGGTTCCGCGGTGCCCGGCACGATGGGTATACCAGCCTCCACCGCCATCCTCCTGGCCTGGGTCTTGTTGCCCAGAAGGGCCATGGACTCGGACGACGGTCCTATGAACACCATGCCGGCATCACTGCACGCGGCGGGCAGGGCCGGGTTCTCCGCCAGGAAACCGTAGCCGGGATGTATGGCGTCACAGCCGCTCTGAAGAGCGGTATCGACTATCCTGTCTATTCTGAGGTAGCTGTCGACGGAGGGGGCGGGGCCAACGCAGAAAGCCCTGTCGGCATACCTGACGTGCCTGGCCGCTCTGTCAATCTCCGAGTAGACGGCCACGGACTCGATGTCCATCTCCCTGCAGGCGCGCATCACCCTGATGGCTATCTCACCCCTGTTGGCCACCAGTATCCTCCTGAAAGCCGTCACAGGGGCATGTTCCCGTGCTTGCGGTCTATCCTCTTCTCCAGCTTTGTGCTGAGAGAAGTGAAAGCCGCTATCAGCCTGGCCCTGGTCTCGGAGGGTTTTATTACCTCGTCGATGTAACCCCTGTTTGCCGCGATGTAGGGGTTGTTGAACTTCTCGTTGTACTGGTCCACCAGTTTCTTCTTCTCCTCATCCGGGTCCGCCGCCGAGGACAGCCTTCTCCTGTGAAGTATCTTGACCGCTCCCTCCGCACCCATCACCGCTATCTGGGCCGAGGGCCAGGCGAAGTTGAGGTCTGCTCCTATCTGCTTGGAGTTCATGGCTATGTAAGCTCCACCGTAAGCCTTGCGGATAACCACTGTTATCCTGGGCACGGTGGCCTCGCAGAACGCGTAGAGAAGCTTGGCCCCCTCCTTTATCACGCCGGTGTGCTCCTGGCTGACCCCGGGAAGAAAGCCCGGAGCGTCCTCCAGTACCAGCAGGGGGATGTTGAAGGAATCGCAGAAACGAACGAACCTGGCCCCCTTCGCCGACGAGAGCGTGTCCAGGACCCCGGCCAGGTGCGCCGGCTGATTGGCGACTATTCCTATGGGCATGCCCTCCAGACGGCCAAAGCCCACCACCAGACTGGGGGCGAAATGTTTGTGGACCTCCAGGAAGGAGTCCTCATCCACCAGGGCCTCGATTATCCGCTTCATATCGTAGGGAAGCGAATGGTTTTCGGGGAGTACCTTCTCCAGGGCTTCGCTTCTGGACCCGCCCTTCACCTGGTTCATGATGGAACCCAGCTTGTTCCTCAGGCCGCTCCTCTTTTTGTTCACCACTACCGGCGGGTCCTCCATGTTGTTCTGGGGAAGGTAGGTCAGAAGGTCCCGTACAATGGCCAGGGACTGCTCCTCCGAATCGCACCGGAAATGGGCCACCCCGCTCTTGCTGTTGTGGGCGGCTGCGCCTCCGAGCTCCTCGAAGGTCACCTCCTCGTGGGTCACCTCCCTTATCACGTCCGGGCCGGTGAGGAACATGTAGCTGCTGCTGTCCACCATGAAAACGAAATCCGTCAGGGCGGGCGAGTATACGGCGCCGCCCGCGCAGGGTCCCATCACTACCGATATCTGGGGTATCACTCCGGAAGCCCTCACGTTGCCCATGAACACCGTGCCGTAGCCGGCAAGGGAATCGATGCCCTCCTGAATGCGGGCTCCGCCGGAGTCCTTGATGTTGATCATGGGAGCCCCGTTCTTCAGGGCCAGGGACTGGGCCAGGGCTATCTTTTCGGCGAACTGCTTCGAGAGTGAGCCGCCCAGGACCGTGAAGTCCTCGGAGACCACGTAGACCAGCCTTCCATGGACAGTCCCGTAGCCGGTTACAACTCCGTCGCCCAGGAACTTCTTCTCCTCCATGCCGAAGTCGTGGCAGTTGTGGGTGACCAGCATACCCAGTTCGTTGAACGAGTCCCTGTCCAGAAGGAGGTTCAGCCGCTCGCGGGCGGTGAGCTTGCCCGCCTCGTGGCGCTTCCGCGCCTTCTCCGGTCCTCCACCGGACCTTGCCTGTTCCCTCAGTTCGTCCAGCTTGTCCATTCGGCCCCCTTCGGTTCTGATCGAGGGATCCGGACTGAAGGCAGCCGGGGAAGCGGAACGGAAGGAAGTCCTCCGGCACCAGTCCGGGCCTGTTACTTCAGAAAAGAACATATGGACGGACCGTCCCCCCGTCAAAGACCTGGAACACCATATATCATTGACTGACATGCGGGAGCGAATCTACACCGATAATCCGGAATTAATAACACTGGAATCCGGTATGTTTTCCGGATAAAATGGGCTTCTCCGCGTTGTGCTGGAGTTTCACCGCGGGTATATGTATGTTCCCGGTAGACGATAAAAAGCGAATATTCCGTGGAATGAGGAATCCTTGAGCGATTACATATTCGTGAGCTATTCCAGCAAAGACGCGAAAAGGGTCCGGAAGCTGGTGGACCACCTGGAGTCGTCCGGCGTGAAGTGCTGGATATCCTGCCGCGACATCGATCCGGGGGACGACTGGGCGGAGACCATCTACGACGGCATAGCGAATTCCGCCGGAATGATACTGTTTTTCAGCAGCCACGTGAACAGGTCGAGACAGATACGCAACGAGCTGGACATAGCCACCAACCTCGGAATTACCATACTTCCGGTGAAACTGGAGGACGCTCCGGTGTCAAAGGGAGTGCGATATTTCACCAATTCCCACCAGTGGCTGAACGCCGCAGAGGACTCCGCCGCCATTGCGGGCCTTCCGGACCGTCTTGTGAAATCCGCGGCCAGGCTGCTTGGCAGGGAAGTATCCGTCCCCGCCGAGGGGCCTTCTTCAGCCATCCGTGGAAAAGGGCTTCGAGCATGGCTCATTTCTGCCGTCATCCTCGCAGCCGTCATCATCGTCTCCCTGTACTTTTTCCGGAGTGACACAGCGACAGCCACCGACGGCCTGCTGAACATGGTTGCGGGCGGCAGCGATTCCTGGGACTATGCCACCGACATCATCGCGGCCCCGGATGAGGGTTTCACCGTCACCGGCGTATGGGACTACGGCTTCTGGAGCATATGGTGGGTAACCCGCTTCGACAGCGCCGGAAGGCCTGAATGGACATGGTCGGATTCCCTGGCGGGGGAGGACAGGCCCCTTCTCCTCCCCGCCGCGGGCGGCGATGTGATATGCGCTACCGGCGAGTACGCGGACTTCGAGCACACCGGGTTCCCGGTAAGGGCGGTGAGGCTGGACAGCACCGGGGGGACGGTGTGGGAGAACCGGTGGTGGCTGGAGTGGGAGGGGGCGGTGCAGCCGGAGCTGGGTTCCTTCCGAATGACCTCCGACAGTCTGCTTCTGCTCTACTTCACCCTCAGGCAGCTGAGCCTGGGGCAGATAAGAGCCAGCCACCAGGTTACTCTTACATCTTCCGGGGAGTTCGCCCGCCGGGATACCCTCCCGGGCAACCGGGAAGCGAGGGAGCTGCTGGTCCTAAGCAGCGGGAACATCCTGCGGGTGTCCAGGGACATCGGTTCCGGAGGCAACAGCATCCAGATAGTCTCGACCCGGGGGGACGAGCTGGACAGAGCGGTCATCGGAGACTCCAGGTCTTCCATTACATGCGGCGTCGAGCTTCCCGACGGCGACCTGGTGATGCTGATGACGAAGGACACCTACGGCCCGGGCAAGGGGGACCTTTCGGTGATGCGGTTCTCCCCCGACCTGGATCTGAAGTGGGAAAGGGTCTACGGAGGCAGTCTGATGGACGTGGCGGTGGACATCCAGCTGCTGCCTTCCGGTGATATGATCATCTCCGGCTACACAAGTTCCCGGGGAGACGGGTCGGCGGACGGATGGCTTCTCAGGCTGGACCGGGATGGAGAAATTGTATGGGAGAGCGTGGTGGACATGGGTGGCAGCGACTACCTCAGTTCCATCTCCGTTCAGCAGGACGGTGGAATCCTCGTCTGCGGAAACACTACCATGTTCGGCCAGCCCGACGTCTGGATACTTGAAGTCAACCGGGAAGGAGAGTGGAACCGGATGTTCCGGACGGGAGCGGACCTGCTCAACGAGGACTGGGGGAAGGGCTTCGTGGACCAGACCGTATGGGAGATCGGCTACAACCGTAATTACTCACCCGCTCTTCACCGGAACTCGGTAACGGGAAACTACTCCCTGGACGCCAACGGCGTCCCGGTGGTGAGCCTGGCGGAGTACCCGCTGCTGCCGGGGCTCTCCCTCTCGGCGGAGGTGACCGTCCCGTCCATGACCGACCGCCAGGGCAACAACTGGGTGGCGGTGGGCATGACCAGGAGCAGCGCCGACCATTTCCACCTCGACCCCGGAACGGTCTCCGACATCGAGCTGAAGTGGGTATACACGCCGGGCATCAACCAGCAGACCAGGGAGCTGAGGGCCACATGCGCGCTTGACAGCGGCTCCGGCTCCTTCGCCGCCCCCGAGACACTGCTGCTGGAGAGAGGTGTTCCTCAGCGGCTGACCATAGAAACATGCACCGAAACCGTGCGGTTCTGGGTGAACGACAGCCTGATGCAGGAGGATTCGGTCATCCTCTGCCGGGATCCCGACTCGGTCAGGGTCTACATCTGGGGAAACTCCGGGTCGCTTCCCCATCATGTCGAGAACCTCCGGCTGTTCCAGCGCAGATGGTGAGCCTTCCCCTCCGCCTCAGCGGGTCCGCGGCGCTGCCGCTTCTTTCGGCCCTGTTCTGCCTTTCGGCGCCGCTTAGGGCCTCCGATACTCTCTTCTTCGAGGATTTCTCGGGAGACCTGTATACGCACTGGAACCTCTTCGGAGACCCGCTTCCCGTCAGGTGCGATTCCATGGGACTGCCTCCTCCCTGCTTCGACAACAACGGGGACACCATGTACACCAGCGGGGCCATTTCCAGGGCCAGCTACCACTGCGCGGGAGGGCTCGTACTGGAATCGGACATGTACGTCACCTCGAATCCCCGGGGTGCCTGGATCTCAGGTTCACTGGGGTTCGCGTTCACCGACCGGGTGGTTTACGGCACTTCGGGTGTACCGTCCTACCACATCGGCATCACTTATGCCTACCTGGGTGAGAAGAACTGGGGGAACCCTCACCTTCAGGGGTTGATCAGGTTCATTGTCAAGTGTGAGGAGGAACGGGACGAGGTCATGACCCCCCACTTCAACGATTTCCTGGACGGGTGGCACCGGTTCCGGATAGAGATAGACCCCGACATGACGGTATCGTTCCACCTGGACGACAGCCTGGCCTACGTAAGCGTCCTGGAGCTTCCCCCGGGTGGGGATTCCCTCTCCATAGTCCTGGGGGACAGGTCCAATTCGTGGGGCAGGGTGTATCACGATAACGTCATAGTAAGAAGGCCCTGACATGCGAATGTTTTTCGGCAACCCGCTATGTTGCGTCGCTCCCATGCCCATTCCCGACACCGTGGCGAACGTGAGGATCAAGCTGGGGGACCGCTCCTCGGACTGGGGAACAGCCCTGCATGACAATATTCTGGTCTACGGACCATAGACGGACGGGAAAGAGGCGATGATTGATTCGAACATGCTCGCACCGGAAGCCCGGGAAGGGACAGCATTTTATGGCTCACTGAAGGACCTCCTGTCCAGAGGCGAATACCTCAGGGCCTTCGAGTTCGGAGACACTCTCCTGAAGGAAGCGGACAGACCTGACCCGGAGGTCGTAAAGCTGCATGCACTGTGCATGTCCAGGCTGGGAATGACGGACAAGGCGGTAAACCTGCTGGAATCCCTGGAACCCGGGCTCCGGGAGGCTGACCCTGAGATATTCGCCCTTCTTGGCAGTTTCTACAAGAGGAAATGGCTGGAGCTGAAAGACACCGATCCATCTGCAGCCGGGCATCTTCTGTCATCATCGTTTCACAATTACATGAAAAGCCGGGAACTCGGGGGGGATTACTGGTGCGTTATCAACGCCGCGACACTGGCCCTGTTCCTGGGCAGGGTGGAGCTTGGCCTGGAACTGGCAGAAGATACCATTGGTGAATGCTGGGAGGAGTACAACAGGCACGGAACCAGCAGTGAATACTGGATACCGGTATCCATGGGGGAAGCTTACCTGATAAAGCGGGAATACAACACCGCGGCCAGGTGGTACAGGAGCGCCAGGAGCCATCTATGCGGAAGGATAGGTCAGATCAGGTCGGCCAGGCTCAACGCGAAAATGCTGATCCAGCTTCTGGAAACACCTGAGGAGGCGGCTGAAAATATTCTCCAGGCCATTCGCAAGCCCCGGATAGTGGTATTCGCCGGCCACCGGATAGACAGACCCGGCAGACCGTCTCCGAGATTTCCGGAGTCGGTTTCCGGTAAGGTAAAGAGCCGGGTGAAGAAGAAACTCATAGAATTGAAACCCGATATTGGAATAGCCTCGGCCGCTGACGGAGCGGACCTCATATTCCATGAATGTCTCAATGAAATGGGCAGGATAAGCCATGTTGTCCTTCCGGCTCCCATGGATCATTTCGCGTCCAAGTTGAAGTTTTCCGGGGGGAAAAGGTGGGCGGACAGATTCTGGAAGGCCATCGATAGCGCGCACCAGATAGAGGTATCCTCCTCTTCCAGGTTCGACTGCGAGGCAGATGGGCCCTATCAGCTTGCCGCGGATTACCTTATAGAGTACTCCCTGGATGTCGGACGCAATTTCGACGCTGAGGTCCTGCCTCTGGTCGTATGGGATGAGCTGCCCTCCAGCCATCCCGGAGGTACGGGGTACATAGTGACAAGGTTCCGGCAGCTTGGTTACGAACCCTGCAGGGTATCCATGGCTTCTCTTGTGGCCAGGTCGAACTCTTCCGGTGATGCTTCCGGAAGAGACCCCGTGTTCCCCTACGAGAACTGGGGAATCTACGAACCCGCCGCCAGACCGATAGCCGTCGTAAGACCGACGGATAAAGGCGGAAGTGAAGAACTGCTGGCCTCCGGACTCAGAGGAATCGCCGCGAATATTACCAGTATCTGCGAAGACAAGTCCATAAGGATACTCTCCGCAGGCACCATATCCGGCAGCATCTACCTGCTCATGCATTCAACCACCGGAGCGTGGGATCTTTTAAGTGAGCTGAGCGGTTCCGGAGCTGACCTTCCCGCTTTGTCGGTGGTGCTGCATTCCGGCATGTCCATCATGATGGATTCATCGCTGACCGGCCGCAGGGATTATTACTGCAGGGAGATAGATGAAGCCCTGGAAATCGCTGATACCCTGAGACTGCCGGAAAGAATTGTCACCATGCAGTTCAGGTCCATTTCAAGTGATATCATGGACAAGAAGACGGAAGCCTCCTACCTTTACCATGGCCTCATCAGGATATCAACCGGCAGCACTCTGAAACTGTACAGGATAGTTGAATGAAAAACCAAATGAAATTGGCTGCTTAACCGTCCCTCCAGGGTTTCGTCCTGTAGAAGCCGTACGCAAGAAGCGCCAGGACTATGGTGAGAACAACCGTCTTGACGGTGCAGTTTCTGCCACTGCAGGGGACCATTACCAGGGAATTCATTATGGATGCCGTCAGATCAGGTCTTTCTTCGAGTTGCATTGATGAACGGTCTCCTTTCGTACCCCCTCGATTGAATGCATGGATTCCGGAGCTGTTCACTCCGGCAGCATGAAGATGCCGATGATGACCAGCACCAGGATGTAAATCATCATTCTCATGGAACCGTGTCTGAGTATTCTTCGAGCCTTTCTGAGCAATTTCGCTGTTCTGTTGTTACTCGGAAGCACCTGTGGATCACTCCTCTCTTCTACGTGGTCCGGCGCGGTCATCCATCACGTTCACAGTGAACTCACGTCCACCACCTGCACCACCGGGTTTCTGCCGCCGTTCCCGGTCCCGG
Source organism: Candidatus Aegiribacteria sp. (assembly GCA_046498225.1). Classification (GTDB taxonomy): domain Bacteria; phylum Fermentibacterota; class Fermentibacteria; order Fermentibacterales; family JCC-6; genus Aegiribacteria. The sequence continues at coordinate 12,175 of JAWOBF010000064.1, forward strand.
CGAACTCCAGAATGCGGCTGGCGTATTCCCGGGGATCGTTGTGGTAGAGTTCCAGAAAATCCGAATCGGTCATACGGTCGGAGACGCACCTGTCGCACAGGACGTACCTGTCGCCATGGTCCACATCTATCTCCATTATCTCAGGTTCGACTTCCCTGTCGGTACCTATGGAGCGTGTCACTATGCCTGTCTGCTCAATATGCCATTCGGAGTCCGTCCCGGATGGAGCGCGTTCCAGTATCCCCCCCAGCCTGAAATGATCGTGGGTCAGCCTGGATACGGTTCCCTTCCTTATCCTGTAGGCCCTGTTGCATCCCACGTGACATACCAGGCTCTCATGGAGCTTCTCCGGTTCTATCAGAAGGGCTACCAGGTCCGCTCCCATTCCGTGAGGATATCTGTTGCTCTCCACCATGCTGTAGAGCACGTCGTTGGCCTCCCGTACGGCTGATTCGATAAGCTCCGACGCCGCCCTGCCGCGAACGGAAGTGAAGACCCGCCTGATTATCTCGAACGTGATGCAGCCGGCCATTACGTTCTCCGGAGGACCGGACATTCCCGTACACACCATGCAGAGAGAACCGTAGGGAGTGTCCATCTGTCCGTGGCACAGACTGGTATCATTGGTGAAGCTGCATCCGGCATAGGAGCTGGCGAACTCCAGTTGAACCGCCATGTTGATGTCCGCCTTCCGCTGAACCCCCGGGACCGTCCTTCCATTCAGGACAGACTCCGCATTCAGAACCCTTTCATATAAGTTTGCAGCGGGAAGAAGAGAACGCAAGTATCAATTTATATAGCATATATGCAATAAATACCGGAACAGGCTTGATATATATTTTATTGATTGTATTTTCGGTTATTTAGTGTTTAATAACCGCTTACTCAGATGTATCCCAGATCCTCGAGCGCCCGGACCGATGCGCTGTCAAGCGGTCCGGCAACGGGAGGATTCCAGAGCATGGGGGTCGAACGGTAATGGTCCAGCATATCCCTCATCTGTGGAGACGGTTCCATGGGTTCCAGTTCGCCGGGGTCTTCCCCCAGGTGGAACATGTAGTAGCTGTCCCTGCTTCCCCGCCTGGTGACCAGTCCTTTCAGGTTACCGAACCGGACAACCGCCAGGGGAGTTGCGCCGAGCATCCTGCCCCTGAACATCAGCTGGCTGGCCGGAAGGGGTCTTTCGTCATCATCCTCGCTGTCCAGTATATCCATTCCCTGAAAATCGTGGTCCGCGGGGATGGAACATAAGGACAGGAGGGTGGGCAGAATGTCCATCTGGCCCGCCGGCCGGGTGAGTACCTCTCCCTGGGCTATGCCCGGTCCCGATACTATGAGGGGAACGTGAAGCATCTGCCGGTAAAGGTTGCCGCCGTGGCCCACCCAGCCCCATTCCAGGAATTCCTCTCCGTGGTCGGCCGTTACCATTATCACGGTGCTGTCCGCCAGCCCCCGGTCCCGAAGCTGCGCGAAGAGGCGGCCCAGCTGGCTGTCCACCCATCTGATACTGCCATCGTAGCGGGAGAGAAAATGCTCCAGGTGTTCGGGATGCGCTATGCACCCATCATCGGTTATCTCCCAGTAGACCGCTTCGATGGTATCCCCGGGAAAGAACATGTTCCCGTACGGGTCCGGGGGGGCGTAGGGCTGGTGAACGTCGAAGATGTGCAGAACCGCCATGAAGGGTCTGCCGTCATCCTCCCCGTCCAGCCATTCCAGGAACTCGTCCATCGTGCCGGCGGCCCGGCTAACCCCGTATTCGTCGCAGGAGTAATGGTCGAAGCCTCTGGCGAAGCCCATATGACGGCTGAGGAGGGCGACGTTGAAGATGCCGCAGGTGCGGTATCCGGCCTCACTGAACAGGGACGGGATGGTGGGCACTTCATCGTGCAGCATATGGTCGCCGTCGTTCCTTCTTCCTGTGCCGTGCTGCTCCGCGTTAAGCCCGGTGAAGATGGTGGCGGTGGCGGGAAGGGTCCATGGAGCCTGGGCCTGAAAGTTCTTCCATCTGCTTCCGGCTTCCGCCAAACTGTCCAGCGCGGGAGACGTGTCGCGGTGATAGCCGTAGCAGCCCAGGTGGTCCGCCCTGAGGGTGTCTATGATGACCAGGATAACGTTCGGCCGGGATACATCCTCCACCGAATCCCCGCATGAAAGGCACTGCATCAGGAAGAACGATACCGCCGCACCGGTCAGGTTCCTCACCGGACATCCCCTTTCAGGTACATCTGCCGCTTCTGTTCGGGGAATTTCTCTATGGCGTACCTGAGCATGGTCCTGGGCATCTCCAAGCAGTGCTTTCTCAGAAAATCCTCCTCGGTGTCCGGGTCACGCTTGCCCACCTCCCTCAGCATCCATCCCACGGCCTTGTGTATCAGGTGATGCTCATCGTGAAGAAGGACCCCGGATATTCCCAGGGTGTCCTCGAAATCGTACTCCCTTATGAAGTGCAGCGTTGCGACTATTGATATTCGCCGCTTCCACAGGTCGGTGGCCGCGGCGAACCGGTAGAGCGGCTCCCGGTCCTTTTCAAATAGCCATGCTCCGGGGACGTGGGGAGCGGAGAGGTCCACCAGGTCCCAGTTGTTCACCCAACGGGTGTTCTCCATGTAGAGCCGGTATACACTGTTCCGTGTGTCCGCGCCGCCGTCCCTGAAAGTATCCACCAGCATCAGCAGTGCGAAAAGCCTTTCCTCGTGCCAGGGCGAAGCCAGAAGCTCCATGGTGGTGTTGGGGGGAAGCCCGCGAAACTTTTTCACCACCTTCCTTATATGGGGAACCCTGATGCCCAGGAACCGGTCGGCCTCGCCGTACTGTCCCCTGCCGGTCTGGAAGAACCTGCGGCTGGACTCGGCCCTTCCCGGCTCGGCGTACCTTCGAAGCTCTTTCGAAACCTCGGCGGGAACCCTACTTCTCAAGGGAGATGATCTTGTCGAGGTTCGAACAGACGATGGCCCTGCTTCCGCTGGCGTTCACCGCCACGTCGAAGATGGTTCCGTAGTCCCCGGTGGAGGCCTCTACTTCTTCGTTCTGAGCGTTGACAACCGAGAGTCCGCTGTTCTGGTGAGCCACGAAGATGTATTTGCCGTCCGGAGTTG
>JAWOBF010000034.1:0-14817 GCA_046498225.1 Candidatus Aegiribacteria sp.
TTGGAAACCGGTTCCGAAAACCCGTTCCGGTTCATAATCGGCATGTTAATAATACTGGGTTCCATGTAGGGGTAACGAAACTACAGCTCCACAGCGGGTTCGAGCTGGAAAGGCTCAGCGGTTCAGGCCGGCTCCCGGCAGGTGAAGCCTCTTACCAGGGTCTCCACCAGGCTGTGACATATTTCCGGAACATCCCCAGCGGGGTTTTTCTGCGAGTTGTTCGAAAGGTCGTGGAGTCTGCCGCCTTCACCGGCCATCCTGACCGCTCCGCCTATCAGGAGCATCGAGAGGCCGTGGAGTGAAGACCAGCATACATTGGCCATTCCCAGCGGGTTCGATCTTTTGAAGGCGTTCTCGTTCTGGCAGCTGATAATACATTCCACTATTCCGGAGAATGCTCTCTCCGCGGAATCGGTGAGTTCGGGGACCGGGTCCCCGCCGGCCAGTTCGAAGCCGAACATGAGTGTATACAGCCTGGGGCTGTTCACGGCGAAGCGGACGTATGCGCATGAGCAGAGGCGGAAACGCTTGATCGGTGTGACCTCTTCCTCCGGCGGACAGGCCAGAGTGTCCCCGAGCCTGTTGAACCCTTCGGCCGCTACCGCTCCCAGCAGGGCTGTTTTGTCCTCGAAATGCCTGTAGGGGGCCGACCGTGAGACGCCTACCTTCCTGCTCAGATTACGCATGGTGAGGTTTTCCATTCCCTCCTCCTCCAGAAGAAGGGACGCGGCTTTGACCAGCATGCTCCTCAGATCCTCATGATGATATTTGCTCTTGCTCATTCTTTCACCTTCGTTAGAAATTACGACGAAATGTTGACATTGTCAACATTGACCTTTATGATGTTGTCTCAGTAAATTATTAATGGTCCCATGGAGGTCAGTTTATGTCAGATAGCCGCATGCCATCATTGAGGATAGGCAGTATTGAAGCCGTTCTCCCGATAATTCAGGGAGGTATGGGGGTCGGAATTTCCCTTTCCGGCCTCGCTTCAGCTGTGGCCGAAGAGGGCGGTATCGGTGTCATCTCCACCGCCGGGATAGGCAGAAAGGAGAAGGACTTCCAGAAGGACCTGAAGGCCGCCGACGAGAGGGCGCTTAGGGCCGAGATACGCCGGGCCAAAAGCATGACCGGGGGAGTACTGGGAGTGAACATCATGATGGCCCTCTCCGATTACGATGACCTTCTGCGGGTATCCATCGAGGAGGATATCGATGTCATCTTCATCGGGGCCGGTCTTCCGCTGCGGCTTCCAGCGTCGATGACCCCCGAGGAGTTCAGATCGTGCAGGACCAGTTTCGTTCCCAAGATATCTTCGGCCAGAGCGGCCGGCGTAATCCTGAAGGCCTGGGACAGGCATTTCGGGCGGCTGCCCGACGCGATCGCAGTGGAGGGGCCGATGGCAGGAGGTCACCTGGGATTCTCCAGGGAGGACCTGGAAGGCGGAAAGGTCGACCTGGACAGTATTCTCGTCGAAGTGCTGGAACTGGTGGGCGGGTACGAGTCCAGGTACGGCAAAATACCTGTCATCGCCGCCGGAGGCGTCTATACCGGAGCCGACATACATCGGACACTGGGCCTGGGAGCCTCAGGAGTGAAGATGGGCACCAGGTTCGTTGCCACCACGGAATGCGACGCGCACCAGAACTTCAAGCAGGCTTACGTGGACTGCGAGAAGGAGGACCTCGTCATCATCGACAGCCCTGTGGGCCTTCCGGGCCGTGCCATAGACAGCAGTCTGCTGAAAGCGGTGCGCAGGGGGGAGAAGAAACCCCTGAACTGCATGTGGCAGTGTCTGAAGAGCTGTGACGTCCGCAACGCTCCTTACTGTATCGCCAAAGCCCTGACCAGCGCCAAACTGGGAGACCTGCGGAACGGTTTCGCATTCGCCGGCGCCAACGCCTACCTTGTGGACAGGATAACCTCTGTCAGCGAGCTTATCTCTTCTCTGAAGGAGGAATTCGCCCGGGCCTGCGCTCCGGTGGAGCTGGCTCCGGCAACGAGCTGACCTGAGTCCGCTAGCTTCCCTCCATGAACTCCCTGACGTCATCACTGAACCTGTTCAGTGATACACGGTCCAGGTAGAACATGTGGCCGGCCTCGTAGAAGGTCAGGCTGATGTTCCCTCGCAGCTCCGGGTCCACGTTCATGTGGGACAGCATGTAACGGGTGGCCATCAGGGGTGTCGCCAGGTCGAAGTAACCCTGGGCCACCAGGACCCTCATGTGAGGGTTCACCGCCATGGCCTGCCTGAGCTTTTCCCCGGTACTGGGGAGTTTCCCCTTCTCCCATTTCCATTTCTTCCTCAGTTCGCCCTCCAGCCACACCCTGTAGTTCATGTCCGTCTCCAGTTCCAGCTCCCCCCGAATGTAATTGTTGAAAACCGAGGTGTAGGGCGGGATTATGGAGACCATGGAAGGGTCGAATTCGGGGTTCTCGGTAACCTCCAGGGGTTCTATTCCCCGGAACCGGGAATCCAGCCTGCCCACGCTCCTCCTCTCGCTCCGCAGCAGCTCCTTGCAGAACCTCCTTATGTGGACCCTGAGGTTGGAACCCTTTACGTAATCAATATCCAGCCCCGTGTAGAGGGCGAGTTTCTCCGCCACCCTGTCTCTCCGGTCATCTTCCAGCCTGTCCCCCCTCATCAGGGCCGGGGTAAGCTCGCTTTCCACCCATTCCTCGACCTCCTCCAGCAGGCCGGGCAGCTCCCGGCCCTGGAGTTCCCCGGAGAGCTTCCCGTGGTACCAGGCGGTTGCCGTGTAGGTGGGAACGAAAAGCTGGAAGGGAAGGTCGTCCGCGTCTCCGAAGAATATGGGACGCAGGTCCAGGGCGGTGGATATGAGCACTATTCCGTTGAAGGCCACCCCTTCGTCGAACAGCTCCGCTGCCAGCCCGGCGGCCCGGGTTGTGCCGTAGCTCTCCCCGGCGAGGTAGAGCGGAGAAGACCAGCGGCCGAACTTCGACAGGTAGAGGCGGATGAACAGACCTACGGACTCCAGGTCTTCCTTGAAACCGAGGTAGTTCTCGTACAGGTCCTCTTCAGCGGCCCTGCTGAAACCGGTTCCCACCGGGTCTATGAAAACCAGGTCGGTGTACTCCAGCCAGGTGTCTTCGTTGTCCTCCATCCTGTAGGGAGGTTCCGGCATCCAGCCCTCCGGCTCCATCACCACGCGCCTGGGACCCAGCGCCCCCATGTGCAGCCATATGGAGGATGACCCGGGCCCACCGTTGAAGGCGAAGGTCAGGGGCCTTCCGGACGGGTCCTCCACCCCCTCTTTGTTATAGGCGGTGAAGAATATTTCCGCCTGTGTCTCTCCCTTCCGATCCTTCAGGGGGAGTACGCCCACGGTAGCTTTGTAACGGAGCTTCCCGCCCCTGACCGTTACCTCGTGCAGCGTATCCTTCGGCTCCATGCCAAGCAGCCGCAGCTTCTTTTCCTTTTCCTTCCCGCCGGCCTCGGCGTCCTTACTCTCGGCTTCCTTTCCTTTCCCGCTTCCCATTTCCCGGACCTCCCTGTTCATGTATGACAGATCGTTGCATTGAAACTGTTCCTACCATACAACTATAGGTAACGGACCGTTCTCCTCATATGATAGTGGCTGCGGCAGGCCGATGTAACAATTTTCCGGAGGGTGATCGTGAGGAACTCTGCCATACCTGTGTTCGTTCTTTTTATCCTGATCATACCCGTCCCGGGCGCCGACGGGTCGGTAAGCCACAACCTGGGAATCTCCGGCGGATTCCCCCAGATGGTAGCGATAACCTACAAGGCGGACCTGGCAAGGTACTTCGCCCTCGAAGGCTACGCGGGCTCGCTTGGCTTCACCAACGCCACCGCCGGCGGCCGTCTGATAGTGGGAAGCACGCTTCAGGGCATCAAGCCAAGGTTCTTCGCCGGAGTGTGCGTGGTGGACCAGTATTACGCTAGTTATCCGGGGAATCCCACAGGGAGGGAATCGTACGCATGGGGCGGCGGGGGTGTGGCTTACGAGTTTCCCGACGGCTTCGAGCTGGCGGCGGACCTGGCTTACGTGGCAAAGGGCGACAGGGACCGCGGTCTGGGCTATAACACGGGACTGTCCTTCAGCGCCGGGCTGATGTTCCCCCTCTGAGTTCCTTCCATTCCCTGTAATCCCGGTACCCTTCGGTAAAAGCCCTGTTGCCGCTCAATCGGGCCTTCAGCGAATGGAGGGGCAGCCAGAGCGCCGTGGCCAGCCTTTCCCTCCGGGAGCTGCAGTTGGAGTCCATGAAGATGAACCTGTTCCTCTCCCTCAGCCTGCGGGATGACCCGCCGGCCCCCATTGTAGAGGCGTGATGGTGGGCGACGGTGATGCGCGGGCATCTTATCATACCGTACCCGGCCCTGCGCATCCTGACCCCCAGGTCGGTATCCTCCCAGTAAATTGGCGCGTACCTGGTATCCAGCCCCCCGAGCTCCTCCCACACATCTCTTTTCCACAGGGCGCAGGCTCCCGAGGGGTACGGCTGGCCGGCAATGCCCTCCCCGGTTACCGCCAGTCCCCGCACGAAAGCCCACCTGAAATCCCCGTCATCGGTCCCGTCCGGCCTGGGAATGGACGGAACCGCGGCCGCGGTCTCTTCCGGGGCATTGCTCAGTTCTTCCAGAAGGGCGGTGAAACTGCCCTCCTCCGGAACGGTATCGTTGTTCAGAAGCAGCAGTCGGCCGCTGTCCGCCTTCGCCATTCCCAGGTTCACCGCCCGGCAGAAGGCAGGCTCTCCCTCCCTTCGCAGCAGCCTTACAGATGGATATTCGCGGGTTATGAGTTCGGCGGTGGAGTCGGCGGAGCAGTCATCCACCAGGATAAGCTCCCCCCGGGCCCTCCGGGTCTCGGCCAGAATGGCCGGAAGGAATTCGCGGAGGATGTCCGCCCCGTTCCGCGACGGAATGACCACTGTCAGATCAGGGTCGCTCATTACGGCCTCCCGGGTTCGGCGGGGATCAGTAGTCCGGCCCCGTGCCCAGTATCCTCACCGCGCAGGAGTACCTTCTGGCATAGCTGGGCTGGGTGACGGGAGTTATTACCACTCCCCTGTCCCGCCATGAGGAGCAGTGAATGAAATCCCCGTTGCCCATGTATATCCCGGAATGCCTGGGGTTGTCGAATATCATGAGGTCACCGGGCTGAAGCTCATCCCTGTCCACCGGGATACCCATTTCCTCCATGGCCCCCAGGGAGCGGGGAAGCGGAACGCCGTTGTCGTTGAAGACCCTGTACGCCAGACCGCTGCAGTCGAAACCCCTGCCATCGGTCCCTCCCCAGACATAGGGTGTTCCCAGGTAGGACACCGCGTCCTCCAGTATTCTGTCCGCCAGCGGGGAGTTCCCACGGTCTTCGGGCCGGATCCCCCCGGTAAGCAGAGAGCTGTCCCGCAGCGCGGCCTCCAGATGGCCCAGTTCCCAGTTCCCCGGAGACCCGCCCGTACCATGCATGCGGGCGGGAAGGTCCAGGAACGCCACCGTGTCCCCGTCCAGGGCGGCCTGAAAGCTTCCGTTCACCGCCACCGCGAAGCAGATTGCCTCCGGGTCGATGCCGCCGCTTTCAAGCAGGTGACCGGGCCAGGGGTCGGAGATGAGATGGTAGTCCACCGCATAGATGCCCCTGTAATCATCAAGGATACCGGAGGTAAGTTCGAAGGTCTCCATGGAGAGCGGGTCCATCCGGTAGAAGACCTCCACCGTTCCCACCGGCTGCAGTTCCGAGGCGGCCTGCACGAGCAGCTGGGAGGAGAACATGAAAACAAGAACGTCTATGATCAGCATTCCGATTCCTTCTTAAAGGGGTTTTTGCAGGTATCTAGCCTCTTCGGGGGGCAACGGTTCCAGGGCTGTCCCCGCCGCCTCGGTTCCTGAACGCCTCGTAGAGGAGTATGGAGGCGCTTACCGCGGCGTTCAGGGACTCGACCCCGCCGCGCATGGGAACCGCCACCCTGGCGGAAAGGAACTCCCCCGTCTCCGGCGATATTCCGTGGGCCTCGGAACCGATGACCAGCCCCAGCCGGCGGACTTTCCCGCACAGCAGGTCCATTGCGCCGCCGTCTGCGTCCGCCCCGACGAACACCATTCCCGGGGAATTCTCCTTCATGAACTCCGGCAGGCGGACGTCGCCGAAAACCGGTATGCCGGCGTTGGTGCCGGCGGCGGCCCGGGTTACCTTGGGCAGGAATGGAAAACAGCTGCCCCTGCCGGTAACCACCGCGCGGCAGCCGAAGGCCGCGGCGGACCTTATTCCGGTTCCCATGTTCCCCGGGTCGGACAATCCGTCAAGCAGCAGGAAAACACCGTCGCGGGTCAGTACTTCCGGATCCTGCTCCGGCAGGGGAAAGGCGGCGATGATTCCCTGGGAGGTCTCCGTGTCCGAAATATCCTCGAACAGCTCAGGCGGAACATGCAGGACGTCCCGTCCATCCGCTTCGGCCTCGCGGGCCACCCGGCGGGCCTGTTCCCCCGCTTGCGCCGAGAGCAGGACCCACTCCGGGGGGACCCTTTTCAAATGGTCCGAGACGAACCTGGGTCCTTCCATGAGGAAGAGGCCGTTCTTCACCGCGCCTGTTCTGGAATGGAGCTGTCTGGCGATTCTGAGCCTCGGGTTGGACGGGCTGGTGACCTTTATCATCATGACCTCTTCCCCGGGACGGGAACGCCGCTATCTTCCCAGGATCTCCCTGATGATGGTGTTTATGCCGGCCTCCGGCACCCTGCCGGTAAGGGACCTGAGCAGGGAGACGTCCGGCACCCTCCTGCGCATGTCCTCGAAGTCGGTGGGATACGCCTCATCGTAGGGAATCAGCTTTATCTCCGACCTGGAGCCGGATATCTCCCTGACCCTTCGGGCCAGATCAAGTATGGATATCTCCTGGGTTGAGCCGATGTTTATGACCCTGCCGATGGCATCGGGGTTCACCGTGAGATCCGCTATGGCTTCCACTATCTCGTACACCAGGCTGAAGCACCTGGTCTGTGTGCCGTCACCGAAGACGGTTACAGGCTGCCCGGTGAGGGCCTGCTCGATGAACCTGGGAAGGACCATGCCGTACCTGCCGGACTGTCTGGGCCCCACGGTGTTGAAAAGCCTTCCGATGACCACGGGAAGGCCCTTGTCCTTCCAGTACGCCAGGGCCAGGAACTCGTCCACCGCCTTGGAGCAGGCGTAGCTCCAGCGGCTTCTTTCGGTGGCGCCGAGGACTATGTCCCCGTCCTCCCTGAACGGGACGTCCTCGCTCTTGCCGTATATTTCGGACGTGGATGCTATGAACACCGGGGTCCCGCCGGCCTGCGCCGCCATGAGCACGGTCTCCGTTCCCTTCACATTGGTCTCGATGGTCTCCACCGGCTGGCGGATTATGTTCTCAACCCCCACGGCCGCCGCCAGGTGAATGACCCTGCGGCTTCGGGCAACAATCTCCCTGGTGAGGACCTCATCCAGCACGGAGCCCATCATGAACTGGAAATCATCGCTGCCGGAGCATTCCTGAATGTTGGAGAGGCTTCCGGTGGAGAGGTCGTCCAGGGCCAGGACACTCGCGCCGCGGGAAAGAAGCAGCTCGCAGAGATGCGAACCGATGAAGCCGGCCCCGCCGGTGACCAGGTAGTCGTATCTCTCGGTTCCGGGCAATTCGCGCCCCTTTCTAGTGGGGGACTATGCTGAGCAGCACGCCGGCGGCAATGGCGCTTCCGATGACCCCTGCCACGTTGGGAGCCATGGCGTGCATGAGCAGGTGATTGTTCCTGTCATACTTCCTTCCCTCGACTTCCACAACCCGGGCGGAATCGGGTACGGCGGACACTCCCGCCGCTCCCACCAGGGGATTTATCTTGCGGTCGCCCTTGAGGAAAAGGTTCATGAGCTTCGCGAACATGATTCCCCCGGCGGTGGCTATGGCGAAGCTCACCGCTCCAAGGACGAATATCTTCAGGGAGTCGAAGGTGAGGAAGTAGGCGGCCTGCGTGCTGGTTCCCACCGAGAAGCCCAGGAGTATCACAACGATGTTGTTCAGTGAGCCCTGCGCGCTCTTCGCCAGCCTGTCCGTCACTCCGCTCTCCTTCAGCAGGTTGCCGAAGAACAGCATTCCCAGCAGGGTTATGGCCCCGGGGGCGATGAAGGATGTTATCAGGAATGCTATGATGGGGAAGAGTATCTTCTCCGTCTGTGAGACCTGCCGGACCGCCTTCATCTTCCTCAGCCTCTCCTCCCTGGTGGTGAGCAGCCTCATTATGGGAGGCTGTATCACCGGCACAAGGCCCATGTAGGAATAGGCCGCGATGGCAATCGCTCCCAGCAGGGTGGGAGACATCTGGCTGGCCACGAATATGGCGGTGGGGCCGTCGGCCCCTCCGATTATGCCTATGGAGGCCGCATCCTGAAGGTTGAACCCCAGCAGCAGGGACCCCAGCAGTGTAAGGAAAATGCCTATCTGAGCGGCCGCTCCGAGGAGAAGCAGCTTGGGATTGGAGAGAAGGGCGCTGAAATCGGTCATGGCTCCTATTCCCAGGAAGATCAGCGGAGGGAACAGACCGCTCCTGACCCCGAAGTAGAACAGGCCGAAGACGGACTGCTGTCCTCCAAGGACATCCTGGTACCCGATAGGCATCAGCGCGGGGTTGTAGGGTATGTTGCCCGCGATTATGCCGAATCCTATGGGAACCAGCAGAAGGGGCTCGTAGTCCTTCTTTATGGCCAGGTATATCATTACCAGGCCGATGATTATCATGATGATGTTCCCGAGTTCCACCTGGCCGAAGCCGGTATCACCCAGGTAGGAGAGCAGGTCCAGCCTGTCTCCCTGAAGGCATCCGGTTACCCAGGCCACAAGTCTCGAGGAAAAGGACATCCGTCAGCCTCCGATTTTCATTATGACAGCGTTCTCCAGAACGTTCTCTCCCTCGGACACCATTACCCGTTCCACCTTGCCGGATCTGGGCGCCTCCAGTTCGTTCTCCATCTTCATGGCTTCCATGATGGCAACCGGCTGTCCCTCGGCCACGGTATCGCCCTCCCTGACCATCACCTTGAGTATTATTCCCGGAAGGGGGGCCAGCACGACTCCACCGTCCACGTGGGCACCCGGGGGAGAGGTCCTGTCGGGAACCTCCGCGGCATTGAACACAGCGCGCCGCCTGGAGAGCACAGGTGTCTTGGAGGCCTTTCGGAGTGGAGCCTCCACATCCACCTTGTAGGTCCTGCCGTCAAGGGTTACGTCCACCGAATCATCCGTTATCCTGCCTATATTCACGGTGTATGTCGTGCCGTTGACCGTTATCTTGTACTCTGGCATTTCAGCGACTCCTGATCCTGTTCTGGAGTGATCCCCACTCCTGGAGTATCTCCGCCCTTCCGGCAAGCCTCCACGGAGTATAGGGTTTCTCGTAGGCTTCCCAGGTCAGCTTCATGTTCTCCACCTGGTCCAGCAGACAGAAATGAGCATGTATGGCCGCGCTCACGGCCACTATCTCGTCGGGTCTGAGCTTTCTTTCCGATGCTCCGGAGGCACCGGCAGTTTCAGCTTTCCCTTCCCCGGCGCGAAGCCGGCGCTCCACCCAGTTCTCCAGCACCGGCAGCAGGAACGCCAGGAGCACCAGGCCGGTGAAGACGGTGAACATTCCCACAAGGGCTATTCCCAGGCCGTTGTCCATGTCCGCCATGGCTGACTGGACCGCCAGCTGAACAGCTGCCGCCTGCGGCATCATAACGGTATGTTCCCGTGCTTCTTGGGAGGAATGGTCTGCCGCTTGCCCGCCAGCATCTCCAGGGCCTTGATTATTCGGAACCTGGTGTTGGAAGGCATGATGACGTCATCCAGGTATCCCCTTGAGGCCGCGTCGTAGGGGTTGGCGAATTTCTCCCTGTACTGCTCAACCAGCTCCTTCTTCCTCGCCACCGGGTCTCTGGCTTCCTTAAGGTCCCGGTGGAAGATTATCTCCACCGCTCCGTCCGGTCCCATCACCGCTATCTCGGCCGTGGGCCAGGCGTAGTTTATGTCCGCCCTTATATGCTTGGAGCTCATCACGTCGTAGGCTCCCCCGTAGGCCTTCCTGGTTATCACGGTTATCTTGGGAACGGTGGCCTCGGCGTAGGCGAAGAGCAGCTTGGCTCCGTTCCTTATTATGCCGCCGTACTCCTGGACCGTCCCGGGCATGAAACCGGGCACGTCCACCAGGGTGACTATTGGTATGTTGAAGGCGTCGCAGAACCGGACGAACCGGGCCGCCTTCACCGAGGCGTCGTTGTCCAGGACACCGGCGAGGTAGGAAGGCTGGTTGGCCACCAGCCCCACAGACCGCCCGTTCATCCTCGCGAAACCGATTATGATGTTGGGGGCATAGGACCTCTGTATCTCCAGGAATTCCCCGTTGTCGGTGACCGCCTCGATTATCCTTCGCATCTCGTAGGGCTTGTTGGGGTTGGCGGGGACGAACTCGTCCAGCCACAATTCCATCCTGTCGGCGGGGTCGGTGCAGGACACCCTTATGGGATCCTCCATGTTGTTCTGGGGAATGTAGCTTATCAGCTTCCTTATTAGCAGTATGGCCTCCTGCTCGTGGTCGCACACCAGGCTGCAGACTCCGCTCCTCTTGCTGTGAATGGCCGGCCCGCCCAGCTGTTCCTTGGTGACGTCCTCCCCGGTGACCGCCTTGACCACGGTAGGGCCGGTTACGAACATGTAGCTGGTATCCTTCACCATGATGGTGAAATCGGTGATGGCGGGGCTGTATACAGCGCCGCCGGCGCAGGGACCGAGTATGGCGGATATCTGGGGTATGACACCGGAGTAGAGCACGTTCTTCAGGAATATCTTCCCGTACCCCGCCAGGCTCTCGATACCCTCCTGGATCCTGGCCCCTCCGGAATCGTTCAGGCCGATGAGGGGAGCGCCGTTCATGGCCGCCATGTCCATTATCTTCAGTATCTTCTCCGCGAAGGTCTCTGACAGGCTTCCACCCAGCACGGTGAAATCGTGGGAGAAGACGTAGACCTGCCTCCCGTCTATGGTGCCGTAGCCGGTCACCACGCCGTCCCCGGGGAATTTCTTCTTGTCCAGACCGAAGCTGGTGGACCTGTGAGTGACCAGCATGTCGAACTCCTCGAAACTGTCTTCGTCGAGAAGCAGGTCTATCCGTTCCCGGGCGGTGAGCTTACCCTTCTGATGCTGTTTCTCTATCTTCTCCTCGCCGCCGCCGGCGAAGGCTCTTTCCCGCAGCGCCCGAAGCTTGTCCGCCTTTTCCAGAGAACTCATGTCAAATGTCCTTTTCAGATCGCGGGTGTTCGCACAGCTCTGTGAGCACCTTGCCGCTGGAGGCGGGATGGACGAAGGCGATTTTCGCCCCTCCGGCCCCGTCCCTGGGTGAACTGTCTATCATTCTCACGCCCTTTCCGGCCAGGGCTTCCACCTGCTCCTTCGCGCTGTCCACCGAGTAGGCTATGTGGTGCATGCCCGGACCCCTCTTCTCCAGGGCCCTGGCTATGGGGCTTTCCGGCGAGGTGGGCTCCAGCAGTTCCACTCTCGATCCACCCACCCTGAACATCGCGACCCTCACCATCTGGGAGGGGACCTCCTCTATTCCCAAAAACTCCAGCTCCAGGCAGTCCCTGTAGAAGGGAACGGCCTCATCCAGGCTCTCAACCGCTATTCCTATATGATCTATACCATTAACAGCCATTATCATTCTCCCGTTGGTCTTCCGGGGTATTCCGACAGAATACCGCCTATCCCGTAGGGGGTAGTCTCGCCCCTGAGGATGGATTCAACTGCTTCATCGACACTCCCGAACCTGTCGGCCACCAGTCGTTCGGCCATGTCTCTTCCCTTTTCCCGAATGACGCTCGCAAGTATCAGGGACGTCCTCCTTCTGACCATTCCCTTCATGTCGCCGACCCCTGATACGAAATTCTCTATCTCTTCCGTCAGCCGGTCCATTCCCTGGCCGGTCCGGGCGGAGCATCTGACCACCGGAGGCTTCTCCGCCTCCTCCGGGATCAGCTCCAGGCTGGCCCTGACAGCGGTTTCCAGCTGGTCTATACCCTGTCTGTCAGCCTTGTTGAGAACGATGATGTCGCCTATCTCCATTATGCCCGCCTTCATGGTCTGGACCTCGTCCCCCAGGCCGGGCACCAGTACCAGCAGGGTTATGTCCGCCAGGGAGGCTATCTCCACCTCGGCCTGCCCCACGCCGACCGTCTCCACCAGCACAGGGTCGAAGGAGGCCGAGGCCAGGACCTCAAGCGCGTCCCTGGTGGAACCGGCCAGCCCGCCGAGATGGCCCCTGCTGCCCATGCTCCGTATGAAGACACCGGGGTCCGAAGCATGTTCCTGCATCCTAACCCTGTCCCCCAGCAGCGCGCCTCCGGAGAAGGGGGAGGACGGGTCAACCGCTATCACGCCGACCCTTCTATCCATCTGCCTCCAGTAGGTTATCAGGCGGCTGGTCAGTGTGCTCTTCCCGGCCCCGGGAGGACCGGTTATTCCAACGGTGAGACAGGCACTTTCGGGGTCGTAGAGTTCATGCATGATGTCGGGAGCAAGGGCGTGGCCGTTCTCCACCATGGAAAGGACCCTCGCGAGGCTCCTGGTATCACCGCTGCGAACCCTGCCTGCCAGATCGTCCGTCTGGACCTGGAGCAAATCTACCTCCGGATGGAATGGTTGTTCTAGGTGGATCGGCGGGCCTGGATCTCCCGCTTTATGAAATCCACAACATCGGTGGCGGCGGTCCCCGGGGTGAAGATGGCCCTGAAGCCGGCTTCCTTCAGCTCGGGGATGTCCTCCTCGGGAATGACGCCTCCGCCGAACAGTATGATGTCCCCGCCGTCCTTCTCTCTCAGGAGCCGGGCGACTTCGGGAAAAAGATGGTTGTGCGCCCCGGAAAGAAGGGAGAGGCCAACGAAGTCCACGTCCTCCTGAACGGCCGCGCTGGCAATGGCCTCCGGTGTCTGGCGTATGCCGGTGTATATGACTTCCATGCCGGCGTCCCGAAGGGCCCTGGCTATATACTTGGCGCCACGGTCATGGCCGTCCAGACCGGGTTTTCCTATCAGAACTCTCACTCTGCCTTCCATCGCCGCCTCCGGTTTATTTCAGCATTTAATCCCGCCGGTTTCCGGCGGGAGAACGGTACGTCGCTCCTGCGGGCACTACTTCGGGCACTTCCCGAAAGCCCTTACAATTAGCATAATATAATCGTCTTTGAAGTATGTGCATAATCCAAGTCTGGAGGTTCGGTTTGAAGTACGCAGCAGTCCTGCTTATGGCAGTAACAGCGGTCTCACTGGGAGAGGTAAGCGGTGACATGGTGGCCGGATACCTCGACCAGATAGGAGAAGAACTCGTCTACGAGAGGTCCGGTAACGAGTTCGTCCTACTGGCGGATACCGAGGACGGTTCGCAGGTCCCCTACATGTTCATCCTGGTGGATTCGGAGATGGAAGGGTGTCTGCTGGTTGGTCTCACGCCGGGGGTCGTCCCCGAGTCGGGCCCTGAGAGGACCGAGGCCCTGGAGACCGTCTCCCAGCTGAACTGGGACAACACCTGGGTCAAGTTCGCCACCGACCCGGAGACCGGGGAGGTTTCCGCGATGTACACCTTCTCCACCGAGAACGGCCTTGGGTACGAGGCTTTCGCCGTGATGATAAACCTAATCCTGGGGACGGTTGACGAGCACTGGGAAACACTGGCATCCATCTGATATCCTGCTACGGAGGGGAATGAATGTTCGGCAAAATAGCCATCTGCTGCGGTCGTTCAAGCCAGCCGCTGGGTTTTCGCATCTGCGAGATACTCGGCATTGAACCGGAACCGGTGGAGTTCGTCCAGTTCTCCAACGGCAACCTGATGGTGAACTTCGTGGGAGAATCCGTCCGGGAGAAGGACGTCTTCGTCATACAGTCCGGTGAGAGGTCCATCTTCCAGGAGCGCGATTTCGCCTTCGGATCCGTATCCGGCGACATAATCGAACTCCTTCAGATGATATACGCCCTGAAGGACAGCGCCGGGCGCATTACCGCCGTCACCCCCTACTTCCCCTACGCCAGGAGCGACAAGAAGGATAAACCAAGGATAGCCATCACCGCCAAGATGATCTTTGACCTTCTGGAGTCGGTCCGGGCACACAGGGTGCTCACCATGACCCTGCACTGCCCCCAGAGCCAGGGATTCAGCAACATACCTGTGGACCAGCTCCACGCGGACGAGGTATTCATGGACACCATCATGTCCCTGGACCGTGAGAGGCTGGCATTCGTTGCCCCGGACTCGGGAAGCATAATGAACAACGATTTCCTGGCCATGCACGTTGCCAGGTCCATGAGGGAGAAGGGAATGGTCCCGGACATCGAGACCGGGTACGTGAAGAAGGTAAGGATGGACGACAGCGAGACGCCTCACATCAGGACGGTTGAGGGTGTGGATGACCTCACTGGCAGAACGGTGATAATGAACGATGACGAGACACTCTCCGGAAAGAGCCTGGTCCAGTGCGCGGAGCTGGCCATGGAGCGCGGAGCGAAGGACGTCTACGCCTTCGTCACCCACGGCATCCTGTCCGGGAACGCAGTGAAGAGGATAGAGGACAGTCCCATGACAAAACTCTTCGTCACCGATACTGTCGAGTTCAATACCGCCGAGGCGGAGAAGGTGGTTGGCGGTCCGCTCACGAAGATAGAGACCCTTTCCGTGGCCAGGATATTCGCCGAAGCGGTGAAGCGGATACACGAGGGAAAGAGCCTCAGTTCACTCTTCCTGGGAAAATAGCTTCCTTCTTCCTCATTCCCGAAGACTTGAAAGGTCGGGTATCAGGGCGCGTAT
>JAWOBF010000070.1:0-48434 GCA_046498225.1 Candidatus Aegiribacteria sp.
ACCCTGTCCTGATCCACGAACCCCAGCGGTCCGTAGCCCGGCGAGGTAAAACTGCTTACATTGCTTGTATAGGTTTTTGTCACCCTTCCCGCGGCGTGTATCTCGTCGTTAAGAACTACCGTAACTCCTAAGTTATGAATTTCATGATTTGACGCGGCCAGAAGGGCTCCCCTGACATTGCGGGGCCCGTCAACTCCCATCTCGGCTGCGCTTCTCATGGCCGCGGTGAATACCACCGGAACGTCCGTTTTCAGGTATATGTCGGCAAGAAAGGCGCTCTCCTCCAGCGTGTCCGTGCCATGGGTGACTACTATTCCGGAGTACCGCCGGCTGAGGGACATTTCCTCCAGACGAAGGCACAACCGCCCCATAACGGCCGGAGTTATCGCCGGACTGGGTTTGCTGCAGAACTTCTCGTGCTCCACACGCACACCCGGTGGTACAACTTCGCCCTCTATGGGAAGGGGATTGTGGTCGCCGGTTATGTCCAGGCCTCCTCGGCCGGGCAGCATCTCTATTGTACCGCCGGTGGAGAGTATAGCCACCTTTCCGACCGCAGCCCCGCCCTCTTCAGATGAAGTGAAGTCCGTCATTGCTTCCATGCCCGGACGCGCCCATAAGTCGGACCAGGCTCTTCTTCAGCTTGTCCGGCCTGTCCGCCAGGGATCTTATGTACAGCCTGGCCTTGCCGTTCCCCCAGAGACTGTCGATCATCTGTATCAGTTCGCTGTCCCTGCTGACGGCCTCGAGCAGGGGCTGGTGCGCCTCCACCAGGGCCAGCAGATCGGACCGGGTGCTGTCCTGCGTCCATTTGATAAGAAGCGCCACGGTGTTCGCGTTGTCCCTGTACTTCCTCCGCATGCCCAGGCTTATGGCGCCGGCCTCCGGCGCGGTCACCGCCCCCGTTCTGGTGCTTACCTCGAGGAAGAACTGGGTCACGGTCTCCACCGCGTCCCTGGCCGTATCCACCGTCGAGGCCGGTTTTTCCGCATCCGGGTTGAATATCCATATATGCTCCAGCGCCGCTCTGGCGGATTTGATCTCGGAAGGTTTCCTTTTCATTATCTCCGCCTCCAGCGCCGCGAATATCCTGCCGAAGTTTTTCATGAAGAGAATCTGTTCCCTGGCGGATTGAGCCCTGGATATCCTGTCGAAAAGCCGAATGGATATCTTTCTACCGGGTATGTAACCGGATACGGCTTCAGCCGCCTTCCTGGTGGCTTTTCTGAGCCACATCAGTTTGTACACGTTCTTGTCCAGGTTCCGAATGGCGGATTCAACCGTCATCGGGCGGCCGCTCTCCGGTCTGGACAGGGATTTCTCCAGGGCGGTGAGCACGATATCGGGCTTGAAGTCGGCGTCGGTGCCCAGGTACCCGATTATCTGAACGAATTCATCTATCATCTGCTCTATCTGCTCCAGGCTCTGCTTGTCGGTACAGAGCAGGATGATGTTCAGAAGGATATTCTCGAAAGTGGAATACACCCTTCTGCGCCAGCATCTGCAGGCATTCTGTCCGGGAGGGCAGGGCTGATTCGCAAAGAATTCCGTGACTTCGTCCGGTATTTCCGCCCGGTCTTTCTGTTCCCCCACGTCTTCCATCGCCCTGATTATTCCTACGGGGTCGTGTCCCTCCGTTATACGCATGAATTCCTCGACGTCATCGCGGGACCCCGCGGCCACGCCGGCGGCTATCAGGTCCCCGCTGTCGTTCTCGATGAATCCCTCTATCAGCTTGCGGCCCTCCCGAAGCAGTATCTGCCTGTAGAGCGGGTCCGCGGCGATCAGCTGCAGACTGTCCATCAGACCGTTCATCACATCGGATGAGGCCGTCCTGATCCTTCTCCACTTCCCCATGAGCTTCTCGGCGTTGAACCTCTCGTAGAATTCCGTGTACGGCGTCTCGTTACTGAGCTTCCTGGCGAATTCGTCCATCAGTTCCGACTCCAGGCGGTGGGCCATCCAGGAAAGGAAGGGGGCTCCGGCGGGTTCTCCCTGCTTCGAGCTGACCGTAAGTTCAGACAGTTCGGTGAGGTAGTCGGTTATGCCTTCCGGATTGTCTACGTTCAGCTCGGCGGTGAGGGGAATCGTCTTTCCGAAGAACATGGATGCTGTCTTCAGCTGCCATAGGGCTACATCGCTGTCCTCGGTCTCCTTGGAGGGAATTATCGTATCGATGATGTGCCTCATGAACCCCCCGGTAACCTTCTCGGCTATGTCCGGGTATTCAACCAGGGTCTTCACGAAGGTGGTCAGCCCGAAGGAGAGGAACTTGCTGAATATCCTGTGTCCGGTCTTCTCTATCCAGACAGCCTGCTGTGAGAGGATCTCGCACAGTATCCTCGCGGAATGAATGAGATCGCTGGCGTTCCTCTGTTCGATGCCGGGTATCCTCAAGAGGTTTTCCATGGTCTTCTTGAGGGCCTTGCTGCGATCCTCGGCCCTGAACAGCTTGCCCAGAAGAGCGGTTTCCTCCTTCCTCAGCTGCTCCAGGCTCATCTCCCGGTTGTAGGTGGACACCCCCGACGAGATCAGCTCGGTGAAAATCGGATCATCCGTATCCGTTTCCTGCAGCAGGGGAGCCATGACCTTGTCCATGAACCTTCCCCTCAGCTCCTCCCTGTTCAGCTTCTTCAGCGTGTTGAGCACCACCTCCGCGGAATCGATGGAATCCTCCGCCAGCGGTGTGAGCCAGTCGGTCTGTTCCCCTTCCAGGAGCCTTCTCCTGTAGTCGAAATCCAGAAGATCGAGTATGCCGGCGAAGACATGGCTTCTTTCCAGGATCTCGCTGAACTCTATTCCCTTCGCGGACCTTATGAGAAGAATCAGTGAGGTGAGCAGCTTGTCTCCCTCGATATCCATTTCCGTCATATGATCCTTGAGTGTGCCGATGATGGCCCCCGGGTCATCCTGGCTGAGTACGGAATCCATCAGCCTTCCGATGGAATTCACCACCCTGCGCATCTCCGCCACGCTGGTCTTGCCTTCGAGGAACAGCAGGGCCATCTGCGCGAAATCAAGGAAGAACTCCGTCTTTCTGCTGCTCAGATACTCCACCCCGCTCCGCTCCACGGCCAGTTTCGAGATAAGGAGCACCTTCTGATTGTCCTGGCTGTCCCTCAGTATTCCGTAGGTCTCCCTGAAGCAGTTGTAAATAGCCCTGCCGGCCCCGGTGAAGAGCATCATCTCCGCCATTGCCCGCCCGTATTCGATGGGGGAACCGCTCTCCGTTACGGGAAGACTGATGATATCAAGACATATGTTCCTCTCCGCGCGTCTCTTGAGCGCCTTTTCCGCCTGCGGGGACAGTCGGTCAAGAACCTGCTCCATCTCATCCACCGTGATATTTCCGGAGATATCGGTCAAAACCACTTTCATTGCGTCGTCAAGCAGGTTCTGAAGCTCCTCCGCCTTTTCCAGCCTTCCCAGGAAACCGGAGAGGGTCCGTATGGACTCCATGGGAATTGCGAACCCTCTCATCTTTCTGTAGAGGGACTCTCCGCTCCTCCCTATGGACCTCCAGACGGGAAGGTCTTCTCCGGTCAGCAGGTACCAGCCCGTTTCCAGGGCAAAATCGATCAGGGCTTCGTGGACCGCCGGCTCGGAGTACTTCATTATGTCCGCGGCCCTGTCCAGCGCCCTTATCACGTTGCCTCCGCCTATCCTGCTCCGCTCCAGCATGAAGCCGAACCGCTCCGGCCACTTGATGCCCTTCTGGACCAGGCTCTCCACCAGCTTCATGTCTCCCGGTGTCTCTGAGAGCACCTGAAGGACCTTGTACAGAAGCGCCGTGAGGTCATCGAACACGAGACCTGTATTGGGACCTATCTGATTCCATACCCAGCTGAGATGGAAGAATTCCTGAACAGCAGTCACCACCGCCTCGGAGGGCAGGTTCGTCAGCGCGTCGAACCATTTCACCGCGGAACGCTCCATGACCGGAGGGGGAGTTATCATATTCGACAGGCTGTCCAGGAGTTTTTCGGCGTCCCTGTATTTTATGGACGAAAGCAGCCTGGCCAGGGCGTCGCCGGCCTGGTTCCACTCTCTGTAGAAAAGGGTTATGGACATGACCACGCCCCGTATCTCCGGGGAGACCATGGTCTCTTCGGTCTTCCCGGGGGGCAGGCTGAATCCCTTTCCCACTTCGGGCGGGCGCACGGAACGGGGCTGGTTCTCCCTGCTCCAGGCCTCTATCTCATTCAGTATCCTCTGGATCTCTATTCCGTCTCTCCCTCTTCAGGACCCCGCTCGGGTAACTCTGCTTCCTCGGGATGAACGATCGCGGCGTCGACTATCCTGTCATCTTCAGGGAGATTCATAACTTTGACTCCCATTGTGCTGCGGCCCATCTCCCTTATCTGGGAGACCGGCAGCCGGATTATCATTCCCAGGGAGGATATCAGTATCAGCTCATCCTCCTCGGACACTTCCATGATGGAAATAACAGGGCCATTCCGCACGTTCTTCCTGATGTTGATTATTCCTGAAGTACCCCTGTGGGTCAGCCTGTACTCCTCCGACCAGGTCCGTTTGCCGTAGCCTTTCTCGGTTATGGTCAGCAGGCTGCCCGGTTCGTCCATGACCACCATTCCCACCAGGCGGTCGCCTTCCTTTACCTTTATCCCCCTGACCCCCCTCGTATGCCTTCCGGTGGGACGCACCTCCTCCTCATTGAACCTGTTGGCCTGTCCGCCGGCCAGGGCGAGGAAGACCCTGCTGTCGCCGCTGGTGAGACCGGCCGAAACCAGTTCGGCGTCGGGGTCGAGCCTGATGGCCCAGATCCCGTTCCTTCTGGGATGGCTGTAGCTGATCAGAGGAGTCTTCTTGACCAGGCCGTTGCTGGTGGCCATCAGAACGTACCTGTCCTCATCGAATTCCTTGACGCAGACGCTTGCCACCGGTCTTTCATCCGGAGCCAGGTCTATCAGGTTCACTATGGCCTTCCCCTTGCTGGTCCTGCCGACTTCCGGGATCTGATACACCTTCAGCCAGTAGCACCTCCCCTGGTTCGTGAAGAACAGGATGTAGCTGTGATTGCTGGCCACGAACAGCTGGTCGAGTGAATCCTCCTCCTTCGTCGTGGCGCCGGTGATACCCTTTCCTCCCCTGTGCTGGCTCTTGTACGTATCCGATGACAGCCTTTTCACGTAGCCCTCCCGGGACAGCGTAATAACCATCTCGTCATCGGGTATCAGGTCCTCCATGTCCAGCTCCCCGGGAGCATGGCGTTCTATTTCAGTTCTTCTGTCCGTTCCGAACTGTTCGGATATCTGCCTGAGCTCATCGGAGACGACCTTCATTCTCATCGACCGGCTGGCCGCCAGTTCTCGCAGCCTGGCCAGAAGCTCCTGAAGCTCCCGGTATTCGTTCTCCAGCTCCTCCCGCTCCAGGCCGGTGAGCCTTCGCAGTCTCATGTCCAGGATCGCCTGCGCCTGCACCTCTGTAAAACCGAAGCGTGCCATCAGTTCCGGCTTCGCTTCGTCGCTGCTGCCGGAAGCCCGTATTACTTTTATCACTTCGTCTATTGCGTCCTGCGCCTTGAGAAGACCCTCAACTATGTGGGCCCTGGCCTCGGTCCTGTCCAGATCGTAGGCCACCCGCCGCTGGATGACGTCGTGCCTGTGTTCGACGTAGTGGCTGATGAAATCCCTCAGGGAGAGCCTGCGCGGTGTACCGCCGCAGAGGGCCAGGCAGTTGGCGCCGAAGGTGCGGGCAAGGCTGGTATGCTTGTAGAGCTGATTCAGCACTACGTCCGACAGCACATCCTTCTTCAGCTCCACCACTATCCGCATTCCCTCCCTGTCCGACTCGTCCCTCAGGTCGGCTATGGAGGTTATCTTCTTCCTTTTTACGAGGTCGGCTATGTTCTCTATGAACTTCGTCTTGTTGACCTGGTAGGGTATCTCGGTCACCACTATCGCTTCCCTGTTTCTCGGGGTCTCCTCTATCTCCACCCGGCCCCGTACCCTTATGGAACCCTTTCCGGTCCTGTAGCAGTCCCGAATGCCGCGAATGCCCATGATTATGCCCCCGGTGGGAAAATCCGGGCCCTTGACGATATCCATCAGTTCTTCATCGCTGATGTCCGGGTTCTCTATCATCCTGCAGCAGGCCTGAATGACCTCGCGCAGGTTGTGGGGCGGAATGTTCGTGGCCATTCCCACCGCTATTCCCGCCGAACCGTTGACCAGCAGGTTGGGAAAACCGGAAGGAAGGATGGAGGGTTCCTTCAGCCGGTCATCGAAGTTGGGGACCATGTCCACAGTTTCCTTGTCGATGTCCCTGAGCATCTCCTCCCCGATGGTGGACATCCGGGCTTCGGTGTACCTGTAGGCCGCCGCCGGGTCGCCGTCTATGGAGCCGAAGTTGCCCTGGCCGTCAACCAGGGGATGGAGAAGTGAGAAATCCTGGGCCATTCGAACCATGGAATCGTAGACCGCGGAATCTCCGTGAGGATGGTATTTTCCCAGAACGTCACCGACCACGGTGGCCGATTTGCGGTAGGGTCGGCGGTGTGTCAGTTTCTGCTCGTACATCGAATAGAGTATGCGCCTGTGAACCGGTTTCAGGCCGTCCCTGACATCGGGAAGGGCCCTGGAGACGATCACGCTCATGGAGTAGTCCATGTAGGAGCGTTTCATCTCCTCTTCGATATCTATCATGTCAGGCCTGCCCGCGTGCCTGCCGTCCGCTCTGTCCTCTTCAAGCCTTTCGGTCATACTGAGCCCGTTCTCCTTGGATTACTGTTCTTCATACATCAAGATTGATAACTTCCGAAGCATGCTGCTGAATGAACTCCCGCCGGGGTGTCACGTCATCCCCCATCAGGATGGAGAAGATGTGGCTGGCCTCCATGACGTTCTCCAGCCTGACCCTGAGCAGCATCCTGTTCTCCGGGTCCATGGTGGTGGTCCACAGCTGTTCCGGGTTCATCTCGCCAAGACCCTTGTACCTCTGGACTGTGATTCCGGAACCGCCAAGCTCCTCCGTGTACTGCTTCCTCTCCCTCTCGTTGTAGGCGTAGCGCCTGGTGCCGCCCTTCCTCAGAAGGTAGAGGGGGGGCTGAGCTATGTAGACGTAGCCGTTCTCTATGAGTTCGGGCATATGCCTGTAGAAGAAGGTGAGAAGCAGTGTCCTTATGTGTGAACCGTCCACGTCGGCATCTGTCATTATGATTATCTTGTGGTAGCGGAGCGCCTTTATGTCGAAATCCTCTTCTATGCCTGTTCCCGCCGCCGTTATTATGGTTCTTATCTCGTTGTTCTTCAGTACTCTGCTCAGCTGCGCCTTCTCTACGTTGATTATCTTTCCCCTGAGCGGGAGTATGGCCTGGAAGTGCCTGTTGCGCCCCTGCTTGGCGGATCCTCCCGCGGAGTTGCCCTCCACTATGAAGAGCTCGGCCTCCGCAGGGTCGTTGACGGAGCAGTCCGCCAGCTTGCCGGGAAGCGCAGCGGTCTCCAGCGCGGATTTTCTTCTGGTGAGTTCCCTTGCCTTCTTGGCCGCCTGGCGCGAGCTGTTGTTGACTATGCACTTCTGGACGATCTTCCTGGCGATGGACGGATTCTCCTCGAGGAAAGTGCACAGGCCCCTGTTCACATGGGAGAACACCGCGCCCTGGACGTTCCTGTTTCCCAGCCTGGTCTTGGTCTGGCCCTCGAACTGGGGGTCGGGGATCTTCACGCTTATCACCGCCGCCAGCCCTTCCCTCACGTCACTGCCGGAGAAGGAGTCGCCCTTCTTGATGAAGAGATTGTTCTGCGCCGCGTACTCGTTCAGAGACCTGGTAAGGGCGGATTTCATTCCCGAGAGATGAGTGCCGCCGTCTATGGTGTTTATATTGTTCACGAAACTGAATATGTCCTCCTGGAAGGCTTTGTTGTACTGAAGCGCAACGTCGATGATTATCAGGCCCTCCTCGTCCAGCACGAACTCTCCGGATATTCGAACGGGGTCATGCAGTGTGGTGTGAGCCTCGTTTATATATGACACGAAAGAACTCAGTCCCCCTTCGAAGCAGTATTCCTCCTTCCTTTCCTCCCTGTTCTTTCTGCGGTCATGAATTGTTAGCCTCAGGCCGTTGTTCAGGTACGCCAGCTCCCGCAGCCTTCCGGAAAGGGTATCGAAATTGAAGTCAGTCTCCTCGAATATCTCTTCGTAGTCCGGCTTGAACCTTACCTTCGTGCCCCTGAGTTCCGTCCTGCCCATGTTCTCCTGGTCACCCGCGGGAGTGCCCCTCTCGAACCGCTGGCGGTACAGACGGCCTTCCTTATGGACTTCCACCTCGAGCCATTCCGAGAGCGCGTTGACTACGCTGACCCCGACCCCGTGAAGTCCTCCCGAAGTCTTGTATGCCGTATCGTCGAACTTGCCCCCGGCATGGAGGGTGGTCATGACAACCTCCAGAGCGGGTTTACCGCTCTCGTGCATCTCCACGGGTATTCCGCGTCCGTCATCTATCACCGTCACCGAGCCGTCATCGTGAAGGACCACCTCGATGAACGTGCAGTAGCCGGACTGGGCTTCGTCCACGCTGTTGTCCACTACTTCCCAGACCAGGTGGTGAAGACCTGTCTGGGAGGTGGAGCCGATGTACATGCTGGGCCTTTTACGTACGTGCTCCAGCCCCTTCAGTACTCTAATCGAATTAGCGTCGTAGCTTCCGGTTTCATCGGTCAAGGGCATTTACCTTCCGTTCCTTCGAGTAACAGTCTTCAGGTCCGTGAATATTTCCTGCCCCCACAGTGAATTCAGACTGGACAGGATCTCCCTCTTTCTCATTCTTATCTCCATGGTGGCTGCGGGATGGAACGACCTCAGTATCAGGACCGACCCCTCGAAGCCCATGGGTCTGGCAAAGGTTGCCAGCTGGGTTCCGGCGACGTTCTCCCAGAGACTCATGGCCCTGACCCTCTTGGTCCTGATATCCGGTTCAAGGCTGTCGAGCACTTCCCTGACCAGGCTGTCGATCCTTTTCAATTGGCGGACGGCCCCATGTCTATTCTTCCGGCGTCCTGGACAGCTTAACGGGCATGATCAGGGCGAGGTAGCTGTCCCCGTCTTCCGGTTCCTTCTCGTCCTGAATGACCACGGCGGTGTTGCTGTCCTTCATTTTCATGGCTATTCTCTCACAGCCCATGTTACGAAGGATCTCCATCAGGAAATTGCCGTTGAAACCGATCTGAAAAGGTCTTCCGGAATACTCCGCCGGCAGTTCCTCGTGCGCCTCACCTGCATCGGCGCTTTCGGAGTGTATCAGAACCTTGCCGCTCTCGAGGGAGAACTTTATCTGGTGAGTGGAAGGATTAGCCATGGTCTTCACTCTTCTGAGAACCGCTATCAGCTCTTCTCTGTCGGCTGCGAGAACGCAGTCGTTGTCCGTTGGTATGACCTTCCTGTAGGGGGGGTACTCCCCGTCTATGGTCCTGCTGAAGATCATGGTCTCGTTGAATTCGAACGATATCTGCGAACCCTTGAACCTGACCAGTACGTCGCCTTCACCGGCGAGCCTTGCGAAAAGGTTCAGAGCCTTCTGGGTAACCAGCGCGTTTATGCTTACGTCCGATGACAGGCTTCCCATGGTTATGCAGCTGAGCCTGTGGCCGTCCGTGGCCACCATCTCGAAACCGTTGCTGTCGATGTTCATGAGAGCGCCGTTCAACGTAGCCCTGTAATCGTCCCTGGCGACGGCGTAGGACGTCTTTCGAATAGCGTCGGAAAGAACCTCCACCGGTATCGCGGCGGGGTCGGCGCCGGTTCTGGTCGGAAGAGTGGGGAACTGCTCGCTCGAGTTTCCGCTGAGGGAGAAGGATCCCTTTCCGCAGCTGATTGTAATCCTGTTTCCCGTCCCGCTGAACCTGACGTCCTCTTCAGGCAGCTCCCGGACAATCTCATGCAGTTTCTTGCCGGGAAGCGTGATAGAACCGGAGGTGGTGACCGAAGCCGGAATAGTGGTGATGACCGTTGTGTCCAGATCGGTGGCCGAAAGCCTGAGCGTATCTCCCTCGGTTTCCAGCAGTACATTGGTGAGATATGGTAGACTGCTCCTGGAAGGAAGGGCCGTGGCAACACAATTGAGACCTTTGAGCAAGTCAGAATGGTTGACAAGGAGTTTGATCATGGGTTTTCCTCCAGCTCTATGAATACAGTATTCGAAGAACAATTATGGTAGTTATTATACATGTGAATATGTGGACATGTCACATGGTGAAAAGGCGCGGGGGGACTTCCGGTGTTGAACACTTGTTGACATCGGGACAGTGCGGGGGATCTTTTCCACATGCGGGAGTACTGAACGGACTGCCCACAGAGTTTTTCACATTCAGATGGAGACGAGCTTCCGCTTGATCTCCTCGATCCTTCGGTCGAGTTCGGGGTCGTTCTCCCTGAGTTCCGACACCCTTTCGATGGAGTTGAGAACGGTCGAATGGTCCCTTCCGGAGAAGAATGCGCCTATGTCCTTGAGGGACATGGAAGTGAGTTCGCGTATGAGAGAAATGGCAACCTGTCTTGGTACAAGTATGTTCCTCTTCCTCTGTTTGCCCTTAAGCTGTCCGGGGGATATGTCGAAGACCTCGGCCACGGCGGAGGTGATTGTTCCGGGGGTGAGCCTTCTGGATATGGTTCCAAGGGTGGATTTGATCTCCTTCTGGGCGAGGTTCATGTCTATACTGCAGCCGGTGAGCCTCGATATGGCGGCCAGCCTGTGAATGACGCCGGACAGCTGCCTTACGTTCTTTCTTATGGAGGACGCTATGTAGTCGAGAACTTCATGGCTCACTTCGAGTTCCTCATCGCGGACAAGCAGCATGAGTATGGCCAGCCTGGTCTCGTACTCCGGAGGCTTGATGTCCGCCACCAGCCCCCACTGGAAACGGCTTATCAGCCTCTCGGGAAGGTCCTTGAGCTCGTGCGGGGGTCTGTCCGATGTCAGGACTATCTGTTTCCCCTGCTGGTGGAGTTCATTGAAACGGTGGAAGAACGCCTCCTGGGTCTCCACCTTTCCCTCGAGGAACTGGATATCGTCCATGAGCAGATAGTCGATGCCCTGAAAAAGCTTCCTGAACCTGGTGTAGTCCTTCTGTAGAACGCAGTTGATGAATGTTCCCACGACGTATTCGGTCGAGAGGTACCTGAATGTGCGCCTGGAGTCCTCCCGTCTCAGCTGGTGGGCGATGGCCTGAATGAGGTGTGTCTTGCCCAGTCCGACCCCGCCGTAGATGAAGAGGGGATTGTATGTCGTAGTCCCGGCGTCACTGCTCACCGCAAGGGCACCCGCATGCGCGAGCTGGTTGTTGGGACCCACTACGAAATGATCGAAGGTGTAATTCGATCGAAGGTACATGGAGTCGGTGGTTGATGGACCGTTCTCCTGCGGCGCGCTGTCTTTCCTGGAGGGTCCCGGCTTGGCGGGGTCGCCGACAAACTGCAGGGCAAGGTCGTTCCTTCCGGATATCTCCCTGACCATCTCCTCCAGCATACCGCCGAAACGGGATTTCACGTGACCGGCCACGAAGGAGTTCCTGAACCTTATGACCAGCCTGGTCCCGTTTATGTCTTCGTAGACGGAGTTCTTGAGCCAGGATTCGTATTCAGTTGTCTCCAGGGTCTTCTCAGCTTCACGAAGGCAGAGGTCCCAGAGTTCCGAAGGCTTGAAATCATCCATACAGCTTCCAATCAGTAACTGAATGCTAAACCGGTAAAAGGCACCGGAAAACGCACTTTGTCCACAACAATTTCCACAAAAAAACCAAAGGTCAAAACATTAAACAGCAACATGTTGACAGTTTGCGGCCGCGCGGCTGAACCACGGCTGTTGAAAACTGTGGAGGGCGTGAGAACACTCGGCGCAAATACTTGACATAATTGATTATATTGGCTAACTTCCACAATCGTTGTCTCCAGAAGATAATTTCTTACTCGACTGTTGATACTGTTGCAGTGGTCCCGCCGTCGTCAAGGCGGGAAACAGAGAAAAGAGTGGTTAGAGATGAAGAGGACCTACCAGCCAAGCAGACTCTCGAAGGCAAGAAAGCACGGTTTCCGTGCCCGGATGTCTTCCAGGAGCGGAAGAAGAATACTCAATGCCAGAAGGAGAAAGGGAAGGAAAAAGCTCATTCCCTGACGGATCATGAAGAGAACCCTGAATAGGGGCTCCCAGTTCAGAAGGGTTTTCAGGACGGGTAAGGCTTTCAGGGGAGGATCTTTCAGAGCTGTCTACGCGAAGAATGCCCTGGGCTTTATCCGCCTGGGGTTTTCGCTTTCGGCAAAAAGCGGGAACGCTGTATCGAGGAATCTGATGCGAAGAAGGATAAGGTCCCTGGCCCGCGGGAAGAGGGTTGGAGCCGATATAGTTATATTACCCGTCGGCGGACTGGAAGGTCTGAAGTGGCAGGCTGTGAAGAGGGACTTTGATGAACTGTTGCGCCGCATGGAGGACCGGTTCTCCGAGGGAGCCGATGAAGAGAAATGAAAGCCACCGTAAGGGGAGCGTTGCCGAGAGGTCACTGATCGCATTGATATGGGCCTACAGGAAGTTCATTTCCCCATGTCTGCCGTCCGGCTGCATTTACACCCCTACATGCAGCAGGTACGCGGAGGTCGCCATAAGAAGGTTCGGGGCTTTGAGAGGTTCATGGCTGGCGGCGCGGCGGATACTCCGGTGTCATCCTTTCAGGAATGGAGGGTACGATCCTGTACCGAATAAATGGGAGAACAGAAAATGAGTGATCAGAACAGACTACTGCTGGCGGCGGCGCTGATGGCACTTGTGCTTTTCGTGAGCTGGCAGTTCATGGGAAAGACCGCCGGCACCGGAACAGCAGACAGCCGGAGCGGGACCGCGCAGCAGCTCCCCCTGACTGAACACGAGAATGAGGAAGTACAGCCGGAGGCGGCTGACACGGCGGAAGCCTCAACTGAAAAGGATTCGCTTTCCGTTGAAGATGTTTCGATCGTACCCGTTGTTGAAAGAATAATTACCGTAATAATACGTGACGAAGGCAGGGATATCGTCGTTGCGGAAATATCAACAGTGTCCGGGTCCGTTCAGAGCTGGGAGCTTTCCAGGTACGAGGATATTCCCGGCGGCGAAGGGGGAGGAAATGTAAACTTCGACGGCTCGGTGTGGATGCCGGAAGAGGGGGGATTCGAGTCTTCAGCGCCGGACACGGTTATCGTGGATGACGGGCCGAGGACCATCACACTTGTATCACCTGCCGGGGACAGGTCGCTTACATACCGGTTCAGCCCGGGTTTCTACGGGTTCAGCCTCGAGAGGGAAGGATTTGACGGGCAGATATCTGTCAGCAGCGGAGTACTTCCGGTTAGCGAGACGAACGTTACACCGGGAAATTACTTCGAAGCCCATTGGAACGCGGAGAAGGTCAAAAGCAGGGATACCAAGGACATAGAATTCAACGACCAGGTTGGTAACGTAAGGTGGATAGCCACAAGGTCGAAATATTTCGGAATAATCCTGCTTCCCGGGTCTTTCGAAAGGGCTTACGGATACGTCTACGCTTCGAACGGGGAAAGCTCGCCGGCGGTTGGAATAGATGACAGCAGTGTGCTGGTGTACGCCGGTCCGCTAGACTACGGACGGCTCAGGTCTCTCGGCAGCGACACTCACCTGATGGTGGATTTTGGATGGCCGATAATCAGGGACATCGGCAGGCTGCTGTTCTGGTTCAGCACCTCGGTGCTGGGATTCGTCGGCAACTGGGGCGTGAAGATCATCCTTCTTTCAATAGTGCTCAAACTGGTACTGCTCCCGCTGACCACCAAGAGCTTCCGGTCCATGGCGAAACTCAAGCAGGTGCAGCCGAGGATGAAGGAGCTGCAGGAGAAGTACAGGAACGACCCGAAGGCACTTCAGACCGCGATGCAGAAGCTGTACAGGGAGGAGGGTGTGAATCCCCTGGGAGGATGTCTTCCAATGCTGATGCAGATGCCGGTCTTTTTTGCTCTGTACAGAGTGCTGGCGAATTCAGTGCAGCTGAGGGGCGCGGGATTCATGCTGTGGATACAGGACCTCTCCACTCCGGAGCTGCTGGTAGAGTTCAGCAGCCCCATGCTTGGACTGCAGGGAATAGGACTGCTGGCGGTGCTTATGGGAGTTTCCATGTTCCTTCAGCAGAAGATGACTACCGCCGACCAGAGCCAGAAGAGCATGACTTACATTCTGCCCGTATTCATGACCTACCTGTTCATGCGTTTCCCCGCGGGACTTACGCTCTACTGGTTCATGAACAACCTGCTGACAATAGGGCAGCAGTACATGATCAACAGTAAGCTGGAAGCGGAAAAGCAGTCCTGAATCCTGTCTGATTGAAGGGAAAAAGCGGTAGGAAGCGCGAATGGATAGATATCCGTCCGAGATAATATGCGCACTGGCAACGCCGGAGGGCGCCTCCGCACTGGCCGTAGTGAGATTGAGCGGAAGAGGTTCGGCGGAGCTTGTTGAAGGGCTCATGCGTCTGCAGCCCGGTGGATTGCGCGGAATGCGGAGGAAAGTTGGAACCGTGGTCCACAGGGGAAGGGAACTGGACCAGGTAGTAGCCCTGGGCTGGCCGGAGGGATCCAGCTATACCGGGGAAGAGATGGTCGAGATGATCTGCCACGGTGTTCCGGAAACAGTCAGGCGCATAGTTGACTCCCTCATTGACCGCGGTGCCAGACGGGCGGAACCGGGGGAGTTCACACGCAGGGCATACGCCGCGGGGAAGCTCGGCGCGCTGCAGGTGTTGGCGCTGGCGTCAAGATGGAGGGAAGGAGAAGAGAACAGCACTGCGGCAGGCGGTGCGATCAGTTCATGCGAAAAGCTCCTGGCCGGAATAGAAAGCGCGCAGGAAGCGATGGAAGGCGAGATAGAATTCCGTGAGGAGCATTCAGTGGGTGACCGGCCGCCGGCACTGCTGGTGATGAAGAGGCTGGCGGAAGCGACGGAGGAGTTCCGGCGACGCGCGGATGAACTGGAAGGTGGAAGCAGGGTACTTCTGATGGGACCGGTGAACGTTGGAAAATCCACCCTGTTCAACCTCCTGGCGGGCAGTGAGAAAGCCCTGGTTTCCGAGATTCCGGGAACCACGAGGGACGGCTCCGCATGCGCGATCGAGATGCGAGGAAGGAAAGTAGAGCTGTTCGATACGGCCGGTGCCGGCGGCGGAGACCTTGACGGCAGGATGTACCGGCGTACGCTGGATTCCCTGGACGGTACGGAGACCGCTGTCTGGATGACCGAAGGCGAAGGGGAACCGCCCCCCGTTGAACTGCTGAAGAAGGCGGGCAGGGTGGTCAGGGTGCTGGGCAAGAGCGACATCTTTCCAGGAGAGTGTGGAGCGGGTGCGATAAGGCTGTCATCCTTCACCGGAGAGGGGGTGGAGGAGCTCAGGAGAGACCTTGCCTCCGTCCCCGGAAGCATGTCCATAACAGGTGCCGCGGCGCGGATACATGATAGAATAGAGACTTCCATCAGAATGGTATCGGAAGGTGACCTCGGAATAGCCGCGGAAATGCTCAGCGAAGCGGATGAGGAGCTCAGAGGACTGATGGGCAGGGGCGAGAATATAACTCTGAGCGTAGACCGCGCACTCTCTTCACTGTGCGTGGGAAAATGAAAGAGGATTATCAGGTCATAGTTGTAGGAGGCGGCCACGCCGGAATAGAGGCGGCGCTGGCATCCTCGAGGATCGGCTGCACCACATTGATGATAACCGCCAGGACGGACAGAGTGGGCGAGATGTCCTGCAACCCTGCCATAGGTGGTATAGCCAAGGGCACTATCGTCCGGGAGGTGGATGCGCTGGACGGTTCCATGGCGGCGGCGGCGGATGCAACAAGCCTTCAGTTCAGAATGCTCAACAGGAGAAAGGGGCCCGCTGTCTGGGGACCGAGGGTACAGTCGGACGCGGCTGAATACGCATCTTACCAGCTGAACAGCATAAGAGGAAGCGGCGTTACCCTGCTGGAGGACGAAGTGGTAGCGCTTGATGGAATGACCGGGCGTATCAGCGGTGTCGTGTGCAGGAAGACCGGAAGGATATCGGGAAGGTCGGTTGTGCTGGCCACGGGTACGTTCCTCAGGGGGCGGCTTTACAGGGGGAGCGAGAGATGGAGGGGCGGAAGGATAGGAGACATTTCGTCGGACCACCTTGAAATGGACCTGGCGGAGCGGGGGTTCCACGTGGAACGTTTCAAGACCGGCACACCCGCAAGGGTGGTGAGAAGCACCGTGGATGTGAGCGCGCTGGAGGAAGAGCCTTCCGAGGAGACAGGCTACAGATTCAGCTACGGCGGAGGCCCGCTCTCGACAGTCAGGGAACGCTGTTTCACAACGCGGACGAACGAAGGGACGGCCGAAGCGGTAAGGAAATTTTCGGACCGCTCACCGCTGCTGGCCGGAAGGATAGAGGGAACGGGGCCGAGGTACTGCCCCAGTTTCGAGGACAAGGTCTTCAAGTTCCCCGACCGGTCCTGTCACAGGATTTTCGTGGAGCCAATGGGAAGGTCCTCGAGGTACTTCTACCTGAACGGCCTTTCAACAAGCATGCCCAGGGAAGCTCAGGAGATGATGGTGCGCTCACTGCCTGGTTTCGAGAAGGCGGAAATAGCCATCTACGGCTACGCGGTGGAATATTCCTACTTCCATCACTCGGAGCTTGAGGACACTTTGAGGCTGAGAAGGACGGAGAACGTGTTCGCCGCCGGCCAGATATGCGGTACGTCCGGTTACGAGGAGGCGGCGGGACTTGGGGTTCTGGCGGGAATTAACGCCGCGAGGGCAACTGAAGGACTGCAACCGCTAGTTCTGTCCAGAATGGAATCCTACGTAGGCGTTATGGTGGACGATATAGTGAATACAGGGCTGGACGAGCCGTACCGGATGTTCTCATCCAGGGCGGAGAACAGGCTCCACCTGAGGCAGGACAACGCGGACAGGAGGCTGTACGGAACGGCTGAGGAAACGGGAGTGCTGTCGAAGGAGAAGTCCCGTGTGCTCGGCCGGAGGCTGAGGGAGGCGGAGAGACTGAAGGTGATACTGGAGAAGGGCGCATCGAATGGCGTCTCACTCGCAAGGCTGTGCAGGCGCGGTGATGTTGGACCGCAGGAGCTGTCGGCAATGGTTCCGGAGCTGGACTCGCCGGACCTGGACGTGCTGCGGTCGGTAATGCTGGACGAGAAGTACGCGGGTTACATTCAAAGGAACCTGAGAAGGCACCGATCCAGAAGCGTCTCGTCTGGCATCACACTGGAAAGCATAGATTCATACATGGAAATTGACGAGATATGCTGGGAGGCCAGGGAAGTCCTGGAGAGGGAAAAACCGGAGAACATCTCCCTGGCAGAGCGTCTTCCCGGGGTCAGGCCCACGGACATTCAGGGACTTATGATCCATCTGGGCAGAAAACGTTCCACGTGGAACGTGGAAGAGGAAGAATGAACAGGAACGAGGTCCCTCCCCGGAATTTTCCCTCCAGGGAAGCGATGGCTTCGGACCTGGAGGAGCTGGGAATAGAGGCAGAGCCCGGCGCGCTGCGGCGGATGACGGATTTCTCGCTGATACTGCTGAAAAGGTCCCGTTTCGTGAACCTCATCGGCCCGGCGGAGCTGAACAGGCTGTGGAGAAGGCACTATCTGGAATCCTGCTGCTACTCCCTTCTCATGGAAAGTAACGAAGAAACCGTTGACATCGGTACGGGGAACGGCTTTCCCGGACTGGTACTCGCCATCCTGGGTTTCAGGATGGTCCTTCTGGAGCCGCGCAGGAAGAGGTTCCTGTTTCTCCGTCACGCGGCCGAGGAACTGGGGCTGGTCCACTGCAGGGTTGAGCAGTGCCGTCTGGAGGACTTCACGGATGCCGGCCGGCCGGCGCGGTACACGGCACGGTCGGTGGCGCCACCGGAGAAGCTGCTTGAAATAATTGACGGAATATCGGGGGAGGGATCCACCCTTGTCTGCAGGCAGCCGGGTGTCGCCGCCGATGAAAATTGCCACAGAACGGTCGAGCTCAGATGCCCGCCGCTTGACCGAAGCGGGTTTCTGGTGCAGTATCGGGTCTGACAGGACTATCGCTCCGCGGGGAACTCGCGGGCCCTGTTCGATCCACTTATGGCCATGAATCCGTAAACCACTGCAAAGGACGGCTGATGAGGGTTACCAGAACCATAGCCATCGCCAACCAGAAGGGCGGCGTGGGAAAGACCACCACCGCCATCAATCTCGGAGCAAGCCTGGCAATGAACGACCGGGAGGTTCTGGTTGTGGATTTCGACCCCCAGGTGAACGCCACCGCGGGTCTCGGCGTGAAGGAGACCGATGGCTGCACGGTAGGTCACCTTCTTCAGGGGGAGAGAGAGCTGGGAGAGGTGGTCAGGCCCACAAGCGTGGAGGGACTCTCTCTGCTACCCGGTTCACGAAGCCTTTCCGGCCTGGAGATAGAGATGGCCACCGCGGAGTACAGGGAATTCATCCTCAGGGAAGCCCTGGAGGAGGCCTCCGGGAAGTACGATTTCGTCCTGGTGGATTGCCCGCCCTCACTTGGTCTTCTCACGATAAATGGTCTGGTGGCGGCATCCGAAGTGCTGGTCACTCTTCAGAGCGAGTACTACGCCCTGGAAGGTCTCTCCCACCTGATCGATACTGTAAGGAACGTGAAGCGGCTCTGGAACCCGGGACTGCGCATAAGCGGCGTGGTACTGACGATGTTCGACAGAAGGCTCATCCTGAGCAGGGACGTTGAGGAGGAAGTCAGGAATTTTCTTGGGCCCAAGCTTTTCAAGACATGTATTCCTAGAAACGTAAAACTAAGCGAAGCACCGAGTTATGGAATTCCGGCGCTTCTTTATGATGCGAAATCAAAAGGTGCGGTTAGCTACCTCAGCCTGGCCAGGGAGGTAATCAGCAGATGACCAGACGAAAGCGTAAAGCCCTGGGAAAGGGAATGGACGCCATCTTTCCCGGCATATCCGATGACGAGGGGTCCGGCGCCAGGGAGATCGACATCGGCAGGATTCTGCCGAACCCCTTTCAGCCGAGGAAGGAGTGGAGCGCGGACGAGATAGCTTCTCTGGCAAGGTCCATACTCTCACAGGGGATACTTCAGCCCCTGGTGGTCAGGAGGGCCGGTGAAGATTTCCAGCTGATAGCAGGCGAAAGGAGGCTCAGGGCCGCCAAGGAAGCGGGCCTTGAAAAGGTCCCCGTGATCGTCAGACAGGCGGACGACCAGCAGATGCTGGCCCTGGCCCTGGTGGAGAACATACAGCGGCGGGACCTCGGACCAGTTGAAAAGGCAGAGGCGTTCAGCCGGCTCTCGAAGGAGTTCGGTCTTACACAGGAGGAGATGGGGGAACGGGTCGGCATGAGCAGATCCTCTGTTGCCAACTTCCAGAGACTCCTGGAACTGCCCGGGAAGGTGCTTGACCTGCTCAGGAGCGGAAAGCTGAGCATGGGACACGGAAGGGCTCTGCTGGGGCTGGAGGATGGGAGCCGCATGGAAAGGCTCGCGGTCAGCGCCGTGAAGAGGAGCCTTTCGGTAAGAGAGGTGGAAGAGAGCGTCCGCAGGCTGAACGCGGCCGGCAGCGGTACCTCCGGCAGGGAGGTCAGGGAGACCGACGCGGAGACCAGGAAACTTCAGGATTCTCTTCAGCGGATACTGAAGACAAGGGTGAGAATCAGGGGAAGGGGAGGGTCCGGAAGGATAGAGATAAGCTATCACAGCCTGGATGAGCTGGACCGGCTTCTGGACGTCATACGGACCGGCGGCGGCAGCCGGTGAAGTTAAGTTGACCACTATGGCCCGAGAGCATATACTCCCTGAAATGCAGCGGAAGAAACCAGGACAGAGCGCTCAGGAAAGGAGCATGAATGGCACATAAGATAAATGACGATTGTATAGCATGCGGGGCCTGTATGCCCGAATGCCCGGTGGATGCCATCAGTGAGGGAGAGAAATATTCCATCGACCCCGATACCTGCATCGACTGCGGAGCCTGCGTGGCGGCATGTCCCGTAGGGGCTATCGAAGGCCCCTGAACTCCCCCGACCTGAAAGCCGTCCGAACAACAGCTTCGGGCGGCTTTTTTTACAGCCTGAACTCCCTCAGGTCCTCTTCGTCTGTCTGCCCGGCCAGTTCCCGGAGCGCAACCCCCCGGTATTTCCGGAGTATCCTCCTGAGTTTCGCGATGGTGTTCCTTCCGGAGTTATGATGCTGCCTGACCCTCTGGAATATGCTCATGCTGCTGGAAACGTTGTGATCATCTATCTCCCACGGATGAAAATAGAGTACCGGTGTGGCCCCGGCGCATGACACCATTTTCAGCATGAGCCGGTGAACGTACCCGGGATAGAACCTGAGGTACGCGCCTCCGGCAACAGGTACCTTGATGCCGGCAAGCTTCAGAGAGGCCAGGGGAAGTTCGAGAATGGAACTCTCCAGGCCTCTCAGGAGGAAAGGCTTCTGCGGGGCGTCCGGGATGCCGTAGCGCATCTTGAACATGGGGTAAACGCTGCTGTCGTATTCGAAGCCCCGGGAAACTATCTCGTCCACTGCCCAGACGGTTCCCTTCTTCATGGAGAAACTGGGAGCCCTGAATCCAACCGGCATGGGTATCGAAACGGATTCAACCAGTTTCTCGAAGCGGTCCAGGTTCCTGCTGAATTCCTCCCTGGTAAGGGAACTCAGCTCCAAATGGTTGTAGCCGTGGTACGCGACCTCGTGGCCTTTCTCCGCCACGCGGACCATCAGGTCCGGGTGGTGCTCCGCTATCCATCCGAGGAAGAAGAAAGTTGCCTTCGAGTCGTGCTGCTCCAGAATTTCCAGAATGGTGTCCAGTATGGTGTTCACTCTCTTGTTCATGCCGGACCAGCTCTCGCAGGGGTACCATTTCCTCGCTGCGCACGTCTGGAACCATTCCTCAACGTCGAAGGAGATGCCTATTCCGGACCTGGGTTCGGCTATGCCTGTTATTCTCCCTCCACGATCAATAAATCGATTTACATCGTCCCTGGTGGGAAAGGAATTAACGGAAGCTCCCTCCGCAGGATTTGGAAGAAGGGTGTAATCGTCCCTCCGGATCAGCTCCAGTCCATCGGAAACAAGCCGGGATGCCATGTCCTTGGTGAGGTCGAGGAGCTGATGGAGGGTCACGTCTTCCACGGTGCGGTCGATACCACTCTGCAGAAGTATCTCTCCAGCGTCCAGCTCGCGTACCATACGGTGTACTGTCACTCCCGGGCGGTCCCCGTGGTAGAGCGACCAGAAAGTGGGAAGCATGCCCCTGTTCCGGGGCAGCAGCGCCGAATGGACGTTCCAGGCGCCCCGCTTCGGTATGGCCAGCGTCTTCTTCCTGAGGATCTGCGGGCAGGCGATGGATATGAATACATCCGGCCGGAGGGATTTCAGGAACTCCCTGCCTTCCCTGCTGTTGACGTTCTCCAGGGAAACGTAATCGGCGTGCTCCCGCGCCGCTGTCTGCCTCAGGGAGTGTGAGTTTCGAGTGGGGAGGCGAAGAATGCCGGATATTTTGAACGCCGCGAACCTGGCCAGCTGAAGGAAGAAGCCGAAGAAGCCGTACAGCGCCATGTAGCGACGGAGGTTCAACAGGGGCTTCTTGAGGGAACCGTGCCCTCTCAGGGATACTAAGGTGTAATTGTTGAAAGGCTGTTTTCGAATGATCTTCGCGACGGTCTCGGGAATCTTGAAGGGTTCGTTATCGCACAGGAAGACAACGTTCATGTCCGGTCCGGCCAGCCTGGTGTACAGTTCGTACAGGTCGGAGACCATCTTCTCCGCGGAGAAAGGCTTAATGTCCTCATCCGCGTGTTCCACCAGCTCCTCCCGGAGGGAGGGAGAGTCGAGAAGGCGGGAGACCCCTTCGGCGAGGGAACTCACGTCCCCCTCATCGCACAGGATGCCGTTGCGTCCATCCACAAGCAGCTCGTATATTCCTCCCACGTCGGTGGATACCACCGGGACCCCCGCCGCCAGGGATTCGAGCAGGGCCCGGGGAAGGCCTTCCGTCCGCGAGGTTATCAGAAAGACGTCGAAGGCGGGAAGGATATCCTGCACGTCATCCCTGCTCCCGGTGAGTATGAAACTGTCCTGAAGACCAAGGGATGCGATGAGCTTTTCCGTTCTTCCGAACAGTGGACCGTCGCCAACAAGCACGAAAATTGTGTCCGGTCTGTCGCGAAGGACGCGCCGGGCGACACTGACGAAGATATCCGGAGCCTTTTCCGGGCAGAACCTCATGACCGACCCCACTACCGGCGCGCCAGGAGAAATTCCCAGCTCCCTCCTGGCCTTATCCTTTTTTCCCCTTGCCAGCCTGAATTCGCCGAACTCGACACCGCTGCGGATGATACGGTAATCATCGAAATGGCCTATATCGTACTTAAGAGCCTTCTCCCGGTCCCTGGGACTGACGCATATGTTGATGTGGGCCCGGTCGAATCCTATCTTCTCCAGTCCGATGTAGAGGTATTTCCGGAATGTTCCCATGGAGTCGTAGAACGGCCAGCCGTGAGCGGTCTGTACCGTTCTGACTCCGGGAAAATGGGAGGCGGCAATCCTGCCGAGGAACCTGGCCTTGGAACCGTGGGTGTGAACTATGCTGTAATTTCCCTCCCTTATGACCTTTCTGATCTCAAGCAGGGCCAGAAGGTCGCTGAGAGGGGAGATGTTCCTCTTGAGGTGCGGAATCGTGATTATGTTGAGTCCCCATTCCTCGCCCAGCCGGAAGAGGTCTCCTTCGGTGGGTCTTTCCGGGCCGGTAAGGATATCGGACCCGTATCCCATCCTGTCTATCTCCCTTGTGGAGATAAGGGTGTTGAGCTGGGCGCCACCCACCGCAAGCTTGGTGATGATGTGAAGAACTCGAACTTCGCCCCCGGACATCAGTTGGACTTGTCCGATCGCGCCTTTTGGGGGGATTTCCTGCAGGACAGGGCATACATGTAGAAGAGGGCCAGGATTACCGTGAGTCCCGAATAGAACAGGGGGCTCAGAAAAACGACCCCCAGGACCCAGAAGAGAACGAATGGAACGGCCAGGCGTCGGAAGTGCTCACCCGTCGACCATTGCCCGCCGTCCACCTCCATGGAGGGAAAGTCACGGAACATGTCCTCGGCGATACTGAAGAGGATGATGGAGAGGGCTACCAGCACAAGATGGAGCGCCATTCCACCGGGCAGATATTCATTGTTCAGCAGCGCCAGGAAGTAAGTGACGGACGGAAGAAAGAGCAGACCGGCAAGGAGGAAAAGGAAGGCTGTATACAGTGTCCGGTCGGGACCGAGAGGTCCGAATTTCATCTCCAGTCTCTTCAGTACCCTTCCCAGAACGATCCTGGAAAACCTGAACAGCCCGAATATGAACAGTACCACCAGGGCCACAAGGGCGTAATCGGTAAGTCTCTGACCCAATAGCATCCTCCTTGACGGTTGTTACTCGGTTCCGACTGGGCAATATACACCGGGGACGGCACCGCTTCAAGAACCGAAGGACCTCGCCTGGAACTTGTACCCGACTATTACGAATATCACAAGCAGAACAGCCGCGATCACCGGAGCGGGATTGGAAGCGTCCAGGAAACTCGCCACGGCCCCGACGAAACCTATGTCCTCCAGCATTATCATGGCGGAGCCCGTGGCTATGTAGGAGCCGGCTGTAGCGGTGAGAAGAGCCAGCACGGGTTCTCTCTGGACATGTACCAGAAATCCGGCCAGAATGGCAATGGCCACGTGAACGATGCCGTGCAGTCCGGGCAGCAGTCCTCTCGCGGCGAACAGTCCCACCACAGCGCCGGCGAAGAACATGGACACTTTCCAGGCCACCAGGCCCAGGGCGGCCCCGAGGGCGCCGCATATCCAGCGGATCCAGGGGGAGGAGCTCAAAGAGGAGCCGGTCACCTCGGCCAGCCACGGCGAAAGCCACCCGTAACCTATGAAGAAACCGAACAGGATGACCAGGAATCCCAGCAGCTTGCGTCCCAGGACACAGAAGATGAGCCCGGCTATGAAGCTTACCATTGGATAAGTGAAGATATCCGCTTCAAGAATAATGTCCATTTTCAGTCCCCCGTTTCAACCCCCGCTAAGTAAAGAATTCCATGAGAGTTCCGGTCCCGTCGACGCGGAACATGCTTTCTATTTCAAGGTCCCTGTTGTAACGGTTTTTTACCAGAACGCTGATGAAACCGCCTTTTTCGGCCGCCGCGATCCCCTTCCATGAATCCTCCAGCACTACGGTGGACCGGGGAGAGCGGCCCAGTCTCGAGGCCGCCTCCAGGAAGATGGCCGGAGAGGGTTTCTTCTCCAGCCCCTCTCCGCCCACGATATTCGGAACGGGAGCGCCCCCGGCGGATAGTATGTCGCGTACTAGCGGGGCTGGAGTGTTGGAAGCTATGCAGTATGGCCGTCCGGCCCATCCCGCGCCGGAATCAAGGGCCTCGAGGAGTTCCACCGAACCGGGAAAGAGCGGTATCATGCCCCGCTCTACGAACCCCAGGTATATCTCCCGCTGCCTCCGCCGGGCCAGTTCAGGGTCAATCGAAGAGAGCCCCCTGCGTTCGATCTCACCCTCCAGGCCCTGTCCCAGGGAGGACCAGAACTTCCAGTAGTCCCT
The DNA here is from genome assembly GCA_046498225.1 of Candidatus Aegiribacteria sp. GTDB lineage: Bacteria > Fermentibacterota > Fermentibacteria > Fermentibacterales > JCC-6 > Aegiribacteria. The sequence continues at coordinate 24,623 of JAWOBF010000070.1, forward strand.
CTCCGGTATACTGTGTCCCCAGGGTTCCAGAGCCCCGTTCCATGACCGCCTGAAGAACGGCTCGCTGTCGGCGATGACACCGTCAAAATCAAGAAGCATGGCTTCCGCGTCCCTGATGACTGATTCGAGGCTTTCCGATCCGCTCGCAGCGGTCATGATATCCCGTCCTGATATTGTGCAGCCTTGGCCGCGCCCGTTTCCGGCAACATAATACTAAATCTGTACTGTCCGAGTCCACTGCAGGCGTTCGCGCCCCCGCGGGACGGCAGCCTGCGGACGGAGGTTCATTCTACCAGGGGAGGTTCTTTTGTACAGGGATTTTATTGAGATCAGAGAGGCGGCCAGGAGGGTATCCGACGCCCGAGTCGCCATACCCATGGGACATGACGAATCATCCGTCAAGGCCCTCATCACCGCGGCGGAGGAGGGACTGTCCTCCGCGGTGATAGTCGGCCCCCGTGAGGGAGTGCGGGACACACTTTCCCGGCTGGGGAGAAAGCTTCCGGACGGGATTGAGGTAATTGACTGCGCCGACCCCGAGGAGGCGGCCCTGAAATCAGTGGGCCTGGTCAGTTCCGGGGAGGCCACAATCCTGATGAAGGGCCTGATAAAGACTTCCATCTTTCAGAAGGCTGTCCTGGACAGAGAGACCGGCCTTCGCACCGGACGCATACTGAGCCACGTGGCCGTGGTTCACGTTCCCCGCCAGGACAGGCTGGTGGCCATCTCCGACGGGGGAATGAACATAAGGCCCGACCGCGAAGCCATCGGGCAGATAGTCGTGAACGCCGCCGGCGTGATAACCGCCCTCGGCGCTGAAAAACCGCTGGTGGCCCTTCTGGCGGCCATAGAGGTCCCCAACGAGAAAATGCCGGAAACCATCATGTTCGCCGACCTGGCCAGGGAGGGAATTCCGGGCCTGGCCATTGCGGGCCCCATCGCAGTGGATGGAGCGATGGACCCCGAAGCGGCGGCGGTAAAGAAGATGGAGGGGGAAGTTCCCGGAAGGGCAAACGTTCTCATAACTCCGGATATCGCCAGCGGGAACATCTTCGCCAAGGCATTCATGTACATGACCGACGCCGAGGTGGGAGGACTCATAGCCGGAGCTTCGGCACCGGTGGTGATGCTGTCGCGGTCCGACAAGCCTGTGACCAAGCTTAACTCACTCGCGCTGGGGGTAGTTGTCTCGGGAGGTGAAAATGTCTGAGGAGGAAAGACTGATACTGACCGTAAATCCGGGAGGCACTTCCACGAAGCTTGGTCTGTTCGAGGAGACGGAACTGGTGTTCGAGGAGAACGTAAGGCATATGCCCGCTGAACTTGAGCAGTTCTCGTCCACCCTGGAACAACTGGATTTCCGTCGGGAAATAATCCTCAGGACGTTGAAGGAAGCCGGTCACAGCCCTTCCGCCCTGACCGCCGTTGTGGGCCGGGGAGGGGCGTTCAAGCCTCTGGAAAGCGGCACATACGAGGTCAACACCGCACTGGTTGAAGATATTCGGGAAGGCTCAACCCTGCAGGCGGACCATCCGTCCAACCTGGGTGCCCTTCTTGCCCGGGCCATAGCCGACGAGGCGGGGAGCCGGGCCTTCATAGTCGATCCCGTCTGCGTCGACGAGATGATACCGGAGGCGCGGCTCTCGGGCCATCCTCTGCTGGAGAGGACCAGCCTGAGCCATGCCCTGAACATTCGCATGGTCGCCTACAAGGCGGCGGAGAAGCTGGGGAAGAGCATGGACCGGCTGAACCTGGTGGTGCTCCATCTTGGAAGCGGCATCTCCGTGAACGCCATCAGAAAAGGCAGGATGATAGACACCAGCCAGGCCAACGACGGAGGCCCCTTCAGCCCCCAGAGGGTGGGAGCCCTGCCCACCACCGGCCTGGCCAGGCTTTGTCTTTCCGGGGAGTACACCTGGAAGGAAATGAAGAAGATGCTCCTGAAAAAGGGAGGGCTCATCGCCTACACCGGTACCGATCACGTAGGGGAGGCCCTGAAAAGGGCCGGCCGGGGGGATGAGATGTGCGACCTGGCCCTCCGCGCCATGGCATACCAGATAATAAAGGAAGCCGGCGCCATGGCGGCGGCCCTGGCGGGGGAGGTTGACGCTGTGGTCATCACCGGCGGCATAGCACATAACGGATGGATGACGGACAGGATAAGCGCCAACCTGAAATACCTCGGCGAAATAATCATCTTTCCCGGAGAGGAGGAGCTGGAGGCGCTGATGCGCGGCGTCCTCAGGGTCCTGGATTCGGTGGAGGAAGTGAAGGTCTACAAATGAATACGGAAGGTGGCGGATGAGGAAGAAACTCAACACTGTAAAGGAAGGCACCCTGCTTCTTTCGGGCAACGAGGCCGTGGCCAGGGGAGCCTGGGAATTCGGCGTTCATTTCGCCGCTGCGTATCCCGGGACACCATCCACCGAGATACTGGAGACCATCGGGGAGGAATACGACGAGATAGACGCCCAGTGGGCTCCGAACGAGAAGGTGGGGCTGGAGGTGGTGGCGGGGGCCTCATTTGCCGGGGCCAGGGTTCTCTCGGCCATGAAACACGTGGGACTGAACGTGGCGGCCGACCCGCTGTTCACACTGAGCTACATAGGGGCCACCGGCGGAGTGGTCATAGTCTCGGCCGACGACCCGGGAATGCATTCAAGCCAGAACGAGCAGGACAACAGGCTCATGGGCAAGGCGGCCAAGGTGGTGGTCCTGGAACCCTCCGACAGCCAGGAGACCCGGGACATGGTGGGAGAGGGGCTGAGGATATCGGAGGAGTTCGACACTCCCGTGCTTCTCAGGATGACCACCCGGTTATGTCACTCCAAGAGCCTGGTAGAGGTCGGCCCCAGGCGCGAGGTACCGGTGAAGGGGTACGTTGGCGACATAAAGAAGAGGGTTCCCATACCCGCCCACGCGAGGCTGATGCACGCCAGGGTGGAGAAGAGGCTGAAGGAGCTGTCCGAATGGGGAGCCCGAAGCGATCTGAACAGGATAGAGGAGGGGGACACCTCCCTGGGAATCATAACCAGCGGAATATCCTACCAGTACGTGAAAGAGGTGTACCCCGAGGCAAGCGTGCTGAAGATAGGAATGTCCAACCCCTTGCCCTGGAACTTGATAGAGAAATTCATAGGAATGGTGGACAAGGTCGTCTTCGTCGAGGAGAACGAGCCGCACCTGGAGGAGAGCGTAAGGGCCCGGTTCCTGATAGAGGCCGAGGGCAAGAGCATCATTCCCATCGAGGGGGAGCTGAACCCGGAGATTGTGAGAAAGGCTTTACGGCCTGATTCCGAAAAAGGGACGACGTACAGAGACATCGGTCTTCCCGCGAGACCGCCCTCCCTGTGCCCCGGCTGCCCCCACCGCGGCGCTTTCTACTGCCTGAGCCGGATGAAGGGAAGCTCGACCGGCGACATAGGCTGCTACACTCTGGGACTGATGCCCCCCTACAACGCGCTGGAGACCACGGTCTGCATGGGGGCCGCCATCGGCGTGCTCAGCGGTATCGAAAAGGCCGTGGGACGGGAGGGGATGGGCAAGCTGGTAGCCGCCATCGGCGAATCCACCTTCGTTCATTCCGGCATAACCGGCCTGATAGACATGGTCTACAACGGCAACACCGGCACGGTCATGATAATGGACAACAGCCTCACGGCCATGACCGGAGGACAGGAGAACCCCACCACCGGCAAGAACCTCAGGGGAGAGCCGGTTCCGGCGCTCGACCTGGAACAGCTGGTCCGGGCCTGCGGCGTTCCAAACGTAAGGGTGGTGGACCCGCATGACCTGAAGGAGATGGAGAGGGCGCTGAAGGAGGAGCTGGAACGGGAGGAACTTTCCGTCATCATTACGAGGCGCCCCTGCATAATGAGCTACAGACCGAAGAAGCAGGCGGTGGCCCTGGTGGACCTTGACAAGTGCATAGGCTGCAGGCAGTGCATGGATCTCGGCTGCCCGGCCATCAGCTGGGAGGAAGACCATCCGGACATCAGCGGACTGCTCTGCTGGCCCAACTGCGACCTGTGCGTTCAGGTATGCCCGGTGGACGCCATTTCAAAGGACATGGGAGGTCTGGAATGAAACCTGTGACGAACGTGATAATCTGCGGTACGGGCGGGCAGGGCATCCTTCTGGCCAGCGAGGTGCTGTGCGCGGCGGCAAGGTCCTCCGGCAGCGACGTCAAGAAGTCCGAGGTGCATGGAATGGCTCAGCGGGGCGGCAGCGTGTCCAGCCACGTCAGGTTCGGGGACAGGATATACAGTCCCCTGGTGGAGAAGGGCCGTGCGGACCTGATACTGGCCATGGAGAAGATGGAGGGCCTCAGGTGGGCCTCCTACCTGGCCCCGAACGGCAGGCTGGTGGCCTGCGACCTGAAGATCAACCCGATGACCGTCAACACCGGTCTTGCGGAATACCCTGACGTCGACGCAATAATGGAGGAGGAGGGTCTTCCGGTCAGCCTGATACCCGCGGTGGAGATAGCGAGGGAACTGGGTAACATGAAGGTGGTGAACGTCGTTCTCATAGGCGCCGTGTCACCCTACCTGCCCATAGACGAGGAACACTGGCGGAAGGCGGTCACGGAACGGGTCCCCCCCCGGTTCCTCGAGGTGAACCTGGAGGCTTTCAGCAGGGGAAGGCAGCTTTACGAATAGGGAGGCCTCCGCTCAGGCCAGCCCGCTCTCATCCCCTCCGTCCCGGGTGAAGAGGCATGAGGAACCGGTTTTGTCCCTGAGCTGCCAGAGGTAATCGGCGTCCATGTCATCGGGGAGAGGAAAGATGTTCAGGTCCGCTTCGGGACCCTGGCTCGAGTACCTGTCATAATGCTCGTCCGCTTTGAATGCCCCCGTCTCCGCCGGCAGTCTGGCCAGGTCCACCAGCCGGGAGAGGAACTCCCTCGCCCTGCTGATGTCGGCCTTGTTCTCCACGGCCGCGGTGACGGTCAGCCTTGCGTTCCAGCGGTCATACATGCGGTAGGCGAGAAGAATGGCCAGGTCCAGCTCCTCGAACTCCATTTCCAGTTTCCATTCGGGGCCCCGGTCCGGTATCCAGAGGTTGACCCGGTTCCTTCTCCCCAGACCGGCGGTCTCATGGCGGACCAGCAGAGCCACTCCTATGCGCTGGTTTTTCGCTTCCCTTATCACCGACTGCAGAGATTCGTGGGTCTCCCGGTCCTTCGGAAGTTCCAGGAACAGCATGTTCGGCCGGAAAAAGGAGCCTGCCATGGCCTGCATGGCAACCCTCACGTCCCCGGGGAAGTTATCCCCCATCATCACGGTTGACGAGCTGTAGATACCCTCGTTCATGAAGGCGTGCCTGGTGTCGTCAAGCCGGCTGGCGAGTCTCTCCATCTCCTCCTCCGGCGCTATGCCGAAGAGCTTGACCGATCCCATGGGGAATACCATCTCCCTCACCAGTTCGAAGGCGCCCATGAGACGGCTCGGGTCCTCGACGGGGAGCAGCACGTTGGGTTTCCATGCCCTTTCGGGGGCGTCCCGGGAAAGTTTGACCTGCTTCGCCGCCCACTCGGCCAGGGCGGTGAACAGACCGCTCCTCACGTTGCCGGTGGGAGAGGTGAGTTCCCTTTTCATCAGTACGAAATAGATGAGCATCACCAGGCCCACGGCGAAAAGACTGAAGATGGGGTCTATGATGAACATGGCGAAGAGACACCCGGCCAGTCCCAGTAAGGGGGCCGCCTTCGGCACCTTCAGAAGCGGTCTGAAGCTGATGAGCCGAAGGCTCTGCTCGATACTCACCACCAGATTGATGGTTGCGTAGGTAAGAAGGAATATCATGGCTACCAGCGGTGCTATGGCGTTGAGCTGTCTCAGCATCACAGCCGCCAGCGCTATGGCGGCGGTGAAGAAGGTGGCGTTCCGGGGCTCACCCCTGCGTGACCTTCTCGAGAACCAGGAGGAAGCTGGAACGATGCTGTGATTTCCCAGGGCCTCAAGTATCCGGGGCGCGCCCACGAAGGAGGCCAGGGCGGATGAAAAGGTAGCCGCCAGAAGGCCTCCCAGCACCGCCGGACCCCAGAATGCCCTGTCTATCATTATGGTGTAGTTCGAAACCAGCTCCTCCACGGAGGCGGTCCGCATCAGCCACCAGGCCAGAAGCAGGTAAACCACCAGGCTCACGCCGATGGCGGCTATGGTCCCTCTCGGAATGGACTTTCTGGGATTCTTGAGGTCACCGGACATGTTCGCCCCCGCCATGATCCCGGTTGAGGCGGGGAAGAACACGGCGAATACCACCCAGAAGGAGGTTCCGGAAAAGCCTCCTTCGGGGCTCCCCGGGAAATCCCCCCACCATACGACCGGGTTGTCCAGGGGACCCCGGATGGCGGCGATGGCGATAGAGATAAGAGCGGCCCCGATAATCATCAGGATAAAATACTGTACCTTGAACGCGAGCCCGGTACTTACGAAGGCTATGAGGAATATCACGGCCAGGATGAAGAGGTCTATGACGATGGAGGGCATCGCCGGAACCCCCCAGGCATCAACGGCCCAGATATAGCCTTCGCGGAAACCGAATATGTACATGACCACCACAAGCGCCTGGGAAATGTAGAGGGGGATCCCAACCGCCCCCCCGACCTCGAGTCCAAGCGACTGGGATATCATGGAGAAAGCGCCACCCGGTCCCATGCGTATGTTGCTTACGAAAGTGGACATGGAAAGGCCGGTTGCCGCGGTGATGGAAAAGGAGAGAAGAATGATGGCGAAAGCGCCTCCCAGGCCGGCATTTCCCACCACCCAGCCCTCTCTCAGGAACAGTATCACGCCCAGTATCGTAAGCAGACAGGGGGTGAACACTCCTGCGAAAGTGCCGAATTTCCTGCTGGTCGAGGCTTCCCGCTCCTCCACCTGCTGCTGAACATCTCCAGCGGTCTTTCCTGTGGAACCGTTGCCGTCTTCCATACTCTGCCACCCCTCTCCTGAAAGACTGTCTGCCGCGGATGGTGCCGGAAAATCCGGTCAGAGACCGATGTCCCCGGCTATGGCCTTCATCGCGTCGAGGGAGAGGTTCACGAACCGGCCGAGGTCGTAGCCGGCCTGTTCACATTCCCTTATGGTTCCGCGCGGCACGGAACGGGCGAAGGCGGTCATCCTCATTCTCTTGGTCACCGATTTCGGTTTGACCGGGGCCAGTTTCCGGTCTGGATATACCAGCGCCACGGCGACGATGAGGCCGGTGATGGACTCGCCGGCCGCCAGGAGACGTTCGAAATCCGAAGTCCGCTCAGTGCCGTTGTTCTCCGCGTTGTGGGCCCTGATGGCCTGCAGACATTCCTCCGGAAGCCTTCCCCGGAGCATCTCAGCGGTCTCCAGACCGTGCCGGGAATGGTCATCGGAAGTATCCTCGTAATCAAGGTCGTGCAGCAGGCCGGTCAGCCCCCACAGTTCCGCGTCCTCCCCCCTGTCCTCCGCCAGTTTCCGCATGACCGCTTCGGTCGCCAGGGAGTGTCGCACCAGGTTCTCGTTGTCGAGCCTGCTCCTCAGAAGTTCAAGGGCCTCTTCACGGTCGATCCATCCAGTCACTGTTCCATCTACCTCCGGAAGTTAGAAGTTCGCTGTCCTTTCCATTTTCGAGCACCCTGAACGCCACGCCCAGATGGTCCGCCAGGTCCGAGGGAATGAGGGACCTCCCGGAAGAGCGTTCCACCGCCATGTCCCCGGCCAGGCCGTGTACGAACGAGGCCAGCACACCGGCTTCGAAGGGTTCCATTCCCTGTGCCATAAGTGATGCCGCCACACCTGTGAGAACGTCCCCGCTCCCTCCGGTGGCCATTCCGCTGTTTCCCGCCGGGATCAGGGACGCCCCGCGAGCAGAATGGAAGACCATGGAGGGCCTTCCCTTGAGCAGGATGGCGATGTCCGACGAGCCGGCCAGGTCCGCCGCGGCGCGGGAACGGTCGGCAATGCTGGACGGATCGCAGCGGGAAAGTCTGGACATCTCCCCGGGGTGCGGGGTTAGAAGAAGCGGCCCGCGGTACCCGCTCAGCTGTCCGGCCGGTTCCTCCAGGACGTTGAGCGCGTCCGCGTCCAGCACCAGCGGAAGATCCCAGTTGGCCAGTATATAGTTGACTATCTTCCTGGTGGACTGGGTGTTGCCCAGTCCGGGGCCAACCGCGGCTGCATCGAACTCCAGCGGATCGGGAATGCTGCTTGGATCACCCGGCAGGAAGTAAGCGGACAGGGCTTCCGGCACTCGACCCGCCACCAGCTGATGGGCCGACAGGGGAACCGCCAGCTTCACAAGGCCTACTCCGGAGCGCAGGGCTCCCATGGCCATGAGCTGGGGAGCCCCCGGCATGGACTCGGAACCGCCGATCAGAAGGACCCTGCCGAATGTACCCTTGTGACCCTCCACAGGCCGCCGGGGCAGCAGGCTCCAGGCGTCGCTGACGCCCGGAACCATCCTGTCGTCCTCCCCGTCCACCTCAATTCCGATATCGGCGACGAAAATTCCACCGGTATAGCCGCACCCCGGAGGGAAAAGAAGGCCCGCCTTGGGAGCGGCGAAGGTGACGGTAAGGTCGGCGGGGACCGTGTGAGGGTCAACCTCGCCGGTCCTTCCGTTTATGCCTGACGGGGTGTCCAGAGCTAGCACTCCGCACCCGTAGCTCTTCATTCTGTCCAGGCATCGGGCGAAAATGCCCTCTATCCCGCCCCTGAAACCGGTCCCCAGAAGAGCGTCGACCACCAGGGAGGGGGAATCCGGCAGCTCGTCCATTTTGGCGGGAGGAACAACCACGCCCCCGTCCTGCACGAACCTGGTCAGGTTCTTCTGGCAGTCTGCGGAAAGACTTTTCCCCGCGGCGGCGGCCATGACCACGTGGGCGTAATAGGACCTCTCCCTGAGCTTGCGGGCAACCACCAGCCCGTCGCCCCCGTTGTTGCCGGGGCCGGCGAAGACTATTACCGGGCCCTGGTCCGGGGTGACCATGCCCATGGCCCTTCCGGCGGCGGATGTTCCGGCCCTCTCCATCAGAACCTCCCCCGGAGTTCCGTTCTCTATGGCTCTCCTGTCGTAGTCGGACATCTCTTCGGGTATTACCCAGAATCTCATGGAAGACCCCCCGATCCTTCAAGAAATACAACTGCTACAGCTACTCTGGATGTATGTGAAACGCTGACCAGGACCCTTCTGCCGGCAAGCAGTTCCTTCGATCTTCCGCTGACCACGGGTCCAAGCGGATAACGTTCTTTGAAGGGAAGCTCGAAATCATGCCACCTGACTCCCCCCGAGAGTCCGGTTCCGAGAGCCTTGAAGAAAGCCTCCTTGGCGGCGAACCTGGTGGCCAGGAAGGAGGCATCATTCCCATGTCCGCGCTCGGCGTCTGTGAATATCCTCTTAAGGAAACTCTCCCCGCTGCGCTCCAGGGCCCTGCCAACCCTCGCGATGCTCTCGATATCGACTCCGTACGAGCTGCCGGTGTACATAACGCCTCTTCTTCAGTCCGGTGACAATCCTGCCGGAGCCATATAGTACTAAAAACCGGGGGTCACTGGCAACACAGAGGGGAGAGTTCCTTTCCTGACCACCTGGCGAAAGCGTTGCATGAAAGAGGGGAACATGAAGCCGGATCATCCGCCAGAGCGGCCGCAGCCGCCCTTCCCACCATCAGGGCGTTGTCCATGGCATGGCCGATGTCCGGCAGGAACAGTTTCAGCCCCGCGGATGAAGATGCTTCCCGCAGCGCCTGTCTGAGAAGGCTGTTGGCGGTGACGCCGCCCGCGGCGAGCACGCTGCGGGCGCCGTGAGCCCCGCACTGGTACATAAGTTTGGAAACCAGAACATCAACTACCGTCCTTCTGAATGAGGCGGCCAGGTGAGGCAGTTCCGCCCCGCTCTCCCACGCCAGCTTTGCCGCGGTCTTGAGACCGCTGAAGCTGAATTCGGGCAGGGATGGGTCCGACATCGGAGAGGGCAGCGGTATCCTGGAGGGGTCGCCGTCTTCCGCGGCCCTGTCCAGCAGGGCCCCCCCCGGATAGCCCAGGCCGGCCAGCTTGGCGGTCTTGTCGAACGCCTCTCCTGCGGCATCGTCCCTGGTGGAGCCCAGAAGGGTTATACTGCACCAGGAGTCCATTCGGAAAAGCATGGTGTGGCCGCCGGAGACAAGCAGGGCCACGGCCGGGAACGCCACCTCGTCCCCGGTCCCGTAATGAATGAAAAGATGGGCGGCCAGATGATTGATCCCGAGGAACGGCCTGCCTGATGCCCAGGCGGCCGCCTTGGCCCAGGAAAGCCCCACCAGCAGTGACCCCACAAGACCCGGGCCGGCGGTAGCGGCGAAAGCGCCGATATCTTTCATGTTCCTGACGCCGCCTTCGTCCAGCACTTCTTCCACCAGAGACGGGAGCACCCTCATGTGGTTCCTCGACGCCAGCTCCGGCACCACGCCTCCATGGACCGAGTGCACCTTCTGGCCGGCCAGCCGTTCGGCTACCGACCGACAGCCCCGGAGCAGGGCCACCGCCGTGTCGTCGCAGGAAGTCTCAACGGCCAGTATCAGCAAACGGGCTATTCCTCCTCTTCCGGAAGTATCCTTACCGTCAGGTCCGCCCGAATGTCCCCGTATATCTTCACCGGCACGGTGTACTCGCCGGTGGCCTTGAGATGTTCGGCCAGGAGAACCTGGTCCACGTCTATTTCGAAGCCGGCGTCCTGCAGGGCCGCGGAGACGTTCCTCTCGTTGACGCTGCCGTAGAGGTGCCCGGTCTCGTCCGCCGACGCCTTGATCTCCACCACGTGCTTAGTGAGCCTGTCGGCCAGCTCCTGCGACTCCGTGGATATTCGAGCCTGCTCCTTGAGCGCTCTGGTGCGGTAGAGCTCGGTTGATTTTACCGCGGCCGGGGTAGCCTTTACGGCCAGGTTACGGGGAAAGAGATAGTTCCGGGCGTAGCCGTCAGCCACGTCCACCACATCCCCCCCCAGACCGAGGTCCTCCACGCTCTTGATGAGAAGTACTTTCATTATTGGTTCTTCCTTTCCTTTGATCTTTCCATAAGGGCTCTGAAATCGATCCAGGTATCCAGTATGCCGGTAATTATCAGCAGGCCAGCGGCCGCCGGAGGAAATAGAATTCCCACCAGGAGCGCCAGAAACAGGCTGCGGGGGTACAGCGCGAGAAGCCGCCTGAGGACTGAAAGACCCACCACGGAATAGGGCAGCGCCATGAACATCGAGACGTTCACCGAGGCCCGCTTCACTTCCGGAGGCAGACCGCCCGCGAGGTTCGCCGCCAGGGCGACGATGAGGATCCATGCGGGAAGAAGCCCCAGCCTCACCGGCTCTCCTTCCCCGGTGTCAGGCCAGGTCCCCCCCCTCATGCATATCATCCTGGCCGCCGCGCCGGCGGCTATAACGCCGGTGGCAGCCCACAGGGCCATGAGGGCCGGCAGAATATAGACCAGCAGCTCCATGGCCAGCGCTATCTCGGAACCGCTGATTCCGGCGGAACCGTACATCCGGGCAAGGGTCTCCAGGTTGTCCGAAGAGAGAAAGGAGCCTTCCGGAAGAAGCAGGGTCACGAAAATGGCCGCTACGGCGGTGGCGCCGGAGGCTATGGTCACGGAAGACCTGAAGTTCCTGCCGGTGAGTATGGTCCCGGCCATTGCTCCGGAGCCGGTTGCCGCGATCAGGGCGCCGTTGAATCCGCTGATAAGGTAAACCAGCGCCAGTGTGCCCAGGGCCAGGGGAAGACCCTGCCCCGCAGTTCTGCCCACCAGCATCGCAGTCATTACGGCCATTCCCACGAAGGGCACGCCCATGAGAACCAGGATTATTCCCGCGACTACGATCCCGAGAAGCCCGCCGCCGCTCCCCGCAGCCCTGTCTGCCATATCTACAGCCGAGGGTCGATTATCTGTAGTGTTCTCTGACGTAGGGCACAAGGGCCAGGAACCTGGCCACCTTCACCGCGTTGGCCACCAACCTCTGGTGTCTGGCGCAGTTACCGGTAACCCGCCTGGCAACTATCTTTCCCCTGTCAGAAACGTACCTCTGGAGAAGCCTCTCGTTCTTGTATGAGATCTCCATCTGAGGGTTGGCGCAGAACCGGCATTTCTTCTTTCTGCCGAACTTGCTGCTTTTCTTCTTTGTTCTCTTCTGTGCCGCCAAGTTAAACTCCTCCTGATCGTTACTGTTTTCAGGTGCTCAGGGCGGTAATGTCCGAAGCCTTGACCACCATTCTGTGCTGAGTTCTCTTCATCCTGTCCACGAAGGACCTGCTGACCAGGCTGCCTTCAAGTAGCACGAACATTCCGTTCCTTATCTCCCGGTCCACCCTTTCGGCCAGGCTTCCCCAGGCCTCCACGTCGAGTACGTAGGTCTTTATATCCTCTCCCTCACCGCCCGACGGCGGCGACAGGTAGTTCTCCAGCCTGAACCTCAGGTGGAAGATCTCGAGGCTGGTCAGCCTCAGCTCTCCCTTCTGGACAACCTTTCCGGTGAAGACCGTGTAGTTAAGTTCCGGCAGTTCGTGCGGTACGGTCATGACGGTCAGAAGGGGATGTCGTCGTCCGGCATCTGGGTGTCCGGTTCTTCGGGTTCCGGCTCGCTGCCGGCATCGCTTCCCCCCCCGTAGTCACGGGCGGAGGTATCCTGCCCCTTCCGTTCCAGGAACTGTATCCTTCTGGCGTTGACCTCCAGGCGGCTTCTCTTGCCGCCGTCCCGGTCTTCCCAGGAGTTGTATACCAGCTCGCCCTCCACAAGTACCGGCGAGCCCTTCCGGCAGTACTCGCCGACCAGTTCGGCGGTCTTGCGCCAGGCTACGACGTTCACGAAGCAGGTCTTCTCCTGCCATTCGCCGTTGCGGTCGCGGTACCTCTGGTTGTTGGCTATGGACATCTTGGCCAGATGGGTCCCGTTTTCCAGTATCCTGGTATCGGGGTCCCGTACAAGGTTCCCGGAGATGATGACCTTGTTTATGCTGGGCATCCTAAGGTCCATTACTCCTCCTCGCTCTCCATCTCATCCTCGTCCTCATCATCATCAGGGTAGTCTTCATCCATGGAGGATACTCCCTTCCCCTCCTCGGCGCGGAGGTTCAGGAACCTGAGACAGTTGTCGTTGATCCTGAGATGCTTTTCGATGGCTTCTATCACGCTGCTCTCGCCGTTCCAGTTCAGGAAGTGATAGATGCCCTCGGTCTGCTTCCTGATGGGATAGGCCAGTATACGGCGGCTCCATTTGTCAGAGCCGCTGTACGCGCCGCCCTCACCCTTGATGATCTCGACAACACGGTCGTGTTCCTTGTCGATATCTGTCTCGGGGATGCTGGCGCTCCAGATTATTACGGTTTCGTAATCTCGCAAACCAGGAACTCCTTCCGGTACGGGTTAAGACGGCAGGTCCCGGCCGGAAGGAGCACAACACTGTACTGTGATGTGGCGTCGTTTCCGGTCCGGTGATCCGCGTCACTTCGGGCTGCGCGACCTTCGCGCGCAGCAAACGACCGCCCAATAATCGGCAATTCCGCCCCGGCGGTCAAGTCCCGGGGCCGGTTAACGGAAGCTCTACCTGCTGGTGGCCCTTACCCTTTCCTCCTGGCTCATGGACGCAAGCTCCTCGACCCGGTCCTCGTCCAGGCCGAGACCGCGGGCAACCATCCTTCCGTACTCCTCGTCCGCCTTCCAGAAAAGAGCCGTCTGCCGGAGCTGTATCCGCCGCACCGCGTTGCCCAGATGGCCCGTGATGTTGCTTACGAGATTCTTCCGGGCCGTATCGCTCATGACCTTTCGGTAAAGGTCACCTGCCTGCACGAAATCGTCATCCACAAGCTCGACGGTATGTCTTTCCGCAGTACCGGTCACGTCCACCGGAGGCAGCGGTCTGGAGGCGTCGGGGTCGGGGCCTCCGAAGGAGTTCGGCCAGTAGTTGGGGCCGCTTCCCCCGTTGTCGTCCACCCTCATAGCGCCGTCACGCTGATAGTTGGCGGTCTCCATCCCCTTTGGCCGGTTCACCGGGATGAGATGGTAGTTCGAACCCAGGCGGTGCCGATGGGTGTCGGGATAGGCGAAGATCCTGGCCTGGAACATCTTGTCGAAGGAGGGGCCCATGCCCGGAACGAGGTTCCCCGGAGAGAACGCCGCCTGTTCCACGTCCGCGAAGTAGTTTTCCGGGTTCCTGTTGAGGACCATCCTTCCCAGCGGCATCACGGGGAAGTCCCCGTGGGGCCAGACCTTTGTGACGTCGAAGGGATCGAACCTGAAATCCTTCGCCTGCTCGGGGGTCATTATCTGTACCTGAACGCTCCAGGAGGGATGGTCTCCCTTCTCGATGGACTGGAAGAGGTCCCTGGTGGAGAAGTCCGGGTCCACCCCCCGCATGCTGTCGGCTTCTCCGCCGGTGAAGTTGTCTATGCCCTGGTCCGTCTTGAAATGGATCTTCACCCAGTTGTACTCGCCCTTCTCATTGTACCACATGTAGGCATGGCCGCCGTAGCCGTTCATGTGCCTGTGCCCCCTGGGAGTTCCCCGGTCGGAGAAGAGAATGGTGACCTGGTGGATGGATTCCGGTGTAAGGGATAGGAAATCCCAGAACATGTCGGGGTCCTTGAGATTGGTTTCGGGGTCCCTCTTCTGCGTGTGGATGAAGTCCGGGAACTTCATGGCGTCCCGAATGAAGAAGACGGGTGTATTGTTCCCCACCATGTCGAAGTTGCCCTCCTCCGTGTAGAACTTCACCGCGAACCCCCTGGGGTCCCTCTCGGTGTCGGCCGAACCCTTCTCTCCGCCAACAGTGGAGAAACGGGCGAAGAGCTCGGTTCTCTTTCCCACCTCCGAGAGGAACCTGGCGCAGGTGTACTTCGACAGGTCATTGGTTACCTCGAAATACCCGAACGCGCCTGCTCCCTTGGCGTGGACAACCCTCTCCGGTATCCTCTCCCTGGTGAAGTGGGCAAGCTTCTCCACCAGGTGAACGTCCTGAATGAGAACGGGTCCGGTGCTCCCCGCGGTCGTGGAGGTCAGGTCGTCCTCCACGGGTATTCCCGAGTTGGTGGTGAACTTCTCGTTCTTTTTCACTTTCGTCTCCTTTCCTGCTCTATGTCAGTTTCCGTACAGTCTTCCGCTGCTGAACAGAGGGTCGGAAGTCGCGTTTACGCCCAGGGTGCGAAGTCCGCTCTCGTCGCCCGAGGAGGGCATGTGGGTGAGGTGTGCCTGACAGTCCCTCAGATTCGGCAGCATTTCCATTCCCCGCAGGGCCGGCGGGAATGAGGCGGCGTTGACGCTGAGGGCCACGAGAACTTCCTCGAGGTCCAGCTGCAGAGGGGCGCTTCCCACCGCCTTCTTGAGGCTCCTTATGGAATCAATGGTCGCGGGGGAAAGGAGGTGCGTCCCGTCGCTGATGCCAGCCTCCTTCTTGATGGCGTTGAGGACGGCGGCCGCCGGCGAGCGCATCAGCTGGGAGCTTCTGCCGGTTATCACCGAACCGTCCCTGAGCATCAGCGCCATGGCGGTAGCGCTCTCCCCCCCGGAATTCGAGGCGGTACCTTCCAGGGATTCCCTGGCGGGGCGAACCACCGGACGGTCCTCGGGTTCCAGCCCGTAATCGTCCATGAGGAGCTCCACTCTCTGGACCGTGTCTCTCTCGGAGAGACCCATGACGTATTCGCAGCTGTAGCGGAAGTACCTCCTGATGATTTCCTGCTCGGCAGCCTTTCGGACCACGCGGTCGTCGATTATGCCGAAACCCGCCCTGTTGACCCCCATTTCTGTGGGAGAGGCGTAGGTGGAACCCTCTCCGGTTATCTTCTCCAGTATTCGCCGCAGCAGGGGGAAGGCGTCCACGTCGCGGTTATAGTTGATGGCGGTTTTCCCGCGTGCCTCCAGGTGGTAGGGGTCCACGAGGTTGAAGTCCTCCAGGTCGGCCGTGGCTGCCTCGTACGCTGCGTTAACCGGGTGCGACAGGGGAAGGTTCCATATGGGAAAAGTCTCGAACTTCGCGTATCCGGCCTGTTCTCCCCTCCGGTGATCATGGTAGAGCTGGGAGAGGCATGTGGCCAGTTTTCCGCTGCCCGGACCGGGGCCGGTCACCACCACCAGGGGTTTCGTGGGCTTTACGTAGTCGTTCCTTCCGTAGCCCTCCCGGCTGACTATCAGGTCCACGTCGGTGGGGTACCCCTTCGTGTAGTAGTGCCTGAAGACTTCCACCCCCCTTCTGCGGAGCCTGTTCTCGAAGGTGACGGCGGACGGCTGGTCCTCGAACCTGGTTATCACCACCCCCCGAAGCCGAATGCCCCGTGACCTGAAACCGTCTATGAGCATGAGGGCGTCGGCGTCGTAGGTGATTCCGAAATCCCCCCTTATCTTCCTCTTCTCTATGTCTCCGGCGTATATGCAGAGAACTATCTCCGCCCTGTCGCGGAGCCTCTCCAGAAGGCTTATCTTCACATTGGGGTCGTAACCTGGAAGGACCCTGGCGGCATGGTAGTCGTACATCAGCTTTCCGCCGAATTCAAGATAGAGCCGGCCCCTGCAGGACTCCACTCTCTCCAGTATCTCCCTGGACTGCTCCTCCAGGTAGAGGCGGTTGTCGAACCCCGGCGTCAGCTCCCGCATTCCGGCATCATCTTCAGGACGGAGGCGCGACCGCGGATCACCTTACTACAAGGGCCCGCGTTACAGCTGACCCGCCCGGGGTTTCCAGCCTCAGCAGGTACATGCCGCTGGCCAGACCGCTGCCCGGGTCCCACTGCACGGAGAGGGAACCCTCCTCCACCCGGCCCCGGAAGACCGATTCCACCATTCTTCCGGAAACGTCGTAGACCGCAAGGTGAGCCTGTCCGCCTCCGGGAACGGAGATGACCACCGAGGCGGAGCTGAAGACCGGGTTGGGACACGGGCTGCTGATGCTGAGGTCCTGTCCCGGAGCCTCGTCTTCCTCAAGGCCCTCCCCTATCAGCACGGACGCTATATCGTAACGGTAATCGTGCTTCCACGCGCCTATGTGAACCGTTCCGCTGGACGGGACTTCTATGCCTATCGTTACCTGGCCGGACGCGTCGGTGGTCCCCTCCTCGTAGAAGGTCATGCCTTCGCCGTAGTTGTCCACCCCGTCGGTCAGGGTCACGTTCACGCCCTCCACGGGAGATCCGCCGTCGGTAACCGTTATGAGAATGTCCTGACCGCCGGGAAGGATGTTGTCCGGATGGGAAATCTGGAGTTCTCCCGGAAGGCCGGCGGTGTCGAAGGTCCAGACGTCCATGGCCGGGTCGCCGAACCACAGGTACATCCTGGAATTGGTTATTCCCAGGCTTCCATGCTGGTTGATGGTATAGGCTGTTGCCGCCATGACGGCCTCGGTGACCCTGAATATCCCGGTGTCGTAGAGGGCTATGTATATCTGCTTCATGTAGTCGTGGTTGGGTATTGTATAAGAACTGGAGTTGGCGCCCAGGTTTCCGCTGGCCCCGCATTCCGACCACTGCCAGGCCTCGCTTATGCTCATGGTGGGGTACTGGTAGAGACCGTTCAGGCAGGCGATGTTGAAGACCGGCGGCATGAAGGAATTGGTCAGGTTGAGTATGTCCCCGGCAACCCATCCCGGCAACCACTGCCAGCAGTAGTACTGTCCATGTCCCCGGTAGCCCACGGTTCCCGTGCCGGCGTTGATGAGGTCCTTCAGGTCGTCCTTCGTGGCGCCCTCGGGAGGGAACAGCAGCGAGAAGGTGATGTCGCACAGATCGTAATTATACGACGCCACCTGGTTGCAGCAGAGGGTATACTTGTAGGGATAATCCTCCTCGTGCGCAGCCAGGACCGTCTGGCTGGGGATAATTCCCGGCGTGTTGCCCCGGCTGAAATCGTAGTCCATGTATCCGTCCAGTATCTTGCCCACCTGGTTGACAACCTTCGCGGAATCGCCGGTGATGCGGCCCACCGCCAGGTCCGCGTAGAAGTCCCCGTCCATGAGGGAGTAGTAGTAATCGCCCACGAAGGAGCCGTAGTTGTAGGAGGGGAGTTCATCGTGGGTGCCCACAATGCAGACGAATCGGGTCACGCCGGTCTGATAGTGTCCGAGAATGAGGCTCTTTATCTGGCCGGTGGTCGCGGGAGAGGCAAGGGTTTCCACCCTGGTCCGAAGCCCCAGGTAGTGATGGGTCTGGAAGAGGTCCGACACCCAGTCCACATTATCCTCGGTGCAGACGAACATGTACTCCACTCCGTCGTCGCGGACTCCGCCCTGCGCCGCCGCACTGAATTCACTCCAGTTGATGACCGACCGCTCCATGGCAGGGACCATGGCGGGGTTCACCGGTTGGGACAGTGCCGAAGCGCTTCCCTGGAAATCGACCCTGACCACGATGCTGCTAACGGCTTCCAGCGTTCCCGTCATGGGGTGGAACCTGAGAGGATTGACCACCAGTCTTGCGATGTTCAGCCCGGACCAGGAGCCCTCCTGATCCACCGCGGCCCATGAGGCCGGGTGAACCTCGTCGCCGCGGTAGAAGTCCCCGTCAATCACGAAGGGGTAGGGGGCGTGGGGCATGTCTATCTCGGGGGTCTGCCGGGGAAGGATTTCCATGTCGCGGTAGACGGTGGAGGTAACCTCCTCCACGGTGACAACCGCCTCGGTTCCAAAAGGAAGGGCGAACAGCCGGGTAACGGATGGAAGTTCGGGAAGGCCTGTTTCTCCCTGGGGGAAGCATTCGGGTATTTCCACCCTATGCCACGTTCTGCCGCCGGCGGGATGGTCGTACAGGTAGAAACCGGGCAAATCCACCCGGATAACCATATGGTCCGTTCCCGATTCAAGCAGGGTGACACCAGGGGATTCACCCGCCGGGCCTTCGAAGGACTGCCAGCTGGATATACTCGCGGGGCCGGCGGACAGAGCCGCCGTGAAAACAACCAGTAAAATCAGAAAGGGCTTCATGATAATTCAACTCCGGGTTTAAGGGATAGCGGCACTTTTCGGTCTGACAACACTGACAGGAGTCTAACCGTTCCACTGCGGGCCGGTCAAGTATTGATGCTGTCCATGATAGAAAAAGGCGGACCCGAAGGCCCGCCTTTCATGTAGTACGCTGATGAACCTAGCGGATGACCATAGCCTGCCGAGTGAGGGTCCCGCCTTCGGCGGTCAGCCTGATGAAGTAGACTCCGCTGGCGATGCCGCCGGCGGGGGTCCACTGGAGGGAGTGGCTGCCCGCCTCGACCGAACCGTCCATAATGGTTTCCACTATGCGGCCGGAAACGTCGTAGACGGCTATTTCCGCCCTGCCGCTCTCGGGGACGCTGAACCCGATGGAGGCGTTTTCCGTCACCGGGTTGGGGAAGACCCTGTCGAGGGAGAAAACGGGCGCCGGAGCTTCCGAACCGGCCACGCCGGTGCCGACCACCGCTGTGGAAATATCGTACCAGTAGTCATGCTTGTAGGCGCCGAAATATACCTCGCCGGTGGTGGGAACGGTCACGTTGATCGTGGCCTGTCCGGAGGCGTTGGTGGTTCCCTCCTCGTAGCAGGTCATGCCGCCGCCGTAGTTGTCCACCCCGTCGGTGATCGTTACGTTGGCTCCCTCCACCGGAGAACCATCGGCGGTGACCGTGACGGTAATGTCCTGGTTGCCCGGCGCCAGGCTGGGGGGATGTGACAGGGACAGTCCGTAGGGTTCATCGAGTTCGTCGAAGGTCCAGATGTCCATGGCCGGGTCGCCGAACCAGATGTACATCTTGGCGTTGGCGATGCCGATGGACCCGTGTATTCCAATGGTTGTCACCGAGGCGGCATTTGTGACCTCGGTAACCCGGTAATTGCCGTAGTCGTACATCTCCTTGTAGATCTCCTTGATGTAGTCGTGATTGGGATAGGTGTACGAAGGGTCTGTGGCGCCCAGGTTGCCGCTTGAGCCGGCTTCAGCCCACTGCCAGGCCTCCGAAAGGCAAGTGCCTGCTCCGGTGTAGTCGCCGTTGAGGCAGGCGATGTTGAACACGGGGGGCATGAAGGTGTTGGTGAGGGCGTTGATGTTGGTGGCGTTCCAGCCGGGGGACCAGGTCCAGTAGGTGACGTCCCCGTGGCCCCTGTATGTTACCGTTCCGATGCTGTTGTCTATGCCGTCGGACACCATTGCGGCGGTGCCTCCCACCGGCGGGAACACTCCGGTGGGCAGGAAGTCGACGAGGCTGTAGGGGTAGGCGGCCAGCTCGTTCATGCACTGGGTGTACTTGCCGGGGAACTGTTCCCCGTGGGCCGCCAGAATGGCTCTGCTGGGAGTTACGCCGGTGGTGAGCCCGTCATCGAAGCCGTACTCCATGTATCCGCTTATGATCTTGTCCACCTGGTGCTCTATCTGGGCCTGAGTGCCGGTGAGCCTTCCCACGCCCAGCTCGGCGTATACATCCGGGGCGCCATCTATACAGCCGTACCAGTAGTCGCCCTCATAGCCGCTCCAGGTGTAGGACGGAAGTTCGCTGTGAGTTCCGACTATGCAGGCGAACCTGGTCACTCCGTCGGTGTAATTGTCAGTTATGGCGGCCTTTATCTGTGCGCTTGTAGCTGGGGTCGAAAGAGTCTCCACCCTGGTGCGCAGCCCCAGGTAATGGTGTGTCTGGAAGAGTTCGGCCACCCAGTCGGCGCTGTTCTCGGTGCAGACGAACACGTACTCCACGCCGTCGTCCCTTGTGCCCTCCAGGGGAGTCGCCGCGGCCTCGAACACGTCCCAGTTGAGGATGTTCCTCTCCATGGCCGGAACCATGGAGGGGTTGACCGGATTCGCCGGGGTGGACGCAGAACCCTGGAAATCGACCCGTACTACCATGCTGCCGGCGACCTCGAGGGTTCCGGTGGCGGGGCTGTAGCTGAAGGGCGTTACAACAAGCCTCGATACGTTGAGTCCCGACCAGGCGCCCCGGTTGTCTATGCTCGCCCAGGCGCCGGGGTACTCCCCGTCGCTCCGGTAGAATTCTTCATTCATCACGAAGGGGTAGGGGGCGTGTGCCATGTCCACCTCGGGGGTCTGCCGGGGAAGGACTCGCATGTCGCTGTAGACGGTGGAGGAGACTTCCTCCACGGTGACGACCGCCTCGGTGCCGAATGGCAGGGCGAACATCTCGGTTATCGAAGGAAGGGCCGGAAGCCCCACTTCGCCCTGGGGGTAGCATTCGGGAAGGGACACCACGTTCCAGACGTCCCCGTCGGCGGGTCTCTGGTCGAGGTTGAATCCCCGAAGGGATATCTCCAGGACCATGTGGTCCTGGTCGGACTCCAGCAGGGTCACGGCGGGTGCCTCCCCCTCGGCCCCCCCGAAGGACTGCCAGCTGTTGACGTTTCCGGCTCCGGCCGAGAACGCTGAAGCGGCGATAACGAACGCGCAGAGCATCAATTTCATGGTTTTCATCTCCCTGTAGTTGGATCATTGGAAAGGCACGCATATGAATAACGCAGAAATGATACTAACCGTTCCCCTGCGGGCCGGTCAAGTACCGATGAGGTCCATGATAGAAAAAGGCGGACCCGAAGGCCCGCCTTTCATGTAGTGCGCTGATGAACCTAGCGGATAACCATCGCCTGCTGAGTGAGGGTCCCGCCTTCGGCGGTCAGCCTGATGAAGTAGACACCGCTGGCGATGCCGCCGGCGGGGGTCCACTGGAGGGAGTGGCTGCCGGCATCGACCGAACCGTCCATAATGGTCTCCACTATGCGGCCGGAGACGTCGTAGACGGCTATCTCCACCCTGCCGCTCTCGGGGACGCTGAATCCGATGGAGGCGTTGCTCGACACCGGGTTGGGGAAGACCCTGTCCAGGGAGAGAACGGGCGCCGGAGCTTCCGAACCGGCCACGCCGGTGCCGATGACCACGGATGCTATATCGTACCTGTAGTCATGCTTGAAGGCGCCGAAGAACAGCTCGCCGCTGGTGGGAACGGTCACGTTGATGGTGACCTGACCGGAGGCGTCTGTAGTACCCTCCTCGTAGCAGGTCATGCCGTCGCCGTAGTTGTCCACCCCGTCGGTTATGGTTACGCTGGCGTCCTCAACCGGAGAACCGCCGTCGGTGACCGTGACGGTAATGTCCTGGTTGCCCGGTGACAGGCCGGCCGGGGGGGAGATGGACAGTACGCCGGGCTCATCGGCCTGGTCGAAGGTCCAGATGTCCATGGCCGGGTCGCCGAACCAGATGTACATCTTGGCGTTGGTTTCGGCCAGACCTCCGTGAATGCCTATGATGGTCACCGTGGAAGCGTTAATGGCCTCTACGACACGGTAGTTGCCGTAGTCGTATATCTCCTTGTAGATCTCCTTGATGTAGTCGTGGTTGGGAACCGTGTAGGAGGGGTCGGTGGCGCCCAGGTTGCCGCTGGAACCGGCCTCGGCCCACTGCCAGGCCTCCGAAAGGCATGTGCCTGATCCTGTGTAGTTGCCGTTGTAGCAGGCGATGTTGTAGACGGGAGGCATGAATGTGTTGGTGAGGGCGTTGATGTTGGTGGCGTTCCAGCCGGGGGACCAGGTCCAGTAGGTATCCATTCCGTGGCCCCTGTAGGTTACCGAACCTATCTCGTTGTTGATCCCTTCGGAGACCATGGCGGCGGTGCCGCCCTCAGGCGGATAGACCTTGGTGAACACGAAGTCGATGAGGCTGTAGTCCCAGGCGGCCAGCTCGTTCATGCACTGGGTGTACTTGCCGGGGTACTGTTCCCCGTGGGCCGCCAGGATAGCCTCCGCGGGAATGATGCCCGTGGTGGGGGTATCGTCGAATTCGTAGTCCATGTACCCGCCGATTATCTTGCTTACCTGCAGTTCTATCTGAGCCTGGTCTCCGGTAAGCCTTCCCACTCCGAGTTCGGCGTAGATGTCTCCTCCGGTTATGCACCCGTACCAGTAGTCACCCACTTTTCCGTCCCAGGTATAGGAGGGAAGTTCGCTGTGAGTTCCGACGATGGTGGCGAAGCGGGTCACGCCGGTGGTGTAGTTGTCCTCTATGGCCGTCTTGATATCGTCCGGGGTGGATGGTGTGCTCAAAGTTTCCACCCTGGTGTGCAGCCCCAGGTAATGGTGGGTCTGAAAGAGCTCGGCCACCCAGTCGGCGCTGCTCTCGGTGCAGACGAAAACGTACTCCACGCCGTCGTCCCTTGATCCCTCGAGGGGAGCCGCAGCAGCTTCGAACACGTCCCAGTTGAGGATGTTCCTCTCCATGGCGGGGACCATGGAAGGGCTGACCGACTCGGCAGGCCTTTCCGCGGAACCTTCGAAGTCAACCCGCACTCTGATGCTGCTGGCCGCTTCCAGGGTTCCGGTGGCGGGGTTGTAACTGAAAGGGGTTACAACAAGCCTCGATACGTTGAGTCCCGACCAGGCGCCCCGGTTGTCTATGCGCGCCCAGGCGCCGGGGTACTCCCTGTCGCTCCCGTAGAAGTCCTCGTTAATCACGAAGGGGTAGGGGGCGTGGGCCATGTCCACCTCGGGGGTCTGCCGGGGAAGGACTCGCATGTCGCTGTAGACGGTGGAGGTAACTTCCTCCACGGTGACGACCGCCTCGGTGCCGAAGGGCAGGGCGAACATCTCGGTTATCGAGGGAAGGGCCGGAAGGCCCACTTCGCCCTGGGGGTAGCATCCGGGAAGGGACACCACGTTCCAGGTGTTCCCTCCGCCGGGCCTTCGGTCAAGGTTGAAACCCGGAAGGGATATCTCCAGGACCATGTGGCCCTGGTCCGACTCCAGCAGGGTAACTGCGGGAGCCTCCCCCTCGGCGCCCCCGAAGGACTGCCAGCTGTTGACGTTTCCGGCGGCCAGAACAGCCGCGGAAGCTAGAAGAACAAAAAAGACGGATTTCATACCGTTTTCCTCCATTAAA